>CAZRND010000428.1:0-4490 GCA_964601345.1 uncultured Acidobacteriota bacterium | reverse complement strand
CGCTCGGCCGCCTGCGCCGCCGCGTCCGCCCCCACCCGCGGCTGGCGCCGCGCCTCCGGGCGCGCCGCCCTCTGCGGGATCGGCATCCGGGTCGGGATCGCTGACCACCAGCGCCAGGCGCCTCGAATCAGGCGACCATTCGTAGCCGCCGAGGCGTCCTTTTACTTCGGTGAGCTGCTGCGCTTCACCGCCGCTCCGGTCGAGCAGCCACACCTGGTTGCCGCGCGTCTTCCCCGCGCGCGACGAGGTGAAGGCCAGATACTTGCCATCCGGACTCCAGCGCGGTCCCGACTCGCTGTCCTGGCTCGATGTGACCTGGCGATCGTTCTTGCCGTCGTAGCCGATCATCCAGATGTGCGTGTTGCTCTTGTCCTCTTTCACGTCGATGGCCGAGACCGTGTAGGCGACCCACTGGCCGTCGGGCGAGCATTGCGGATCGCCGACGTTCTTCATCCGCTGCATGTCGTCCAGCTTGAGTGGATGCTTGGCGGCTTGCGCCGAAAGGGCGGCCGTCGCCGCCAAAGCCAGGAAAAGAACCCCGTAGAGGCGTTTGGTATTCATGCCGCACAGTTTACACCCGAATTAAGATTCCGGACTGAGCACTTCGCCCTCGACCCAGACCTCGCCGTCGGTGAAAAATTCCTTCTTCCAGATCGGGACTGACTTCTTCAGGCGATCGATGGCGTAATGGCACGCTTCAAACGCGGCCTTGCGATGCGCCGACGTCACAACGATCACGACGCTGGCTTCGCCGATCTCGAGGTGTCCGAGCCGGTGGATTATGCCGACGCCGTCGACCGGCCATCGCGCCTTGATTTCATCTGCCAGGGTCCGCATTTGCGAAAGCGCCATCGGCTCGTAGGCCTCGTATTCGAGATAACGTGTCGAGCGGCCGCCGGAGTTATTGCGGGTGACGCCTTCGAAGGTCACGACGGCGCCATCCTCGCCGCGCTGCAAGCGCGCCACGAGAGCGCGCGCATCGATGGGTGCTCGCATCAGCTCGATAACGGTGTCACCGCTGCCTCCCGAAACGGGCGGCAGCAGGGCCACCTCGTCGCCTTCGGCGAGCGCGACCGATCCGCCGCTGAACTCGCGGTTGCGCGCCATCACAATGGAATCGCGCATGGCGGCGATTTTCGGAAATCGGGCGGCGTACTGTTCGAAGAGCCGGTCGACGGAGGCGCCCGGCTCGAGCTCCGCGGTGTCTTCGGACGCGCCGGTGATCTCGCGCAGGACTCCAAAGAAGAGCACACGCACTCGCATGCTTCTATTTCCTTTGGTGGGCGGCTCTCGGGAGTTCCGTGACTTTCGAAGACTCCGAAGTCTTGTGGAAGGTGATGATCACTTCGCCGTCGACGATCTTCGATCCATTCGGTTCCAGGTTGGCCATGCGATGCGGCAGAGCGATGTGGCGCTTGAATCCGCCGATGCGCAGGATCAGCTCGTCGCCGTGCTTGAACAGGTCCATATCCTCGGATTCGATGAAGGGCAGCTTCAGGCGGAGCTGATAGACGCCGTCCGCTTTTCCAAAGCGGTAAGGGGACTCGTGATAGAAGACGGCGGACGGATCGCGCAGGCCGTAGAGAGACTTGCTCAAGCGGTCGAGCTCGCGGAAGCCGAGAATCTCATTGTTGAAGAGCGGGACGCGCCAGATGGGCACCGGAGAGAAGAACTCGCCGACGCTGGTCATGTGGCGTTCCTGGGTCGTCTTCCATCCACGGAAGAAATCGTCGCGCAGGTCTTCGGGGAAGAGGCGGTTGACGATGACGGCGTCGACGGTGAGCCCGTAGAGGCAGAAGAACGTGAACGCGCGCTGCGTTTCTTTTAGAACGACCTTTTCCGGCGTCGTTACCAGGCGCACGGTAGTGATCTTCGGATTCGAGAGAATCTTGTCGATGCCCTTCAGACTCTCATAGAGAGTTTTGATGTTGGCGAAGCACTCGTCCTCGGGCAGGGGAACCGGGCTGAAGGTGTTGATGACCGGACGCATGACTTTGGCCACGCGCCGTTCCAGAGTGAAGAGCGTGTCGCTGAAGAGCCGGTCCATGTACCACTGGAGCGTGTCGGGGATGGAGACGAAGCGCAACGACTCGGCGGTGGGCGCGCAGTCGAGCAGGATCACGTCGAAGGTCTCATCCCGGATGTACTGATTGATGTACATCAGCGAGCTGACCTCTTCCATCCCAGGGAAGATGGCGAGCTCCTCGGCGATGATTTCGTTCAAGCCGCTGATGTTGAGCAGGCTCGCGACATAACCGTGGACGTGCTTCCAGTGGTGCTGCACTTCCTTCTGAATGTCCACTTCCTGAATCCAGAGGTTGCTGCGGATTTTGGTGGGCTGTCCCGCGGAGAGATCCATGAGGCGCCGGCCGAGGTCGAACGAGTCGGCTACCGAGTGCGCCGGATCGACGCTCATCACCAGTGTCTTGTAGCCGCGCCGCGCCAATTCCACGCCGGTCGCGGAAGCGATCGAGGTTTTTCCGACGCCGCCTTTTCCCGTGTGAAGAATGATCCGCATCTCTTCACGATACCACGTCTGGCGTCGTTCAGTTTGCCAACTGCACGCTCTCGAGGATTTTCGTAAACGTCGGGCGCAGGCCCTGAAACTCGCTCTCCGGAGCGATGAAGACGACGTACCAGAGGTTCCCGTCCGGACGCTGCGCCGTCACCAGCCAATCGAGCTCGTTCTCGCCGCGGAAGGGCGAGTTGCCGAGCAGCATCACCGATTCGCCCGGGATTCCTCCCGCCGTGGCCTTTTGGCGCGATCCCGAAGCGCGCATTCCCGGATTGCTGCGCCGCAACTGAGCGATGAGCTGGTTGGTCGCGTCGCTCAACGTGATCCGGCCCTGGGCGTTCTCTTGCGGCTCAAAGACGCTGATCAGCGCGCCGTGCGAGATCCCGTCTCGCGAGATGCCTTCTTTCGGGCCAATCAGGACCACGGACTCCTGTGCGGTCACTTGCCAGTTTTCAGGATAGGAAATGCGGAAACCGCGCCCGTTGTAATTCTTCAGGGCCATGCTGGGGACGGCGGGCGCGGCCGGCCCCGCGGCCGCCTTCTTGCGAGTATCCGGTCGGCTGCTCCAGCTCGCGGCTTGTGTGCGCATCGCGGTGAACTGAGTCGCATCGCCGGTATACTTCTTCGGCGTTCCCAGCGTCTGGACTTCCCGTCGAACGAGCGTGATGCGGTTGCCGGGGTTGGGATGGTCGGAAAGAAACTCGATCGGACGCTGCTTCTGTTCCTGCTCCAGCTTTTCAAAAAACCGCGCCATCTGTTCGGGATCGTATCCGGAGTCGTAGAGAATTTGCGTGCCGATCAAGTCGGCTTGCCGTTCGGCGTCCCGGGAGTATTTCAGAAAGAGGGAGTTCACGCCAAAGGACGCGGCCATGGCAGCGAGCTCTCCCGCCAGGCCGCCGGAACCGAGCAATCCGCCCAAAACGGAGAGCGGCACCTGGGCCACCTGCGCCTTCGAGGCGTTGTTCGTGCCGTGCCGCAGCACCACGTGGCCAATCTCGTGGGCCAGGACGCCGGCCAGTTGTCCTTCATTGTCGGCCGCCTGGATCGCGCCCGTGTGAACGTAGACTGGCCCGCCGGGCAGGGCAAAGGCGTTGATGTTCTTGTCCTTGATGACTTTGAACGTGAACGGATAGTCGGAATCGGGCGCGAAGCGCGAGAGCCGGCGGCCCAATCCGGCGACGTAATTATTCAGAGCGGCGTCGGAGACGACGGTCATCTGCTTTTCGACATCGGCAGAGACCTTCTTGCCAAGCGCGATTTCCTGTTCCTTTGAGAAGAGATTGAAGCCGGGCTTCAGGACAGTGCGGGCCGTTCCCACCGCGGCTGTGATCGAAACAAGCACAGCCAGCAGCGACGCACGGCGAATCAGCATTTCTCTATATTAGCGTGTCTTATCGGGGTTCAGCGCGCTTCGAGAGGCGCCGTCCGGCGGCCAGCGCGATCCCCGGAGTCGCAGGCTCAGATTGCGGCGCGTCGTTCAAGGGGAGATCCAAGCCCTCGGCTTCCCGCGTGAAGGACATCTCTTTGCCGCCCGGCTCGGTCGAAAGATCGATGCCGATGGAGTCGCCCTGATGCACCTGTCCGCTGGCCACGAGATGAGCCAGAGGCTGCACCAGGCTGCGCTCGATGGCGCGCTTCAAGTGACGCGCGCCGTAGCGTTGGTCGATTCCTTGGGCCAGCAGATAATCCTTGGCCGGCTCGGTCAGACGGAAGATGAAGCGATCGCGGCCCGCGGCCAGGACGCGGTCCTGCACCATCTGCAGTTCCAGGTCGAGAATCTGGCGCAACTGCCCGGAGGTGAGTGAGCGGAAGACTACAACAGTATCGATGCGATTCAGGAACTCGGGAGCGAAGCGGCGTCGCGCCGCTTCGACGGCCGCTCGTTCGATCTGATCCTGCAAGCTCTGGGTCTCGATCGTTTGCGGCTTGCCGGCAGGCCGGCCAAATCCGATGCCGCCCGATACCAACCCGCTCC
>CAZRND010000427.1:0-4495 GCA_964601345.1 uncultured Acidobacteriota bacterium | reverse complement strand
CCAGATCGAGTCGAGGAGCGGAGCGAGTTCCCAGGAAAATGGGAAATATCCCTCTCCGTAAGCCCGTTTCGGAATCCAAGCATGCGCCATGTGATGCGCGAAGTTGTAGAGGCTGAAGCTCTCCGGATTCGTCAGGTAGTAAGTGCTGCTCTCAAGATGCTCCATGCTGAATCCGTACTGATGGCGCTCGGAGACCGGCGCGAGGACTTCCACGTGCACGGTGTAGTGCGAAAACGGCGTGGAGCCGAACCAGGCAGTGACGCGCTTCATGGCTTCTGTAGCCTGACTGGTCAGCTTCTCGGCGTCGATCTCCTTCTCTGCGTAGAGGACGACATCCATTCCAGGCACGCGGCGCACTTGCATCTTGGGACCCATCACGATCTGTGAATCGGCCAGGGCGTAGAAGTTCGGCGCGTCACTCGATCCGAGCGTCGAGATGACGGGCCAATCCTTCGGCCCGGAAATCGCGAGATGCACCGGCGCGGCCTCGTAGCCGTCGATGTAGCCGAACACGGAGTAGCCGAGGATGCCGAGATATCCTGGCCGCGCCTTCGAGGCGTCGGAAGCGGAAAGAATCTCGCGCTCCATCGCGGCAATGTCGACGGAGTAATCAACGCGTCCCAATTGCTTGCCTGGAGCGCCGAGGAGCCATCGCGGGCCATCCTGCCGCGCAACGGGCAGTGACTCCCCGGACGGCGAGAGCGCCTTCACGTCGCGCACGAAGCGGTCGTAGGGCTGTTCGCCATATCCCATCGGAATGGCCCGCGGGATAACGAGAGTACGCGCGCCGGCCGGAAGCTTGGGCAGCGAGATCGAGATTTCCACCGAGCCGTTGGCGGCGTAGGTCAGTTGATAGGAAAAGACAGCCAGCAGGAGGGAAACGAGGAGCACAGAGAAGAACTATACCTCTTCTCTGTGCCCTCGGTGATTTCTTGAACCCTAGAAACTGAACCGTGCCGCGATCTGCAACTGGCGCGCTCCGGAGAGCGCGTTGTTCGTGTTCGTGGGATAGAAGAACGAGCCCGTCGGCGCAACGTTCGTGCCGAAGTTCTGCACAACGCAGTTGTTGGTGGTGTGCCCGTTGGCCGCCGTGCAGACGCCCGAACCGACTGCGGCGTAGTTGTACTCCGTCGCAAGCACGCTGTAGAAATTCGTGAAGTTAAACAGGTTGAACGCTTCGCCCAAGATCGAGAAATGGATCTTCTCTTTGTAGGAGAAGGTGCGGCCGATCCGGAAGTCCACGTTCCCGGCGCCCGGCCCGGTGAAGGAATTCCGGACTTCATCGTACAGACGCGCGCCGTTCAGTGCGGTGCCGGAATTGTTGTTGGTGCCTCCGGTGAGTCCGCCCAAAACCGCGCCGGCTGGATTCCCGTTGATGGTGCCCGTGACCGGCTGGCCTGTATAGATCGATACGATGGATGAGAAAGTCCACCCACCTACCAGGAACTTGGCCGCCGAGTTGGAGACATGCTTGTCCCAATCCGGCTTCCAAACCACGCTGCCCGAGAAACGCTGGCGCTGATCGAGGTCGGAGAGTCCCGCTTCGAGCTTGCGGTTCTTGGGATCGACGGGGAAGTTCGTGCCGCCGCCATTAAACGTTCCGCTGTTCCCCTGCAGCTCGCCACTGTCGCGGTTGCGGCTCAGGGTGTAGTTGAAGAGGAACTCCAGGCCGCGCGAGAAGGGCTTGCGCAGGGTCAACACGAAGCTGTGATACCAGGAGTTCGCGTCGCTGAATCCGGTGAGGACCGGCCCGGTCGGATCGATGCGACCGGAGTTGTTGGGTCCGACGTTGTTGGCGTAGAAGGGCACGGTCAGGGTGCGAAGGGTGCTGCCGGTGGAGCTGACGATGTCGTAGGTGCGAGTCGTCGTCGAGGGCAGCAGGTTGGTGTCGACGAAGACCGGCAGGCGCTGCCCGCGAGTCGCAATATAGCTCGCCGAGATGCTCATGTTTCCAGGTAGCTGGTGCTCGAAGGTAACGTCCGCCTCATGGGCGCGCGGGTTGGCGAAATCCGGAACCTGGCCGCGCGAAGTCTGCGTCAGCGAAGGCGGCGTGAAGCTTGTCACCTGCGGGACCAGAGCGCCCGGGAAAGGAGCGGTCGGCGCGCCGCCCGGAGGCGTGAAGATCAGATTCGGGAACCGTAGCGTTGGACACGTGGTCGGATTGCAGTTGAAGGTCTGCTGGATCACGCCGTTTTCCACGCGCGTGGCGTAGAACATGCTGTTCGAGGTCTTGGCGTAGAAAATTCCGTAGCCCACGCGCAGCACGTTGCCTTTGGAAACCTGCCAGGCCATTCCCAGCCGCGGAGCGATCTGGTTCTTCGGGATATTGATCGTCGAAGTGTAGAGCGTTGTGAGCGGCGTCGCCAAGTTCGGCTTTTCGGGAGCTGGAATCGTGTTTACGTCGTAGCGCACCCCGAGGTTGAACGTGAGGTTCGGCTTGGGCTTCCAGCTATCCTCCACGAAGAAGGCATAGTCGTTGTTGTAGAAATCGTCCTTGCCGACGCCCGTCACCGGGTCGGTCACCTGCACGAAGGTCGCGAAATGGCGGCCCGTCAGTCCATCTCCCAGGTTGGCGCCCGTCACATCAGCCACCCAGTTGCTAAACGTGTTGGTGCCCGAGTAGGTATAAACGCCGGCGCCCTGGAACAGGTTGATCAGCAGCTCATGGATAAAGTTGAAATCCACACCTACTTTGAAGGTGTGCTTCCCATGCACCTTGTTCAGGACGTCCGAGAACTGGAGGCGGTGCTCGTCTGGAAACGCGGGACGCGGGAGCGCGTTCGGCAGCCCGTAGGTCAGGAAGTTGGTGACCGTCACGCTCGGAGCGGCGGCGTTGGCGCCCGTAATCGCCAGGTCGCGCGACCACTGAAACTTGAAGCTGTTGATGGTCGTGGGATTGATCGTGGAACTCCAGCTCGCTACCAGGTTCCGTTCATGCGTCACCACCTTGCCGTTCGCGCCCAGAGAAGAATTGTTATACGTGGGGTTCGGCTGGTAGGAGTTGGGGCCGCGGAAATTCAGGAAGTTGAAGGAGATGTTGAGCCGGTTGGCCGGATTGTAGTTGTAGTCCAGTTTGCCGAAGGCAATGTCTTGATACTGGAATCGCGCGAACGCGCCAAGCTGGGAGACGACGTATGCATTTGCCGCCGCGCAACTCGCGGAAGGAACCGTAGCGAGGCAGGTCTGCGGGTAGGTCCCGCTGCTCGTGTACACCACCGGGAAAACCTTGCGCGAACCGTCGTAGGTCAGGAAGCCGAAGAGCTTGTCCTTCATCAGCGGACCGCCCACACTGCCGCCGAACTGCTGCTGCTGGTGGATGGGCTGCGTCAGGATGTTCTTGGACTTGTTCAGAGGATCGAGAGCATTCAGCGTCGGATACCGCAGGTAGTAGAACAGGTCCCCGTGGATCGCATTGGTGCCGGACTTGGTCACGGCGTTGATCACGCCGCCAGCCGCCTGGCCGAGCTCAGCGGAGTAGTTGCTCGTCGCCACTTGGTATTCCTGGATCGAATCGATGCTGTAAACGTAGGCCAAAGTGGTGCGGCCCTTTAGTTCCGAGAAGAACGCCTGGTTGTTGTTGGTGCCGTCGACCGAGCTGCTGTTATACAACCCGGAAATCCCTCTATATGACACCAAGCCGCTGCCTCCGTCCGCCGTCACATTAGGTGTGAGCAGAGCGAAATTAGCCCAGTTGCGGCCGGCCATCGGCAGGTTGTCCTTGGCGGTCTGGGTCACGACCTGCGATACGTCGGTCTTGTCGGTGTCGACGACGGGCGCTTCGCCCGTGACGGTGACTTCCGTCTGCGTGGACTTCACCGGCAACTGCAGTTCGAGCGCCAGGGTCTGACCGACTTGCAAGGTCAGGTCCTTGCGCGTCATCGTTGCGAAGCCTTCTTTCTTGGCGCTCACCTCGTAGGCGCCCGGCTGCAAGAACGTCGCGACGTAGATTCCCACTTCATTCGTGGTCAGTGCTCGCTCCGTGCCCGTGTCGGTGCTGCGCACCACCACGGCCGCTCCGGCGATGGGGAGATTCTGCGCGTCTGTGACGCGGCCGGTGATCGTTCCGGAGCCCGTGGTTTGGGCAAAGGACGCCGTCATGGCCGCCAGCAGGAACACTGCCAGAATTGACTTGCTAAATCGCATGAGGTGATTCTCCTTCAAGAAGTGTGGTCCACCAATGGCACTAGACCGTAAATTATAAGCGCGTCTCACGGGCTGTCAAGGCGGCTTTTGTTATTTGTCGAATAACGCTAAAAAACCAGCCGCACGCTTACCTGGGCGCGGCGCGCGTTGGTTCCGTCCGGGAAACCGGCCGATGCGGTGCCCAGGCCGGGTGTCACCGCCGTGCAAGTCGCCCCGGTGGACGAGGTGCAAGGAGCGATGACAAAGTTGGGCGCCGCCAGCGTGCCCCGGTTGCCGGCCGAGAACCCCGCCGATATCACCGAGGTTTTGCTTACCGTTTGTCCAGAGCGGCGTAACGCCAGGGCGAAGGCGT
>CAZRND010000426.1:3809-4531 GCA_964601345.1 uncultured Acidobacteriota bacterium | reverse complement strand
TGCCATCCTGTTTCAATTTCAAATTCCTAATATGGAATTCATGAAGGATGCACCCTGTTTCTATTTCGAGGGAATGAGCCTCAACCTTGGTGAAACAACGTGGGTTGACAAAAGAGGCGAAATACCGGATTGGACTTTGCATTTTTTGATCGAGGTCCTCAAAGAAGGATTTTCGATTGTAGGAATCTCAGTGCAATCTCCAGGACCAGGGCGTTCCCATAAAGAAAAAATCAAATGAGACTTAGGGGACAAAACAACCACAAGAACAACTTCAGAAATTCCGCCCGCGCGGCCGAATCAATATTCCGCAGCTTGTAGTCCGCGCCCAACTTGGGCAGGTCGCTGGGGTCTTTGAAGCTCATGCGACTCTCAGCTGTTTACCGAGTGATTCGTCAGCCACGTTTGCACGTCCGTTTGTAGACTTTTTCGTTCGTGGGCGCTAATACCGTTCGGATCGAAGCGGTAGCGGTTATGGAGCACGGCGATCGGCTCGAGCTGATCGGCCGCGGCGGCTCGGGGCTGGGCAGTCGAGAGCCGATGCAGCCATGCGGAGACGGGCTCCCAAGCCTGACGGCCATGTCCTAATTCGGTCAAGCGCTTTTCCAGCGCGTAGAATTCAGAATCCCTCCCCGGCCAATCACGGACGCCGCCGGACGTCCGGCCGTTTCCGGATCGCGCAATCCTTTTCCCTGCATAGAACCCCCCCGCCCAAATCAGCACCC
>CAZRND010000426.1:0-3799 GCA_964601345.1 uncultured Acidobacteriota bacterium | reverse complement strand
CACTCCGGCACCAGCCGCGCCGCATCCATGAGCGTCGGCAGATCCTTTTGGGTGCATAGAGACGCCACGCCACAAGCGGCAGCACCGGAGCCAGCAGCCAGGCGGTGGATGTTACCGCTGTGCCTTTCCGTTCGCCCCATCTCCATTTGGCATACTGATACTTGCCCCAGGCCCAAAGATCGGCGAGCGGCTCCCAGCGTGAGGCCTGCTTGCCTTCCACTGTCGCCCAGGAGACCGGCGTCGTGTCGAAATCCCGCCACGCGCCGTCCACGTACACCCGCGTCCACGCATGCGCGTGCCGGGCCCGCACGACGTACACGTTCTCCAGCGGGCTGAACTCCTGCACCGAATAACCGGTGGCATAGCGCGCCGGAATGCCCGCGGCGCGAAGGATCAGCGCGGTCGCGGTGGCGAAATATTCACAGTGCCCGGCCTTGGTTCGCAGCAGAAACTCCTCCAGCGGCGTGCCGTTCGTCATGCGCTTGGCCTGATAGAGCGAATACGCAAAGTTTGATTGGAAATACCCCGCCACGGTCTGCATCGCGCGGCGGGGAGCGTTTGCGTCCAGTCCAAGCTCAGCGGCGATCTTTGTGACGACGGCCGCCTCTCCTGTCGGAAGCGCCAGGTCCGCGTCGGTCGGCGGGCTCTCGGAGGCGGACTCGCGGCCATGCTGCGCACTGTAGGTGATCAGACCGGGGCCGTTGTCGACCTGCACGACGCCGAACCGGTTGCGTTTCGCCCCGCCGACGACCAACTGCCGCACCTCGCCCGTCCCCAACGGCAAGGCCAGCACTCCCTTCCCGCCCGTTAAGTATGCGGAGACCGTCATACCTTGCATCGGCGCGGACGCGGCTTGAAGCTTCCAGGTCGTGCCGTCCGCTTCCGGCACGAGGATTTCAAACTCCGCCCCTCGGGCATACCATGCAGCGGCCTGATAGCGATTGTAGCTCGCCCCGTGCAGTAACATCGGCGTTTCCTCGCCGGCGGCCATCGTGACTCTCAGCACAATCTCGTCGGACTGTTTCATCTCTCCGATGTGGCCCATGGCGGTCGTGCTGCGGTAGGGATCCGTCTCGCCCCCACTCACGAAATTGAAGACCATCTGCGTGACGCTCTCTTCCACGATCGCCTGCAGCGTATGCAGCCCGACGTGCCCGGCGTAACCCAGGCCTATCGCGGAGGCCAAGAGCGCACTCCAGAGCGCCGGAGAGTAGGTTTTCGGCCGTACACCCCATAACGCCCACACCAAGAGCAGGCACAGGCCGGCATAGAACCACGGCGTCCGCATGTTCGTCGCGCTGGCGGCCAATACCAGGACGACCAGATAGGGATAGGCTAGATTCACGCTCTTCCTCGTCCAACCTGCCTGTGTTTTAGGCTGGAACAGGAGCAGCGCGGCGAGCTCCACTTTCTGCGATGTGCTGAAGAGCTGCGCCAGGACCAATGGAAACAGCACGAGCGGCAGCCACTGCCTCAGCGTTTTCAAGGCGGCAATCGCGCCGCCGGCGTCCGTGGTGAGGAGGAGATAGACAGCCAGGCCTGCCAGAGCGATTTCGGAGATGAGCGCCACGCGGCGAAAATCGGTGAACGTGAGATCCCATCGCCACGCGGTAAAGCGAGCGCCTTCGAGGACGACCGCGATCAGGATGCCGGCGGGCAGGAACTCCGCCTGCCATCCCCAAAACAGCGCAGCTGCGGCCAGCAGAAACGGGGCCATGTTCATAACGCAGCCAACCCCTCTCCGATTTTCCCGACTTCAAGGCGTCGATAGGCGGCGCGGCCCACTTCTGAGGAATCAGATGAAGGCCCCTCGGCAACGAGCAAGGCCAACACGGGTACGCCCGCTTTGCGGAGATCGCCGATGAAGGCTTCCCGGTCCCGATCCCAGGCCAACAACACGCACAGACAGCCGCTCAGCGAGGCCCGCCGCGCCAGGACCGCATGGCGCAGCTCCGAGAAGGACTTGTCCCGGCAGATCTGCACGGCCGCCAGGACTTCCAGCATCCGGTCCACGCCGCCCACGCCGCGGCCCGCCGTATACGTGTAGACCTGGTCCTCAACGAACATCAGGTCGAGCAGCGAGTCCTGCGTCTCGATGCTGCAGGCGAAGGAGGCCGCGACGGACACGGCTTCTTCGAAGATGGCTTGGCCGGCCGTTGCGGCCAACGTGTCCAGGATGAGCGCGTGCCGGACAAAGAACTCGTCCTGGTATTCCTTGACGATCGGCTTACCGGCCTTCGCCCAGCTTTTCCAATGAATGTGACGCAACGGATCGCCCGGCCGGTAATCCCGCAGCGAGATGAACTCCTCCGAATCGGCGACGGATGACGCCAGCGCCACCCCGCCGGATTGATACTTGCGCGTGCCCGGCAACCGGACGTCCGGCACTTTGTAGCGCTTGGGCAACACGAGCAGCGAGCCCTCCGCGGGAATCTTCACCTGCGATTTGAAGAGACCGAACGGATCCGGCCTGGTGATCGTGACACCCGCCAGCGTGGCGCGACCGCGGCGCAGCGGCACGACGGACGGCCGGACCTCGATGACCCCGCGCGGAGGCAGCGCCGGCACGACCAGCTCTTCAAACTCGACGCCACGGCCGGCGGCAACGTAGCGATTCCACCGTTCGGACGCCCCAACTCGGTCCGGATTGCTACTAAACTCCTTCCACGACGGGCGCGGATCCGACACTTCTTCCTGCAGAAGCAGGTTGTTCCACCCTCGCGAGGTTTCGTTGCGAACCTGCACGGTATAGCTCACCGGCTCGCCCGCCGTTGCAAATCTCGGCAACCGGCGCATCACGCTGAATCGGGGACGAAACCACAGCCCGCTGACGATCGAGATCGCCGACAGGAAGAACAGCAAAGAGAACATCTGGTAGGTCAGGTTTCGATTGGTATCGAGCCCCATGGCGCCCGACGCGACCAGCCCTGCCAGGACCAAGAGTCCCGCCTTCGTCAAGCGCCGCGCGATCCAATGCCGCACCGACGAGGCGAGCCGGTAGAAGAGATACACGCCTCTCTGGATCGGCGTCACGGACATCAAGCCGGCACCGGAATCGTTTTCACAATGTTTTCGACGATGCTCTGCGCGGTCATGCCCGCGAATTTCGCCTGGGGATCGATGGCGACGCGGTGCGCGACCACCGGCACGGCGAGCTCTTGGATGTGCTCGGGCAGGACGAACTCCCGTCCACCCATCAACGCCAGGGCCTGCGCCGCTTTCATCAAAGAAAGGGATGCGCGCGGGCTGGCGCCGAGCTGCGCGCCCGCCGCGCCGCGCGTCGCCCGCACGATGTCCACGCTATAGCGTTTGAGCTCCTCGCTGATCCGGACTTCCTTCACGCGCTGACGCAAGGCGTTGATTTCCTCTTTCGTCACGCAGGAGCCGATCCCATCAATGGGATGCCGCGTCTGCTGAGCCGACAGCACTGCGACTTCCTGCTCAGGATCTACGTATCCCAAACTGAACTGCAGGGCGAAGCGATCCATCTGGGCTTCGGGCAGCGGATAGGTGCCGCGGAACTCAACCGGATTCTGAGTGGCAATGACGAAGAAAAGCTCGTCGAGCTTCGAGGATTTGCCTTCCACGGTCACCTGGCCTTCGGCCATGGCCTCCAAAAGAGCAGACTGTGTGCGCGGCGACGCGCGGTTGATCTCGTCCGCGAGCAGGATGTTGGTGAAAATGGGGCCCTGGTGGAAGGTGAAGGTCTGCGCGCGTTGGTCATAGATGGACATGCCAAGGATGTCCGACGGCAGGAGATCGGGTGTGAACTGGACACGGGTAAACTGCGCGCCGATGG
>CAZRND010000425.1:0-4540 GCA_964601345.1 uncultured Acidobacteriota bacterium | reverse complement strand
CTCGGCGTCGATCCGACCGACGCCGACACCGTTTGGGTCGGCGACGAAGGCTGGTTCAAGTCGACGGACGGCGGCCGGACATTCCGGCGCTCTCCCGTGCCGCACGGCGACAATCACGATGTGTGGATCAACCCAAAGAATTCGCAATACATGATCCAGGCCAACGACGGCGGCGCGAACGTCTCGCTCGACGGCGGGCGCACGTGGAGCGTGCAGTCGAATCAGCCGACGGCGGAGATTTATCAGGTCGCGGTAGACAATCAGTATCCTTACCGCGTCTACGGCGCGCAGCAGGACAACCCCACCGTGATCGTGCCGAGCCTGCCGCTCGGCAACGGGCAGGATTTTCCCTGCGGGCCCGGATGCGAGACCGGCCCAGTTATTCCTGACTTGTCGAATCCCGAAGTCGTCTACGGAAGCTGCAAGGGCCAGTTCAGCCGTTTGAATCTCTCGACCAGCAATGAAACGCGCTACTGGATCGGCGGGCAATCCCTCTACGGGAACGCCGGCAGCGAGCTGATCTATCGTTTTCAGCGCGTCTCGCCGATGGAAGTTTCGCCGCACGATCCGCGCACCGTCTATTACGGATCGCAATATGTGCACCGCACGCGCGACGGCGGAGCCACGTGGGAGCGAATCAGCTCCGATCTCACCGCGAATCCGCCTGCCGGGCAGGGCGCGAGCGGCGAGCCGATCACGCGCGACGCGACGGGCGAGGAAGTCTACAGCACGCTTTACTCGATTCGCGAATCGCCCGTGCAGAAAGGCGTAATCTGGGCCGGATCGAATGACGGCCCGATCTACGTCTCGCGCGACGACGGCAAGAATTGGTCGAATGTCACGCCGGACGGCCTCGCGGCCGGAGGGCGCGTGCAGAACATCGAACCGAGCCCGCACCGGGCGGGCACGGCGTACGCGGCAATCTACCGTTACCTGCTCGGTGATTTCGCGCCGTACATTTTCCGCACCGACGACTACGGCAAAACCTGGAAGCGTCTTACCGACGGCAAGAACGGCATCGCCGCCGACGAGCCTACGCGCGTGGTGCGTGAAGATCCGGATCGCGCCGGCCTGCTTTATGCCGGCACGGAGTTCGGCATCTACATCTCACTCGACAATGGTGCGCAGTGGCAGTCGTTCCAGAACAATCTGCCGGTCACGCCCGTGACCGACATCAAGATCGCGCACAAGGACCTGGTGCTCTCGACACAGGGCAGGTCTTTCTGGATTCTCGACGATCTGACGCCGCTGCATCGTTTGAGCCAGTCCACGGCTCTTTATGCACCGCGCGATGCCGTGCGCTCTCCGGCTCGCGGCGGCGGGGGACTCGGCGCGCGATCGGGCGTTCAGTATCCGTTTCCCGGCGCGACGAATTCGTACTACCTCCCGTCGGCGCCCGACCGCGATATCACGATGGACATTCTTGACGGCGCGGGCAAAGTGGTCCGCACGTTTTCAAGCGCGGCTGTTTCGGCTGCCGCGCCAGAGGATGCCGCCGCGGCCGACGCCGGCGGAGGCGACGAAGAAGGAGACGGCGGATTCCGCGTGCGAAGCGGGCCGACGCGTCTCGACAAGTCCGCCGGACTGCATCGCTTCACTTGGGACTTGCGCTATCCGGGACCGTGGATGAACGAGCGCCGCCCCGAAGGTCCGAACGGACCTGCAGCCGTGCCGGGCAAGTACTCGGTTCGTTTGACGGCCGGGTCGTGGACCTCGACCCAATCGCTCACAGTCGTCGAAGATCCGCGCGTGATCAAATCGGGCGTCACCGTCGCCGACCTGCGGGAGCAGTTCGATCACAACATGCGAGTGCGCGATATGGTCAGCGAAGTGAACAAGGCCGTCACGCGAGTGCGGACGGCGCTGCGCAATGTCACGGGCGAGACCCATGCCAAGCTGGCGGAACTGGCCTCGCACCTGATCACGCCGCCGATCCGTTACAGCAAGCCGGAGCTACAAACGCATATTTCGTATCTGTACACGCTGACGACAGCGGCCGATCAGAAGATCGGCCGCGACGCGGTTGAAAGGTATGAAGTGCTGCGCAAGGAGCTCGACCAGCGACTCGCTGAACTGAACAAGATTCTGCCGTAGGGCAGGTTTCTAACCTGCCCAACCTGCCCTATTCGCCCTTTACGTACTTATCGAACCACTGGAATTTCTCCCAGAGGACGTGCTCGATCGTCTCCCGGGCGCGGTAGCCGTGCGCTTCGTCGGGCAGGAGGTCGAGCCGCACCGTGCCGCCGTTGCCGCGAATCGCCTGATACATGCGATCGCTCTGGACGGGGAAAGTCCCGGAGTTGTCGTCAGCCTCGCCGTGAATCAGCAGGATCGGTTTCTTGATCTTGTCGGCGAAGAGAAACGGCGACATGTTGAGGTAAGTGTCCCGCGCTTCCCAGATCGTGCGCCGCTCGCTCTGGAATCCGAAGGGCGTAAGCGTTCGGTTGTACGCGCCGCTTTCCGCGATTCCCGCGCGGAAGAGATCGGAGTGCGCCATCAGGTTGGCGGTCATGAACGCGCCGTAGCTGTGGCCGCCGACCCCGACGCGCTTCGGATCGATCCAGCCCATCTCGGTGGCCTTGTCGATGGCCGCCTTGGCGTCGGCGACGATCTGGTCGACGTAGGTGTTGTTCACCACGTCGATCGTCCCGACCACGGGCATCGCAGCGTTTTCAAGAATGGCGTACCCCGACATCAGGAAGAACAGCTCGGAGTAACCGGTGATCGAAGTGAAGCGTTGCGTCGAGCCGACGATCTGTCCGGCCGTGTCGGCGTCGTTGAATTCGCGCGGATAGGCCCACATCACCGCGGGCAGCCGTGTGCCCGGCTTGTAATCTGGCGGCAGGTAAAGCGTGAATGAGAGCGGCACGCCGTCAGGACGTTTGTAGGTGACCAGTTGCTTGGTGATGCGGCGAAGCTGCGGCGCCGGATCCTTGAAAGCCGTGAGCGCCTTGACGGAAGCGCCGGCGTGCAGATAGTAATTCGGCGGTTCGGACGGACTCTCGCGCCGCGTGATGAAATTCGTGCCCGTATCGTCGAGCACGGCGTCGACTGTCTCGTAGGCATTGTCGGCGCAGCGGAACACCTGTTTCGTCTCGCCCGTCGCCAGATTGTAACGATTGAGGAACGGATGGTCGCCTTGCGGAGACGCGCCTTCGCCGCTCAGCAGGATCCAGTCGCCCGATTGCAGCAACGGACCGCCGCCTCCGCCGCCCCGTCCGCCGCGTCCGCCTCCGGCGCCGCCGCGTCCGCCGCCCCCTTCGCTGCGAGCGGTGAGCGGTCGGCCGGGATCTTTGTACCGGTCCTGATCGTTGCGCGACCAGATCAATTTCGCGGGAGTATCCGGCTTGCCATGATCAATCTTGAACGTTCGCACCACGCGCGAGAGACGCGCCGAGTCTTCCACGAGCGCGAAGTCCTTGCCGAATTGCATTCCCTGGAAACGCTCTTCGGTTTTGAAAATCTCGATCGGCTCGCCGTTGAAGGGCGCCCTCAGCGCCAGGATGCGGTCGCGGTGCGTGACTTTCTTTCGCGAATCGCCGCCATCGAGCGCCTCGACCCACAGCAGAGTCGCCGGCTCGGTGGGCACCCAACGGATCTGACGCGGTCCTGTTTGGACTCCACCGATCGCCACGCGGTCGGCCAGCGGGATGCTGGCGGCTTTGTGGATCATCGCGCCGTTGCGGTCCCAAACTTCCACTTCTTTCGGGAACTCGCGTCCCGGATGCAGGTACGAAAAAGGACGATGTTCGCGTGTCACCAGAATGTTGCGTCCGTCTGGCGAAATCGTCACCGACTCGATCAGCCCTGCTTTGCCGAGAGGCGTCGCCTTGCCGGTGGTTGTGTCGACGGCGGCGAGCTGCGCGGTGGCGTAATACTCGTAAAGATCTTCGTCATGCGGATTCTGCAACAAATCTTCGTAAGTCGCGACGCCGGTGGCGTTGCCGGCGCTCTCCTGCACATGCGGACCCTTCGGTACTCTCGGCTCGGCGGGCGCCGGACTGCGGCCGGCCGGAACGGTCTTCACCACCAGCGTGTGGTTGTCCGGCAGCCAGTCGAGCGGATCGCCGAGCACGGCGTTCAGCCACACTCCTTCGATCTTGTGCGTCTTGCCTGTGGCGGGATCGCCGATCCACAGCTCCATGCCGTTCGCGACGGTATTCGAAAACGCGAATTGCTTGCCGTCCGGCGACCAGCTCAGGCCGCCCGCGCGCGCGTTGGGCGGCAGCGACAGCGGCGTCTTCACGGCGTCGGAGAGTCTCACCAGCGTGATCTGACGGCTGTTCGGCGCAAGATGCAACCCGTTGGTGCGCGGATTGATCCGAATGCCCGCGAGCCGCAGCATCGGCTGCGAAACCTCTTCGATCGACGGATAGCGCTCCGCCTCGGAGAGCGTGGCGTGCGTCCGCGTTGGGTTCACGCTGAGCGTGGGCAGCGTGGGCGCGTTGAGAACGTAGAGAATTTCCTTCCGCGGTCTCTTGTACGACACTTCTTCGGCCGCCAGTGGAAGGTCACGGTGAAGACTGGACATGGGTTCGGG
>CAZRND010000424.1:0-4547 GCA_964601345.1 uncultured Acidobacteriota bacterium | reverse complement strand
CATCAGGGCGATGGCGTGGTCGGCGACCTCGCGGGTGCCGTAGTCGGGCGTGTTGCAGACGGGGATGCCCATGCGACTGAAGCGCTCGAGGTCCACTTCGTCGTAGCCGACGGCGGATTTCACGAAGATGCGGCAGGCGCGCAGTTTGTCGATGGCGGAGGCGGGCGGGTTGGGGCCGACGATGGCGGATGCGTTGGCCCGTTGCTCGTGGGTGACGTCTTCGGGGCGGGGGTTGGAGTTGGGGTGGGGGTGGTTGTGGACGTGGGCGGGCTGGATCATTTCTACGGCAGGGGCGGACGCCGCAAATCGGGGGTTGACGGGCAAAGCAAACTTCGGCTTCGTCTCCCGATATCAGAAAGGCGCGAAGACGCCGTCCGGCAATACGGAATTCGATTTCAATGCCGGAGATTTCCACTTCCATAGCACGTCGTATGACTGGCTGGTGGTCGCCGGAGCCAAAGCACAATACAAGGGTTCCGGCACCGTGAACGGCGCGGGCGACTACATGTTCCTGCTGACCGCGACGGACGGCGATTTGCCCGGCGGCGGCAGTGTGGACAAGTTCCGAATCAAGATTGTGAACAAGTCCGACAACCAAGTCGTCTACGACAACGTGCGGGGAGCGTCCGACGACCCCGATCAGGCGAACCCGCAGGCAATTGCCGGAGGCAGTATTGTGATCCACAATAACTGACCGGAGCACGTCCAGTTCAGAGCAGAGTATCGACCCCGCACGATTTGGCGGCGCGGCTCAGATCGACGTCACGTGTCGCCAGCGGAAGGCGCCTGCGGATAGCCAGTTCGAGAGAAGCGGCGTCATAGACCGTCAGGCGCTGTTTTGCGGCCAGTTCAGAAACAGTCCCCAGGACCGTCCCCGGCACGAGATCATCGATTTCTGGCGAAAGGAGCGCCACGCTACGGCGGGCTTTCGTCCACTGTTCCTGTGACATCCTCTTGCGGCGCAGGAGCACAACCAAAGCATTGGTGACCTCAAATATCCAAAGCGAAGGGACCGCAATAATGGCTCCGGCCGCGACGTCATCGAGAAGGCTCTCGGTTCCTTCCGTGGCCTGAGACTCCATAACCCAAGCGACCGCGACGGATGAGTCAGCGACGAAACCTGTCACGGACGTCCCGCGTTGATCGCATCTTTGATCTCCCTTTGGGTCAGGGGCTTGAATCCAGGGCGCTTGGAGACGTCACGCCTGAGTTTGCGAATCTCTTCCACCGCCTTGCGGACGGTCTCCAGCCTCGGCCGACCTTCCTGCACGAGGCGGGCGACAGGCTTCTCGTGACGAGTAATGACAATCTCCTCGCCGCGGGACACGCGATCCAGAAGCTTTCCAAAACGAGTCTTCGCTTCGGACGCAGAGACAGTAGCCATCGTCAACTCCTAACGAACATTCTTCAAAAACAACGACACGGCCATCCCGAGACCGATCAAGATCACCATTTGCCTCACGCGGCGCGGACCGGCGCGGCGCGCCAGGCCGGCGCCGCCGTACCCTCCCACGATCGCGCCCACTGACATCACCAGCACGACCGGCCAGTCCACCATCCCTGCCAGCATGAAGAAAACTCCGGCGACACCGTTGATGCAGAGCGCGAAGAGCGTCTTGAGTCCATTCATCTCATGGATGTCGGTGAATCCCATCAAGCCCAGCGCGGCCAGCATGAGGATGCCGATTCCCGCGCCAAAGTACCCGCCATAGGTCGCCACCAGCAGTTGAAAGATGGCCACCGAGGCGACCGCGAGCGGCTTGGCCTTGCCGTGTTCGTGCCCGAGCCATCGCTGCACCGGCTCGGTGACGGCGAACAGCAACGTCGCAAAGAGAATCAGCAGTGGAACGAGCTTCGCGAAGACCTCGGGCGGCGTGCGGCGCAGAAGAAATGCGCCTAAGATGCCGCCCACGAGGCTCGGGACAATGAATAGGAACCAGCGCGGGTCGCTCTTGCGAAGTTGCTCGCGGTATCCCCAGATGCCGCCGACCGATCCCGGCCAGATCGACGCCGTGCTTGTCGCGTTGGCGACGAGCGGCGGAAAACCCATCCACACCAGCGTGGGATAGCAAAGCAGCATCCCGCCGCCGGCCACCGAATTGATGGCGCCCGCGATACAGGCCACGCTGAAAGCGATGGCGCCGTGCCACAGGTTCATGAACCCAATTCCTGGGTCATCCAGCTCAAATAGGATTCCGCGCCCGCGGTGATGGGCAGCGCGATGATCTCGGGCACGGTATAGCTGTGCAGCCGCGCGACGGCGTCGCGCAGCGCCGCGAAGCGTTCTTGCGAAGTCTTCGCGATCAGCAGGACCTCCGGTTCGTTCTGAATCTTGCCTTCCCAGCGATAGATGGATCGAATTCCCGGCACAATGTTGACGCAGGCGGCGAGGCGCGATTCCACCAGCGCGGCGGCGATCTTCTCTGCTTCTTCGAGATTTCCCGCGGTCATCAGCACAACCGCTTTGTCGGTCATGGAGTCAGTGTACACTGCAAGCGGGACAGGTTTCTAAATGGCGATCAAGTTCGGAACATCGGGATGGCGCGACCTCATCGCCGGCGAATTCACCTTCGCCAACGTGCGCCGCGCCGCGGAAGGCATCAGCCGCTATGTGGCGGCGCATGCCGCGAGTCATCCGCCGACCCTGATCGTCGGCTACGATCCGCGATTTCTCGGTCCGCAGTTCGCCGACCTCGCGGCGGGCGTCGCCGCGCCTCACGGAATTCGCGTCCTGCTCAGCCCCGAACCTGTGCCGACGCCGGCCATCGCCTTCGCGGTGCGGCATCTGAAGACGGACGGCGCGATTAACTTCACAGCGTCGCACAATCCCGCTGAGTACAACGGCATCAAGTTCTCGACGCCGGACGGCGCGCCCGCGCTCCCGGCCATCACTTCGGAGATCGAGAAGCTCATTGCCGAAGACGGCGCGCCCGGCGCCGGCCCAGCCGCTGCCATCGTGGAGACGGACCTTCGTCCCGCTTACCTTGCGGATCTGGCCACGAA
This sequence comes from uncultured Acidobacteriota bacterium, assembly GCA_964601345.1. Taxonomy (GTDB): domain Bacteria; phylum Acidobacteriota; class Terriglobia; order JAJPHL01; family JAJPHL01; genus CAZRND01. The sequence goes on along the minus strand of CAZRND010000424.1, from coordinate 1,544 downwards.
GGTCGACCTTGCCGCGATCCGCAAGGCGGGCATCCGGCCGGTGTTCGATCCTTTATATGGTGCGGCCCGCGGCTATCTCGACCGTCTTCTCAATGACAACGGGATCGAGACCGTGACCATCCATGACCGCCACGACGTGCTTTTCGGCGGACATCCTCCCGAGCCGGCCGAGGAACATCTGGAGGATTTGCGGCAGGCGATGAAGGAATCGAACGCCGACATCGGCCTAGCCACGGACGGCGACGCCGACCGCTTCGGCGTGATCGACAAGAACGGGCGGTTCATCTCTCCGAATTATATGATCGCGCTGCTCTTCGACTATCTCGTCGAATCGCGCGGATGGCGCGACGTGGGCGTCGCCAAGAGCGTGGCCACCACGAACCTCATCAACGCGGTCGCCGCGCATCTGAAATTGCCGCTGTACGAAACGCCGGTCGGATTCAAGTACGTCGGCGAGTTGATCCAGCAGGACAAGGTCGCGATCGGCGGCGAGGAGAGCGCCGGCCTCTCGATCCGTCATCATGTGCCGGAGAAGGACGGCATCCTGGCCTGCCTGCTCGCGGCCGAGATGGTGGCCACGCGCGGCGCGTCTTTGAGTGCTCAACTTGATACATTATTCGAGAAGGTGGGGGCCTTCTACCCGGTTCGGCATAACCTGCAATTGACTGAAGATGGTAAAGTAAAGTTCAAGGAACGGCTGAAGTCTGATCCAGCGTCGTTTGCGGGCCGAAAAGTCCGCGACGTCGTGCGGGTGGACGGTCTGAAGCTCGTTCTCGAAGACGGATCCTGGGTGCTCTTCCGGCTGTCCGGTACCGAGCCGGTCTGCCGGGTTTATGCGGAAGCCAGGAAAGAAGTTGATTTGGCGGTGCTGATCGAGGAGGGACGGAAATTCGCGTCAAGTTCGTAGGGCCGAAATCGTTGCTCAGTTCCATGCGGCGCACCGTAGCCGTGATCGTGGCCGCGTCCTTCATGCTCGTGGCCGGGTACGAGGCGATCGGACCGAACGGGTTGATGACCCTGCTCCAGCAAAGCCGCGAACGTCGCGAGGTGGAAGAAGAAGTTCGCAAGCTCACCCTCGAAAACCTGCGACTGATGAATCGCGTCGAGTCGCTCCGCAACAATCCTCATGATGTGGAAGCTCTGGCGCGCCAGGAGATGAAGCTCGCCCGCCCAGGCGAAAAGATTTTTGTGCTCCCTGCCCCGCCGTCCGCGAAATGAAGCGCTTCTTGCTGCTGTTGCTCTGTTGCGCTCTCGCGGCGCAGCATAAAGTCGGAACCAAGTTCGGCGTCATCCACAAGACGCGAGGCCGCGAGTATCTCATTCCTGAAGTCGTCAAGCGCGGAAAGCTCGAGATCGGGCGCTTTGAAGTAACGCGCGCGCAATATGCGGCGTGGGACACCTCGTACCGGTATCCGAGCGGCACCGATAACTTTCCTGCAAACGAAATCACTCCTGACCAAGCGAAAGGCTACGCCATCTGGTTGAGCGGCATCACTGGACACGACTATCGACTGCCCAACGAGGACGAATTTGCGGAGTTGTAC
>CAZRND010000423.1:0-4561 GCA_964601345.1 uncultured Acidobacteriota bacterium | reverse complement strand
CCCGGCAAGCTCGCCCTGCAGGTCGGCGATCGTTTTCTCCATCCGTTTGCGCGCTGTGGCTTGAGCGTCTTTCAAGGTGGGCATGTCTGGACTCCGGATTCAGGGAGGATTACTGGCTCACGAGCGATCCTACTTTTTCACCCAGCACGATCCGGTTGATGTTGCCCCGGGTGTTGAGATTGAAAATGACAATGGGCAAATTATGGTCGCGGCACATGGTGATGGCGGTGAAGTCCATCACCGCGAGCCCCTTCGACAGCACATCGAGGTAATTGATCCGCGAAAGCATTTTTGCGGCGGGCACTTTCACCGGATCGGCGTCGTAGATGCCGTCCACCTTGGTGGCCTTGAGGATCACTTCGGCCTTGATCTCCATGGCGCGCAGCGCCGCCGCCGTGTCGGTGGAAAAATAAGGACTGCCGGTGCCGGCCGCGAAGATGACCACGCGCCCTTTTTCGAGGTGCCGGATGGCGCGCCGCCGGATAAACGGCTCGGCCACCTGGTTCATCTCGATGGCCGTCATGACGCGCGTGAAGCAGTGGAGTTTTTCGAGGGCGTCCTGCAGGGCCAGAGCGTTGATCACGGTGGCCAGCATGCCCATGTGATCGGCCGAGACGCGGTCGGTGGATCGCCCCGCTTCCTCGACGCCGCGGAAAAAATTTCCGCCGCCGATGACGATGGCTACTTCGACGCCCAGGCGATGGACTTCATCGAGCTCGCCGGCGATCTCGCCCACGCGGTCCGAGTCGATGCCGTAACCCTGTCCTCCGGCCAATACCTCGCCGCTTAATTTGATCAGGACGCGTTTGTAGGCAGGCGGCACTAGAGACGCTAGATACTACTATTCTTTTGCGGCGGCAGCGGCGCCTTCGCCGACTTTGAACCGAGCGAAGCGGCTCACTGTCGCCGGTCCAATGTCGGCGGCGCGCGACGTCAGCCACTGTCCGACACTCATGTTCGTATCACGAATGAAGGGTTGTTCCAAGAGACAAACTTCCTCGAAGAATTTGCCGAGGCGTCCCTCGACGATCTTCTCCGCGACCTTCGCGGGCTTGCCCTCCGCGATGGTGCGGGCCAACTGGATTTCGCGCTCCTGCGTCAGCACCGCGGCGTCGACGTCCTCGCGGCGGACGTAGCGCGGATCGCTGGCCGCCACGTGCATGGCCAGGTCCTTCGCCACTTCCTGGATCGGCGCGCCGGACTTGGCGCCGGTGATTTCGATGAGCACGCCGATCTTTCCATGGTGCAGGTAAGAGCCGATCCAGCCGTTGCCGCCGGTGTAACGCACGAAGCGGCGCACCACGATGTTCTCTCCGAGCTTGCCGACCTTCGCTCCGACGGCGTCGCGCACCGTCATTCCCGACGCGCCGTTGTAGGGCTGGGAGAGCAGTTGCTCGACGTCGGCCAGTGGATGGGAAGCGACCTGCTGCGAGAGATTGTCGAGCAGCTCCAGAAAGTCCGCGGTGCGGGCCACGAAGTCGCTCTCGCAGTTGATCTCGAGCATGGCGCCGTTCGAGCCGTCGGCGCTGACCACCGCGCTCACCAGTCCTTCCACCGCCGTGCGTCCGGCTTTCTTCTGGGCGACGGCGATGCCGCGCTTGCGCAGCACGACCTCGGCGGCCGAGAGATCGCCGTTGGCCTCCGTCAGGGCGGCCTTGCAATCCATCATCGGCGCGCCGGTCTTATCGCGCAGTTCTTTCACTTGTTGTGCGGTAACAGCCATTGGTTCTCCGTGAAATTCGGGCTAGCTGGTTACGGGAACGTCTTCGGAAACGGCGGCCATGTCGGGCTCTCCGTCGAATTTGGCGGGATCTTCTCCGCCTGCGGCAGCCCGTTCCTCCGGGGTCACCGACCCGAACGGACCGAACTGGTCCATCGGATAATCGGTGGTCTCCTCTTCTTCGACCTTCTCGTCCTCGAGCTGTTTGCGTTCGGCGAGGCCGCGCCCTTCGAGCACGGCATCGGCGATCTTCGAGGTGAAGAGGCGGATGGCGCGCAGCGCGTCGTCGTTGCCGGGGATCACGTGGTCCACTTCGTCGGGATCGCAATTGGTGTCGACGATGCCGACCACCGGAATGCCCAGCTTGCGGGCTTCCCGCACGGCGATCTGTTCCTTGTGCGAGTCGATCACGAAGAGGGCGTCGGGCAGGGAATTCATTTCCTTGATGCCCGACAGGTTCTGCTCCAGCTTCTTGCGCTCGCGTTCGAGGCGGATCACTTCTTTCTTGGGCAGCATTTCGTAGCGCCCGTCCTGCGACATCGCGTCGATATCCTTCAGCCGCTTGATGGACTTCTGGATCGTCGTGAAGTTGGTGAGCAGGCCGCCCAGCCAGCGCTGGTTCACGAAGAACATCTGGCTGCGCGTCGCTTCCTCGGCCACCGCTTCCTGCGCCTGCCGCTTGGTGCCGACGAAGAGCACGGTCTTGCCCTGGCTGGTCACGGAGGCGATGAAGCGCGCCGCTTCCTTGATCATCTTCAGGGTCTTCTGCAGGTCGATGATGTAGATTCCGTTGCGTTCGCCGAAGATGTATTCCTTCATCTTCGGGTTCCAGCGCTTGGTCTGGTGCCCGAAGTGAACGCCCGCTTCGAGTAACTCCTTCATGGTAATACTCGGCAAACGACCTCCTTTTCCCCCTCGGGGGAGATTGCAATCCCGCCCTCTTCGTGCCGGGCCGGATTTAAATTCCCCTTCCACAGCAGAAGAGGAAGGATTGGGTAAACCTGACGCAACCGCCCACCCAAGCCCTAACGTTTAGAGAACTGGAAGCGCTTGCGCGCTCCTTTCTGTCCGTACTTCTTGCGCTCGTGAACGCGGGCGTCGCGCGTCAGCAGCCCGGCCTTCTTGAGCGTCTTGCGCAGCTCGATGTTGTACTCGAGCAGGGCTCGGGCGATCCCGAGCCGCACGGCATAGGCTTGACCGCTGGGTCCGCCGCCGCGCACTGCAATCTGCACGTCGAAGAGCGGCGATGTCGCCGTAGCCTTCAACGGTTGTTCCACAACATTTCTCAGCGCCAGGCGCGGGAAGTAATCTTCCAGCGTGCGGCGATTCACAGAAAATTTTCCGCTGCCCGGCAGCAGGTAGACCCGGGCCACGCTCTCCTTGCGGCGGCCGGTGCCGTATCCGCGTTTGAAATTGGGATTGAGAACGGGCGTGGGAATCGGCGCCTCAACCGGGGCCGGCGGTGCGGCCGGCGCCTCGGGCGCGGCCTGCGATGTAGTCTGTTCGGTTTCTTCTGGCATCTGTCCTCTTAATCCTTACGATCTCGCCGCAAAGCGCGCCGGAGCCGGTGTGGGCTTCTGGCTGTCGTGGGGATGTTTGTTCCCCGTGTAGACATGCAGCTTGCGGACCATGGCTTTGCCGAGTTTCGACTTGGGCAGCATCCCTTCGATCGCTTCGCGAACCATGCGATCGGGGCGCGTCGCCTTCACGTGCGAGGCGCGGCGCTCCACGAGTCCGCCGGGATATCCGGTGTGATACTGGTAGACTTTGGTCGCCAGCTTCTGTCCGGTCATCCGGATCTTCTCGGCGTTCACGACAATCACATAATCCCCGGTGTCGAGGAACGGGGTGTAGGCGGGCTTGTGCTTGCCCATGAGCATATCGGCTACGCGCGCGGCCAGCCTGCCGAGAACCTGGCCGTCGGCGTCCACCAGCCGCCACTGTTGCTCGGCCTCATTCTTCGCAGGGAAATACGTCGTCATCCATTCACTCACTTTCAAGTAGTGTCTAGGAACCTACGATCTTAACACAAAGTAGGGCAGGTTTCCAACCTACCCAAAGGGCCATCCGGTAATTTCCCCCTCGTCTCCCGGAATATACCGGATTGCCGAAAAGGTCGCGCCGAAGGGAAACTGTTTGTGAGGTCGAAGAGATGGCACGCCAGCAAAAGCCGCCTTTCGGGTTCGATCCGCCGATCGGGATCGGTAGCCGAATCTTCGATGAATGCTCGAAGTGCGAGGCGCGCGGAGTCGTCATTCTCGCGGTCGCGAACGCCCAAATGACCCAACCCGCTCGCTGGAAGATTTGCGGAGATTGCGGCGGCACGGGCCTGGTGAAGCCCCGGCCCCCAGCCGCTTAGTCCTATTTGGACGAAGTGTCTCCGCCGAAGATTTCGAGGGTCGCGGCCTGCGGCATCTCGACGTAGCCCAACAAGACGCGACGTCCCTTCACGATGCGCAGGTCGCCCAGCCAGGCGAGGGCCATCATGCCTTCGAGCGCGTTATCGAGCAGCGTAGGCGCGCCGAGGTCGCCGGCAACGAATTGCAAACGCGACAGGCCGCCTCCAAGTGACAAGCTCAGTCCGTGCAGCACTTGGTCCTCGGGCCCCGTGTAGTAGACCGGAACGCGCCGTCCGCGCGCGCCGAGCGTGATTCCCTGGACATTTCTTCGCACCGTACTGAGCGGCGCTTCCGGACACGTCAGTCCGCGCGAGACACGGCGCGGGCGCGTGGTGTCGAGCAACGTCACGCGCCGCAGCGTTTCGATCAGGTCGAAGTTGTTGAGCGAGCCGTCGCCGCCGCGGGATGCCCCGTCGACAGGTGAACTGTCCATGGAGTCGTA
>CAZRND010000422.1:0-4576 GCA_964601345.1 uncultured Acidobacteriota bacterium | reverse complement strand
GGAGATCGAAGTCAGCACGGGGATGGGATTCGACGCGCCTTGGACCAGACCGACGACGACGTTATCGAGGCCCCAGCTTTCATCCGAGATCGCCTGCAGCCCGATCCCCGAGAAATTCAGCACCAGCGAATTCGCGGTATGCGGGAAGGTATAGGTCAGCCGGTAGACAGTGTCGCCCGCGTACCCGAGCGTGTTGTTTTCGGTCGCGCCGGTTCGCGCTGGGAAATTGCCGCCAGGATAAGTCCCAGGGTAGGCTTGATTCTGCGTCGCGCCAAAAGTGGTGTGGAGCAGAGGCGGCCCGCCCGCCACCGACAGATCGAAGATATCCGGTCCCAGCACCGTGTCGTTTCCGTCCCAGGAGTTGATGATGTAAAGATCGAAGCTCACGGTCACATCGGTGTGCGCGGGAAGTGAAGAAAGCGACAAACTGACGGTCTGGGAACTCAGCTCACCGAGGAATTTCCGTCCGCCCGCGGGCGTGGTCGATACCCCAGTGGTCGACCACTCCGATCCGACCGCGCCTTCGAAATTGTTGCTGTAGACCGGATTGAGAACGGTGTACAGAACCGCGGCGGACGATCCTCCTCCGGGCGGCGGGTTGAAAACGGTCAGCAGCGCCGCTGAGGCAGCGGCAAGGTCGGCGGCCGTGATCTGCGTTGTGATCTGTGTGCCGCTGACGAATGTGGTCACGCGGTCCGAGCCGTTCCATCGCACCACGGATGTCGCTACGAATCCCGATCCGTTGACGGTCAGCGTGAAACCGGGAACTCCGGCAACTCCGTTACCCGGCGCCGCGGTCGTGATAGCCGGGACCGGGTTGACGACCGAGGTCTGAACAGCGAGGGCATTGTTAGCCGAGTTCGAATCGAACTCATTGGCCAACACGCTGACGGTATTCGTCGCGATGGCCGCGATCGTGGTATTCGCCACGATCGCCACCGTGGCCGATGCGCTCGATGCCAGCGAGCCCAGGTTGCAGACAATGGGCGCGGTCCCCAAGCAGGTCCCTTGGCTGGGCGTGGCGGAAACGAGAGTCATGCCGGTTGGGAGCGTGTCGGTCAGCGTGACTCCGGTTGAGGCCAGCGGACCGCTATTGGTTACCGTCAGCGAATAGGTGACGTTGCTGTTCAAGTTCACGGACGCCGGCGAGCTGTTCGTCACGCCGACGTCGGCGCTCAGTGCCGATTTGCACTTGCCGCTGATGCCTGCGTTGAAGATCGACTGGATTTCCGCGGGCGTCAGCGCGCGGCTATAGAGAGCGACTTCGTCGATCAACCCCGAAAAGAAGTAGGCAAAGGTCTCGTTCTCGATCTCCGCGCCGATCATCAAAGGATGAGAATCGTAGCCGATGCTATTGGTGGCGGTTCCGGTTGCCACTTGCACCCCGTTCACGTACAAGGCCAGTCCGCGCGAGGAATTGTCGAAGGTGGCGGCGATGTGATACCACGCTCCGAACGCGGGAGTGAACGGAGCCGAGATGGACGTTCCGCCGCCGACATCGCCAACGAATGTGTTCACCGTTGAGCCTTGGACCCAGGTCACAAAGGAGTCGCTGTTTCCCGTATTCAGCGTCTTTCCCACCAGAGTCACCAGTCCTCCGGGAAGGGAGCTGAAGTTGAACCAGCCCTCGGTCGTGAGGCTCGCCGGACGCAACGAAGGCGCATCCGGGGCGGTCACGTAGCTGGTCGTGCCGTTGAGGCTGAAGGCCTGGCCGATCAAGCCAGGCGCGATCGTGGCGCCTCCCGTTAGAGTTCCCTGATTCGTGCCGACAATGTCGCGGGCATCCCCGTCCGCGGGATACCAACTGATCTGGCCCGGAAACGGCGCGATACAAGCTTGGGTGGTGTTCACCGCGAAGCCCACGACATTCGATATGGCGCCGGCATTCGTGACGGTGACAGGGAAGGACCCGGCGGCGGCGAGGTCCGCGGCCGGAATGGTCGCGGTCAACTGGGTGCTGCTTACGAATACCGTGGCGCGCGCGCTCCCATTCCAGTTCACCACCGATCCGGATACGAAGTTCGATCCGATGACGCCGAGTTGCAAGCCGGGACTTCCGACGATCGCCGCGGCCGGCGAGAGCGATGTAATCGACGGGAAGGGCGCGGAAGCGGCGGCGGTGAGCGTCAAAGACGTCGCCGCAAACGTTGGTGAGAGCGCCACGCTGCCCGAGCCGAGTCCGGTGATGGCCGCGAAGGAACCGGTGAACGAGCCATAGGTCAGGACCTGGAAGCTGTTGCCGGCGCCGGGAGAGAATCCGCCGGTGAAGGCCACGTTCAGCGTGCCGTTCAGCGTGGCTGCCCCGGTGATCTTGATCTGATCGAACTGCGTGCCCGCAGTTAGGCCGCCGATCTTGACGTTCATCGCGCCCGCGGCGGTTTGGATGAAGACGCCCGTGATATTGAGGATGCCCGTGGACGCGCCCGTGCCGATCTGGCCGGCGTTGGTGACCGGCGCGGAGATGGTTCCAACTCCGGAGACCGACCCGCCTTGAATGTTGAGCGCCGCGCCCGAAGAGACATTTCCGCCCGCGAGCAACAGAGCTCCGGTTGTTTGCGTGTATGAGCTGAACGCTATGTTCGACACCTGCGAACTCACGGTCCCGTTATTTGTGAAGGTCACGTTCATGGTAGTGCTTGCGGTTCCCGCCGATTTACGGAAGGTCCCGCTGTTATTCATCGCCACGCCCGTGCACGCGGCTCCGCAAAAGACCTGCGAATCGTTTTGGGAGTCGAGCAATCCGCCCGCCTGATTGTTGAAGATCGAGCCGCTGTCCATGCGCAGGTTCCCGGTTCCGACCCAGGTGACAGTGCCGGAGTTGTTGAGGACGCGTCCGGCGAGCAAGTCCTTTTCGTTCGTGCTGCTCAACGTTAGCGTGGCGCCGGACAGGATGTTGGTAGTCCCCGGACCGTTCAACTGACCGCCGGTCCAACTCATGACTCCAGGAACATTGAGCGTGCCGCCGGTGATGATTCCTGCCGTAAAGGAGATTGGGTTCGCGATCGTGAGCGCGCCGGCGAGCGAGACCGTACCCGCGCTGACCAGGACCGTTCCCGCGCCGGAGAAAGTGGTGGCGTTCAGGACATGAGTGCCGTTGTTGAAGTTTAGGGTCGTTCCCGAGGAAATCGCGAAGGCGCCGTTGGTCAGGGTGCTGCCGTTATTCAGCAGGAGCGTCGCGGCCTGCACCTGCACCGTCGCGCTGTTTACCAGGGGCACGGTGACGGTCGTGCTTCCGGTCCCCGCCGACTTGCGGAAAGTCCCGCCATTGATGAACGTCACGCCGGTGCACAGGCTGCCGCAAAAAATCGTGGCGTCGTTTTGCGCGTCGAAAAGGCTGCCCGGCTGGTTGTAGAAAATGGAGGCGGAATCGATGCGCAGGTTGCCTGAGTTTGTCCACGTGGCCGTTCCGTAGTTGTTGAGAACGCGCGTGGCCAGCAGGTCCTTTTCGTTTGTACCGCTCATGTTGAGCGTGGCTCCGGCGACGATATTCGTCGTCCCCGGACCGTTCATCGAGCCGCCCGTCCAATTCATGATGCCGGCGACGTCCAGAATTCCCGTACCGCCGATGGTTCCGCTGCTGAGGAGCAACGGATTCGAGACCGTGACGATGCCCGCGACGTTCGTGACGCCGGCGCTCACTTGCAAGGTCCCCGTGCCGGAGAAGGTGGCCGAGGTTACCGTATGCGTTCCAGCCGCGAGGGTCAGCGTCGTTCCCGATGAGATCGAGTGGACGCCGGTTAGGTTGCTTCCCGCGTTCAGAGTCAACGTCGCCGCCTGCACGTTCACAGTCGCGGTGTTGTTGAAGAGAACGCTGAACGTCGTCGATCCGGTTCCCGCTGATTTTCGGAACGTCCCGTTGTTCGTAACCATCACGCCCGTGCACTGGCTGCCGCAGAAGAACTGCGCATCGTTCTGAGCGTCGAATAAGCCGCCCGCCAGGTTGTTGAAGACCGAAGCGGAGTCCAGGCGCAGGTTTCCGGTGGCGGTCCACGTGGTGGTTCCACTGTTGTTGAGAATGCGTGCGGCGATAAGATCCTTCTCCGTACCGCTGCTCAGGTTCAGGACGCCCCCAGCCGGGACGTTCGTGATGCCCGGGCCGTTCATCGAGCCGCCGGTCCAGGTCATCGTTCCGTTAATCGTCAGCGTTCCCGCTCCGCTGAACGATCCGGAGCTGAACGTCACCGGATTCGCGAGAGCAAGCGAGTCGGTGATGTTCACTGTTCCGCCGTTTACGGTAAACGTTCCCGCCCCGGTGACGGTCACCGACGTCCACGTGTGGGTACCGCCCGGGAAACCCAGCGTGGCGCCTGCGGAGATCGCATAGCTGCTCGACGATGCCGTGCCTCCGCCGCTGAGAGTAATCGTTCCCGACTGTAATTGCACGCCGCCGCCGCTGTTGTTGTTCAGCGGTACATTGCTGAAGTTGGTGGTCGCTGTGGCCGTCGACTTCCGAAGCGTTCCGCTATTGTTCACCGAAACGCTCGTGCACTGGCTGCCGCAAAAGACCGTCGTATCGTTCTGAATATCGAAGAGACCGCCCGATTGAATGTTGACGATGGAACTGCTGTCCATGCGC
>CAZRND010000421.1:0-4580 GCA_964601345.1 uncultured Acidobacteriota bacterium | reverse complement strand
GTTTTTTAATCTTTGTCCCTGGCCCCGCGTCTTATCGTTGTTGTTTTGGGCACGACCTTTTGTTTCAACTTTCGGATTTTTTTCCGCAACGCCATGTAGCCGGCCGGGTGTTTCTTGACGCCCGCGCTCGGCATCGGCGCAACGACCGCCGTCTTCTCCGTCGTCAACGCCGTGCTGCTGCGCCCGCTTCCCTATCGCGATCCCGGCCGCCTCGTGGGACTCAATTCCCTGCAAGCCGGCGCGAACGGCGTGGCGACGGAGTTTGTTCCGTCGCAACCGGAGCTCGTGCGATGGCGCACCGCGAGCAGCGCGTTTGAAGCGATCGAGGCGCATGAGCCGCGCATGATGGCGCTGAGCGGCTCGGGCGATCCGGAAGTGGTCCCGGCGGGCGTGGTGACGAGCGGATTGTTCCCGATGCTCGGCGTCGCGCCGCGCGCGGGACGCGTCTTCACGCTGGCGGAAGAGCGCTCCGGCGCGACGCTCGCCGTCGTGAGCTCGGAATTTGCCGAGCGCCATTTCGCCGGCGCGCCGCCGCTCGGCAAGTCCATCGTGCTCGATAGCCAATCGTTTGAAATTGTCGGCATGATGCCCAGCGGATTTCATCCGCTGCTGAACGTCTCGCAAGTCTGGATTCCGCTGAATCCCCAGGTGGACCCGTCGCGGCAAGGTTTGCGCGTGATGCAAGTGGCCGCGCGCCTGCGCCCCGGCGTCACTTACGCCCAGGCGCAGCAGCAGCTTCAATCGATCAGCGCGCAACTGGCCAAGGAATTTCCGACCACGCACGGCAAAATCACGCCGGTGGTGAAGGACCTTCGCACGCAGCTTTACGGCAAGCGCCAGCCGGCGCTCGTGGCGATGGGCGCGGCCGTCCTGCTGCTGCTGACGCTCGCATGCGTGAACGTGCTGAACTTGACGCTCGGGCACCTCGCCACGCGGCGCGGCGAAATGGCGATTCGCGCGGCGATTGGCGGCGGCAGGTGGCGATTGGCGCGCTTGCAGCTTGTGCAGACTTCGATCATCACCCTCGCCGGCGGGGCGCTCGGAGTCGTGCTCGCGACCTGGGTGCTCAGCTCGATGCTCGCTCTCGCGCGCCGCGAGAGCGACGCCATCATCGACGCCGGCATGGACTGGCGCCTGGTCGGCTTCGCCGCGATCGTGACTCTCGCCGCGATTCTCGCCAGCGGATTGCTTCCGGCGATGCGCGCACACGCTTCGACGCTTGGCGGCGGCTTGATTCACGCCGCGTCCGAGCGATTTGGCGGCGGCGTGTGGGAAGCGCGCATTCGCGCCTGGCTGGTGGTCGCGCAAGTGGCGCTCTCGGTCTTCCTGCTCTGCGGCGCGGGAGTTTTCCTGGCCAGCTTGCGCCGCCAGCTCGCGACGAATCCTGGATTCGTCGCCGAGCGCGTATGGTCCGGACAAATTCGCCTCTCGCCGGTGAGATATTCCGACAAGGTCGCGCGCGCTCGCGCCGTTCGCGCGATTCTCGAAAAAGTCGCGGCCATCCCGGGCGTCGCGGCCGCGGGCACCACGCAAAGCACCTTCCTGCCCGATCAGAGCATGCAGACATTTCTCTTCGTTGAAGGCTTGCCGGCCGGACCCGAGAACGTGCAGACCTCGCACATCCGCCACATCACGCCGGGATATTTCCCGGCCATCCGCGTGCCGGTGGTTGAAGGACGCGCCATCGACGAGCGCGACCAAATGGATACTCCGCCCGTGTGCATGGTGAGCGCGCGATTTGCGCGCGATTACTGGCCGCAGGGGAGCGCTCTCGGCCATCGCATTCGCCGGAACGGCGCGGGCGCTCCGTGGCTGACCGTCGTGGGCGTGGTACAGGACGTGATGGACGCCGGCCTCGGCGTCGCGCCGGTCCCGACGCTTTACGTTCCCTACTTCCAGCAGAACACCGCGACGGCGCGAGTGAGCCTGCTAGTGCGCGCGGCCACCGACTCAACGACGATGGGGCGCGAGATTGAGCGCGCCGTCTGGACGGCCGATCCGCAGCAACCCGTGGACGCCTTGATGCCGCTCGGCGATCTCATGGTGCAATCGGCGGGTGACCAGCGTTTCCGGACAATTTTGCTGGCGACATTCGCGGCGATCGGACTGCTGCTGGCGCTGGTGGGCGTCTACGGCGTCACGTCGGCGGCGATTACCGCGCGCACCTGGGAGACGGGCGTGCGGATGGCTCTTGGAGCCACGCCGCAAAATGTGATGCTCTCGTTCCTCACGGAGTTTGGCTCGCGCGTGCTGGGCGGCGCCGTTGCCGGAACGGTCGCGTTCATTGCCGCGGGGCGCGGCGTGTCAGGGCTGCTCTACAACACGTCGTTCACCGACCCGGCCGCGCTCGCCGCCACCGTCGCGCCGCTCTTGCTGACGGCGCTGGCCGTCACATGGATGCAGGCGCGGCAACTTGGAAAAGTCTCGCCGCTGATTGCATTGCGCGGATAGTAGTGTAGAATCACGTCCCATGTTTAACCAAAAGGGGTTTGCGGTGATCGCGCTGGGGTGCGCTCTTGGACTGGCGGCGCAGGATACGACTCAACAAAAACCGTCGCTCGGGGAACTCGCGCGCCAGCAGAGGGAAGCGAAAGAAGCGCGCCAGCGCGACGAGAACAAGTCGGGAAGCGGGATCTCGGTGCTGAGCGGGCAGAGCACGCCGCGCGACTTGAAGGGAATGTCGAGTTGCGGCGCGGACCTGAAGTGCCTGGCGCGGGCGCTCGATACGCGCACGCCCGCTTACGCCGATCGCAGTGCTTCCTCCACGAACTTTACGATGCAGATCACCCAGGCCTACCACTGGGAGCTGCGCAAGTTCACCGGAGATCAAGTGGAGATCTTTGCCAGCGCGCAGATGACGGGCTACAAGTTCGACGTGGAGGCGGCGCGCCGCACGGGCATGAAGGAGGCGGATATCGCCAAAGCCCTCGATGACGAGAAGGGCCAGACCGGCACGATCACGGCGAGTCCCCAAGAAGGATCGTGCACGCTTCCGGTCGCGAAGCTGAAGAACCTCTTCTCCACCGTGAACATGACGCCCGCGGAGTGGCAGGCCGCCCAGGCGAAAGCCGAGGCTGCGGCAAAAAACGCGCAAGCACAGGTACCCAAGAAGGACGGGCCGACGCTGGGCGATCTCATGCAACTAGCGCCGTTCCAGGATCCGCAGGATGCGTTCCTGGTGATGGCGCCGATCACCCTCACCTTCTTGACCGACAAGGAATGCCACGGCTCGTACTTCGGCAAAGCCGGCCGGTAGAACCGAAGACTAGAGCGGACGGCGCCCAGTGGCGCAAATCCAGTCTTTCCCGGCGACGTGCTTCGTCTCGACCTCCGTGAATCCCGCCTGAATGAGAAGGTCGCGGTGCTCCTGATCGCTGAGGAACGCGGCGCCGAGCAGCGGCATGGCGATGCCGTAGACAAAACGCAGAGGCCCGCCGCGATACGTCTCGGCGATCAAAGCAAAACTTCCGCCGGGTTTGAGCACGCGCAGGACTTCGCGCACGTTCGCCGGAAGGTCCGGCCAGTAGTAGTGCGTCTCGACGGCGGTCACGATATCGAAGACGCGATCCGGAAACGGCAGGGCGGCAACCGTGCCGCGCGTGATGCCAACTCGTCCGTCTGAAACTTCCTTGGCATTCGTTTGTCGCGCGACTGAGACGCTGGTTGCGGAATAGTCCAGCCCGATGACGCGGCCCTCGGAAGCGAGCGCGGCGAGTTTTCGCACCGTCCAGCCGCCGCCGCAACCCACGTCGAGAACTTCGGCCTGCTTCGCGATGCTCACATGCTGCAGGCCCCAGTCGGTCATCTTCGAGTGGCTGAGATTCATCGCGCGGGCCATCAGCCCGCCGAGCCAGCCGCTCGGCTTCCGCACCTGCCGGAAGATCCAGACGGCCAGCAACGCCGCCAAGACGAGTCGAAGGACTCTAGTCAATTTGTTGGTAGGCCGCGAGCGTCAGGAACTCCGGCAGCGTGTCGCTGAGGATCATCTCTTCGAACATCCGCGCGGCGAGCGGATACTTACCGCGTCCGAAGCGCGCTTCGCCCACCAGGCCGCGGATGTGCTGCACTTCCGCCGCTATCGTCTGACGGATCACATCGGGAGTGACAGCGCCACCAGCCTTGAGCTTCGCGCCGTGATGCAGCCATTGCCACACTTGCGTGCGCGAGATCTCGGCGGTGGCAGCGTCTTCCATCAAGTTGTAGATCGGCACGCAGCCGTTGCCCATGAGCCATGATTCCAGGTACTGGATGCCGACGTCGATGTTGAGCTTCAGCCCGTTCTCGGTGATTTCGCCTGACGGGACGGTGACCAGGTCCGCCGCTGTGACGCGCGCGGCTTCACGTTTCGAGCTGATCTGGTTCGGCGTGGTCATGTGCGCGTCGAAAATCTCTTTCGCAATCGGGACCAGGCCGGGATGTGCGACCCACGTTCCGTCGTGGCCGGCGCGCACTTCGCGCAGCTTGTCCTGCCGGACTTTTTCGAGTGCGGCGTCGTTGGCCGCCGCATCGTTCTTGATGGGGATCTGCGCCGCCATGCCGCCCATCGCGTGGATGCCGCGGCGGTGGCAGGTCTGAATCAG
>CAZRND010000420.1:0-4584 GCA_964601345.1 uncultured Acidobacteriota bacterium | reverse complement strand
GAAGAATCCCACGGCGTTCAGATCGGTGTTCCGCAGGAACTCCCAGGCCGCGCCGTGATACTGATTCGTGCCGCTCTTGATCGAGGCGTTGATGATCGCGCCGCCCGAGCGCCCGTATTCCGCGCTGTAGTTGCTGGTCTCGACTTTGAATTCCTGCAGCGCGTCGGGACTGGCCTGCACTACCTGGTTCGAGAAGCCCTGGTTGCTCGTGCCGTACGCGTTGTTGTCCACGCCGTCGAGCATGAAATTGTTCAAGCTGCTGCGCATTCCATTGACGTTGTAGGAAGCGTCGCGGCTGGAATCGCTTTGATTTTCAAGAAAAGACTTGCGAACGCCGGGCACGAGAAGCGCGAGATCGGCGTAAGACCGGCCGTTCAGCGGCAGGTTCACGATCTGCTGCGGGTTCACCACTTGGCCGCGAGAGCTGTTGTCCGTCTCGAGAACCGCGGCCGCGCCGGTGACCATCACGCTCTCCGTCACCGCGCCGACTTTCAAGTTGACGTCCACGCGCTGCCGGGAATCGGTGCGGACTTCAAAGTCTTCGGTCACCGTCTTCTGGAATCCGGACGCCTCGGCGCGAATTCGATACGAGCCCAGACGCACGTTCACGAACTGGAAGTCGCCCTGCGTGTTCGTCACGGCCTTGAGGGCCACGCCGGTGCCGGCGTTTTCCAAAGTCACCGAGCAATTCGCCACCACCGCTCCACTCTGGTCGCGGATCGTGCCGAGCACCGTGCCCGACTCAAATTGGGCATGCAACAAAACCGTCAATCCAGCAATGAAAAGGAAAGAACCCAAGCGTTTCATGCGCCCTCCTATAGGTGATTCATCCTAGACGGGTGGGCGTCCGATGGTCAAGCTAAAACCATTTAAAGATAGGGAGAAGGAACGACTAAGCCGCCAGAACCGGCGCGCCGGCCTCTTCGGCAAATTCCAAATCGCACCCTTCGATCCTGGCCTTGATGTCTCGAGCGATTAAAGCAACGTGGGCATGGGATGCGCCTTCGATGCGGCTGAGAATCCGGAGGAAGACGACCTGATGGCGCGCGCTCAGCGTTCCGTAGGCCTTAGGGAGGTATTCACTGAAGCGATCGCCGTAGCCGGAGTCGAAACGAAACGGGTTTGCAAGCGCGATGCACTTCCAGACTCCGAGTTCCATCAAGCTTGTCACGCCGCTCGCGATCGCCAGACGGCAGCAGTGGAAGGCAACCACGCGCCGAAGCGGCAACAGCACCCTGCGAATCAGCAGTAATGCTAGTGCACCCCCAATTAAGGCTGCGAAGTACTCGGTATAACCGCGGATCGTCAGGATGTACCACCACAGCACTCCAAACTGAACATAGGGAATGCTGTTGATCCCGAAGATTAGCATCTTCGCGGGAAAGGAGAGCGATCTCACAGAGATCGTCCGTGCATTCCGGTGGCCACTGCACAAAGTAAAGCGCAAGCGCGACTTACCGGAAACAAGGAAAGTCCTTAACTGGGAACTTGTCCCGAAACGGGCAGGCTACTGGTGGATTACTGGTGGGTTACTGTTGGGCTAACGCCTCGAGGACTCGACGCTCTTCCGTCTTCAGTTCCTCGCGGCGGACATAGAGGTTGATGCGACGTTGCCCATCGGGGAATCCGAAGAGCGATTCCTGCAGCAGGATCTTGTTGACAAGCTCCAGCTCGCCCCGCACCAAACGAAGCTGTTCTTCGAGTACCGGCATTTCCTACGCAGGAACCTGAGCCAGGCAAGCTTGCGCCGCCGAAACGCCGCGGCCCGATGCCTTCAAGGCTCCTTCCTCTTCCAACAGGATTTCAAGCGCCGCCAATAATAGCAGGATATTCGATTCCGTGCCGGAACTTCCCATCACCCCGACGCGCCAGAGCTTGCCCTTGTAGGGGCCCAAGCCGCCGGCGATCTCGATGTTGAAACGCGTGAGCAGATGTGAGCGCACGCGCGCCTCGTCGATACCCGCGGGCGTCAGCAGCGCGGCCACCGTCGACAACTGCGCCTGCGGCGAAGGCAGCGGTTTGAGTCCGAGCGCCGCGGCGCCCGCTTGCAGCGCTCCCATGTTCCGCGCGTGCCTGGCCCAGCGATTCTCGAGCCCTTCTTCTTCCACGATCGACAACGCCTCATGCAGGGCATAGACCATGGAGATCGGCGCGGTGTGATGATAGGTCCGCTCCTTGCCCCAGTATTTCTCGACGCCCGTCAGGTCGAGATACCAGCTCTGGACCTTCGACTTGCGCGCTTTCAGCAGCGCGCAGGCGCGATCCGAAACCGTAATCGGCGCAAGACCGGGAGGCGCGCTCAGGCATTTCTGCGATCCGCTGTAGCAGACATCGACGCCCATCCGATCGACCTCGATCGGGACGCCGCCGAGCGTCGCCACCGAGTCGGCGATGAAGATCGCGTCATGCTCATGCGCGAGGCGCGCCAGCGGTTCCAGTTGCTGCAGCACGCCGGTGGACGTTTCGCCGTGCACCGCGCCGACAGCTTTGCAATGTCGTCCCCTAAGTGCCTCCGCGACGCGATTGAGATCGGTCGCCTTGCCCCATTCCGTCTCGATCACCGTGACCTTCGCTCCGGTGCGGTCGGCGATCTCGGCCATGCGCTGCGCGAAGAATCCGCCCACGAGCACGACGACTTCGTCGCCGGGCTCGAGGAAATTGAACATGGCTGCTTCCATGCCGGCGCTTCCCGTCCCCGAAACGGGGATGGTGATCTGGTTCTCCGTGCGAAAGACGCGGCGCAACTTCTGCCCCACCGAATCCATCACGCGCAGGAACTCCGGATCCATGTGCCCCAGGACCGGCGTGGTCATGGCGCGATACACGCGATAGTCGAGATTCGTCGGTCCGGGGGCCATGAGGATTCGATGCGGTGTCGCAAGATTTGACATGAGTCAATTATATCAAGCATCCCTCACAACGAGCTTCGCGTCGGGGGTGATCATCTTGCGTCCGCGCAGCCACTGCTCGAAGTTCGATGTGATGACGGTCACATCCACGCGGCTTCCCGCTTCGAGCAGGCCGTCGGCGACTGGCAATGTGTCCTCGAGCGCGCTGATGCCGGTGAAGTGGCGCATGAAGAAAGTGTCCATCCAGTCGAGCGGGCACGGACGCGCGCCGCCGTCCTGTTCGATTTCGACGCGCAGTTTGCGAGCAAACATCGCCTCATTATATCGGCTATACTCGTGCGTATGAAGCCGGCCTGGTATCGGTCCCTCTGGTTCCTTCTGCTTTCCTGTCTCATTTTTCCACCGTTGGGATTCGTCTTGCTGTGGATGTACCCGACGCGAGTCTACCGGAAGATCTTCGGATCGCTTTTTCTCTTCGGCTTCAGCATTTTCCACCTGGTGAAGTTCTATGGAATGCGCGTGGAGCTGGCCGGCAGCGGCATGAGGCCGATCGTCAGCTTCTACAATCCCGAATCTCATTACGCCGCGCTCGAGCGCAGCCGCGCCAACCCGCCGGCAACGCCCGCGCCTGCTCCCGAGCCGGCCGCGAAGGCCGCGGAAAAATCCGCGACGCCTGCCGCGCCGTCCGCGCCTGCCTTCTGGACCGACTTTCGCGGACCGCGCCGTGACGGCGTCTACGATCAGATGCCGTTGCTGGCGCGATGGCCGGAAAAAGGATTGACGCAACTTTGGAAGCAGCCGTCGGGCGGCGGCTACGCGTCCTTCGTCGTGGCGCGCGGCAAGGCCTACACCATCGAGCAGCGGCGCAAGCAGGAAGTCGTCGCCGCCTACGACGCCGCCACCGGACGCGAGCTTTGGACCCACGCATGGGACGCCGATTTCCAGGAACCGCTCGGCGGGCCCGGCCCGCGCGCCACGCCCACTTGGCACGACGGACGCATCTACGCGCTCGGCGCCATCGGCGAATTCCGCTGCCTCGACGCCGAGACGGGCAAACGGATTTGGTCTCACAACATCCTCACCGAGAACGGCGCGACGAATCTGATCTGGGGAATGTCCAACTCGCCTTTGATCGTGGACGACAACGTCGTCGTGCAGCCGGGCGGCCCGGCGGGCAAATCCATCGTCGCCTACAACAAGCTCACCGGCGAGCGAGCCTGGAGCGTTCTCGACGACAAAGCCGGATACACCTCGCCGATGCTGGTTACGCTCGCCGGCGAGCGCCAGATTCTGGCGGTGAGCGGCACGCGCATCCTCGGACTCGGGCCCGCGGACGGAAAACTCCTGTGGGATTATCCCTGGTACACCTCGCCCGAGGTGAACAGCGCGCAACCCATCCTGCTCGGCGACGATCGCTTTTTCGTCTCGGCCGGATACGGCCACGGCTCCATCGTGCTGGCGATCGAAAAGGCCGCCACCGGATTCAGCGCCAGGAAAATCTGGGAAAACAACAAGATGAAGAACCGCTTCAACAGCTCGGTCCTGTATAAAGGATTCATCTACGGCCTCGATGAGGGAATCTTCGCCTGCATCGACGCCGCAACGGGAGAATTGAAGTGGAAGGGCGGCCGTTACGGTTACGGCCAGATCCTGCTCGCCGGCAGCAACATTATTGTCCTCACCGAATCGGGCGAGCTCGTGCTGGTGGCGGCGAATCCTGAGAAACTCGAGGAAC
>CAZRND010000419.1:0-4594 GCA_964601345.1 uncultured Acidobacteriota bacterium | reverse complement strand
GAAATCCAGTGGGAATAAATCAGCCATGTGTAATCACTCGAAACAGGATCCCCGGCTACCTGATAACCCGTTCGCTGGAGCTGGTCCGCGGGATCACGGTTCGGTCGCGCAGCATTTTTGGAACCATCGGCGCGGGCCTGCAGACACTCGTAGGTGGCAACATCAGCCTCTTCACCGAACTGTGCGAGAAGACGCGCGAAGAAGCGCTCGACCTGATGCTGCAGCACGCCTCCGAGCGCGGCGCCAACGCCGTGATCGCCATGCGCTACGACGCCAACGAAGTGATGCAGGGCGTCACCGAAGTGCCGGCCTACGGAACGGCCGTCGAGGTCCAGCGCATCCCGCAATAGTCCTTCAACCGGGGCGCAGCGGCCACCAGCCAGGATTGGTGGTAAAATTCACCTAATGACAGCTCGCCTGCTGGCGAAATTATTCTTTCCCATTCTCGTACTGAATTCTTTCGCCTACGCATGCTCTTGCTTTAGTTCCGGTGGGTGTCCCGGACTGGGCGGCAAGGAAAGCCCTGTTTTTCTGGGCACGGTTCTCTCGGTAACGGACCTGCCCCGAGTGGACGACGACTCGTTTCTGAGTAGCCGAAAGGCCCGCATTAGGGTGGACGAATCCTTTGGCGGACTTCCTACCGATACAAACGAGGTTGAAGTGTTAACGGGCAGCGGCGGTGGCGATTGCGGAATTCCGTTCAAACCCGGCGAAGTGTACCTGGTTGCAGCGTTCGTTGGAAAGGATCGACTGATTCATGTCGGCATATGTAGTTCCACTCGAAAGATCGACTTCGCCGGTGTAGCGCTTCAGGTCCTTAGGCAAACACGTCAAGGCCGGAAAGCGCCGTCTCTCGCCGGACAAATCGCTCAACGGGATCGGAATTTTGAAGGCGACCTAGGCACTCGCCCTCGAAAACCTCTCGCGAATGTAGTCGTCCGCGTTAAAGTGGACGGAGTCGTCTACGAAACCCGTGCGGACGCAGAAGGCCTCTACTCGTTTTACGACCTGCCATCGGGAAAGTATGAATTCCTTCCAGATCTACCGCCTGCAACCACGCTCTCCTGGTTTATTGGAAGCGACAGGGCGTTGCTGCCTCTCGAACTGAAGGCAGGAGCCTGTCAAGAGCACAACATCGAGGTTTTCGCTAGTGGATCGATTCAAGGCAGGGTTCTCGATTCGTTGAATCGTTTAGTACCGAATGCTCTTGCATACATCGTGCCGAGAGACACCATTGGAATGCCGAAGCGAATGCAACTGTATTCGGAAAGTCAGGGCAAGGAAGGGTTTTTCAAATTTGTGCACCTCCCGCCGGGTGACTATCTCATTCTGGTGAATCCGGAAGACTCACGAAATCCCGACTTCCCCTACGCGAGGACTTTTTATCCAGGTGTCCAAGACCGTGCATCCGCCAAGGCCATCACTCTTCGCGGAGGCGAACAAATCAGCGACATAGACATTCACCTAAGCAGCCAATTCACTCCTCGCCATCTGACGGTTCGCATTACATGGGCGGATGGACGTCTGATCCACGACCTTGTCTTTGTCAACGCGAAAGGAATCGCCAATCCAAAGGCTATGTCGCACACCAGGCAGCCGGACATGGAGTCGAGCGTCGTCGATCTGACGATCCTTCCGGATGAATCCTACGACGTAGAAGCCGAACTGATTTGCCAGTACGCGACCGAGCGAAGCGTCGGACCCGGCGCGAGGCTGAAGTCAAATCGGGTTCGCATCTTGCCCGGGGACGGGCGAACCGAGCTGTTCCTGTCCATTCCTGCCCGAAGCTGCCCTGAAGAGCCCGGTAAGAGACTGTTGACCGATCGCAAGGATCAGTAGACTTGCATGCTAGAATAACGCTCATGCGGCTTCTTGCCAGGTCCGCATTGCTGCTGCTCGCGGCGCTAGCCGCGGCCCAGAGTTCGCCCACTCAATATCCGCCGGGGCAGTATCCTCCGGGACAATATCCGCCCGACACGTATCCGCCGGGAACTTATCCGCCCGGCACTTATCCGGGGGGACGATATCCTGGAGTTGGAGTTCAGATTCCTCCGATCACGCTTCCCAAACGCCAACCGAAAGACAAGAAGCCGGGCGAGGAATCGCGCACGCTCGCGCCGGTGGATGGGACGCTGCGGAAGCTCGGCGATAAAGACCTGCTCCTGCAAATTGCACGGCAACGCATTCTCAGATTCCGCTTGCTGGCGAAGACGCAGTTTCGCAACAAAGCGGGCGAGCAAATTCGCGATTCCCTGCTCCGCGCCGGCGACCAAATCTCGGTGATGGTGAATCCCGACGACGAAGAGACGGCGATCCGTGTCGTTCTGCTGCGCAACGCGACCTCTGATGAGCGCGTCGCCGCCGAGCAGCCCGTGGATGGTGGGGCGATCCGCGAACCGCACGCGGAGGACTTCGGCAAGCCGCGCACCGTGACCGATCAGCGAGGCGGGCCGGATGACGACCGACCCGTGCTGGCGAGAGAATCCCCGCCGCACGCAAACGTGCCCGAAGAATCCCCCGCCGGGCCGACGGAGATCCGCACGTTCTCCGGAAATTCCGACGAACAGATCATCGCCGACGCTCGCACCGCCGCCGCGACATTCACCGAGGGCCTGCCGAGTTTTCTCGTCAACCAGGAGACGACCCGGTACTTCAGCCCAACGTTTTCGGGACACTGGCAGACGATCGACGTTGTTACCGCCGAAGTGGCGAGCGTGAACGGTTCGGAAGAGTACCGGAACGTTAAGATCAATGGATCACCCGCCAACCGGCCCATCGAGCGAACCGGCGCCTAGACGACGGGTGAATTCACGACGACCCTCGAAGACCTGCTCTCGCCGGCGACGCAGGCAGGGTTCAAGCGGCGCGGCGAGGAGAGCATCGCGTCCCGCACCGCGATTGTCTATGACTTTACGGTGACGCAGCCGCACTCCCACTGGGTGCTGGTCTCGCCCGACCAGCGTCGCTATAGCCCTGCGTTCGAAGGCGCCGTCTGGATCGACAAGGAGACGCGCCGCGTCCTGCGTATCGAGCAGCGGACAACCACGATCCCGCGGGAGTTCCCCTTCACCCGGGCAGAAATAGCTCTCAACTATGCTTATTTCCGTATTGGCGGCGCGTCGTATCTGCTACCCGCGGCGAGCGAGAACATCGGCTGCATGAACGGCAGCACCTGCACGCGCAACGTGATCGCCTTCCGCAATTACCGCAAGTTCTCTACCGAATCGGCAGTAACGTTCGACAAGCCTTAACTCTACTTCGCAGGCGGTTTCCGCTGTCCCCAGGTCGGCGGCGCGGGTTCCGCGCTCAGCCGCTGCACCGGCTTCTCTTTTAGCATCCGCAATCCCTCTTGCACGGCGCGCTCGAGTTGCGCGTCGTGTCCGGCGATCACGTCCTTCGGCCAGTTCTCGACGTCGATATCGGGCGCGGTGCCCTCGTTCTCGACGGCCCACTTCCCGTCGCGCGTGAAGAATCCGCCGCGCGGCGCGATCATCGATCCGCCGTCCACGAACGTCGGCGTATCGGCGGTGTGGACCAATCCGCCCCAGGTGCGTTTGCCCACTAGCAGACCGATCTTGCGATGCTTGAACATCCACGGCATGAGGTCGCCGCCCGAGCCCGCCATTTCGTTAATGATCATGACCTTCGGACCCCATATGCCCGCCGACGGACTGGTGAACGGATAGCGGTCCCCGGCGACATTGTTGAAGTAGCCGTCGAAGTCGCGCTGCAGCAAATCAATGATGTAGTCCGCAGCGGAGCCGCCGCCGTTATATCGCTCGTCGATAATGGCTCCCTGCTTCTCCTGCTGCGCGAAGTAGTAGCGATTGAAGCTGGTGTAGCCGGGCTGGCCCGTATTCGGCAGATAGACGTAGGCCAGCTTGCCTTCCGAAAGTTTGTCCACCGTCCGGCGATTGGCCTCGACCCATGCGCGGGTGCGCAGGGCTTGCTCGCTGGCAACGGGAACCACGGTGACCTGGCGCGCGCCCTCAAGCGCTGGACGGTTGTTGACGGCAAGCACAGTCTGATGCGTCGCGGTCCCATCGAGAAGGCGATAAATGTTGTCGGGCGCCTTCAGCTCGCTTCCGTTGATCGCCACAATGAAATCGCCTACTGACACGCTGACGCCGGGCTCGGCGAGCGGCGCGCGCAGCTCTGGATTCCAGCTCTCGTTGTCGTAAATGCGCGTGATCTTGTAGCGCCCGCTCTCGATCGCGAAGTCCGCGCCGAGCAGGCCGCCCGGAGAGAGAGGCAGCGTGGGCATGTCGCCGCCACGCACATAGGAGTGGCCGATCGCAATCTCCGAACCCATGTTGTCGAGCAAGTAGTTCAGGTCCGCGCGATGGTTGGCGTACGGAAGCAACTGCCCGTACATCTCTTTCATCTTGGGCCAGTCGGCGCCATGCATGTTGGGGACGTAGAGGTAGTCGCGCTGATTGCGCCAGCCCTCGTTGAAGATCTGTTTGAACTCTTCCTTCGGATCGAGATACATCCGCAAGCTCACATTCAGCCGTCCCTGTCCGGCAGCGGGAGCGACTCGATCGGCGTCGACAAGGAAGAGGGCAGGAGCCGGGGGAGGCCCTGCTGCCGCGGC
>CAZRND010000418.1:0-4597 GCA_964601345.1 uncultured Acidobacteriota bacterium | reverse complement strand
CCGCTTGGATATCAGGTCGCGATGCTGGCGAGTTCGCTCGCTCCTCAGGAAAAGCAGCGGATCAAGCGGCTGGTCCGCGGAGGATTGGTGAAGATCGTGGTCGGCACGCACGCGCTGCTCGAAGAGGACGTGGAGTTTCAGTCGCTCGGACTCGTAGTCGTCGACGAGCAGCATCGCTTCGGCGTGCGCCAGCGCCTGCAACTGATGCGCAAAGGCCGCTGGCCCGACGTGCTGGTGATGACGGCAACGCCGATCCCGCGGACTTTGGCGCTGACGCTGTTCGGCGATCTCGAAGTCTCGACCCTCGACGAACTTCCGCCGGGAAGGAAGCCGATCCATACGCGGCATGTCCGCGAAGAGCGCTCCGAGCAGGTCTATGACTTCGTGCGCGGGCACGTCGGCGCCGGACGCCAGGCCTACATCATTTATCCGGTGGTCGAGGAATCCGAAAAGCAGGACTTGAAGAGCGCCATCGCCATGTATCGCCGCTTGAGCAAAGAAATCTTTCCGGAATTTCGCGTCGGTCTGCTGCACGGACGCCTGCCCGCCGCCGAGAAAGAAGAAACGATGGCCGGTTTCCAGTCGGGGCAAATTCAGATCCTCGTAGCCACGACCGTGGTCGAAGTCGGCGTGGACGTTTCGAACGCCACCGTGATGGTGATCGAGCACGCCGAGCGCTTCGGCCTGGCGCAACTGCACCAGTTGCGCGGACGCGTAGGGCGCGGCGCGGAGCAGTCGTTCTGCATTCTGGTGACGGCCGGAACACTGACCGAGGAAGGCCGCGCGCGCATCGCCATCATGCGCGAGACCGGCGACGGATTCCGCATCGCCGAAACCGATCTGCGCTTGCGCGGGCCCGGCGAATTTTTCGGCACGCGCCAGTCGGGATTGCCCGCCTTCCGCGTCGCCGACCTGCTGCGCGACGCCGAGCTGCTCGAGCTCGCGCGGCGCGAAGCGCAACAATTCATCGAGCATCCGCCGGCGCAGGAAGAGCTCGTCGCCCTGGTTCGTTACGTCAAGGAACACTGGTCTCGCCGCTACGGACTCGTTCAGGTGGGATAGAATCCGCGAAAACATTTGACAAGTCCCGATTGTGCTAGGCTATTTCGGAACGGTCTAGACTCATGCGCATCATTGCCGGCGAGTTCCGCAGTCGACGCCTGAAACCCCCTGGGGACGCGCTTCGTCCCACGTCGGACAAGCTGCGCGAAACGCTCTTCGATGTGCTCGGTGAATCGGTGCAGGGATCGATCTGGCTCGATTGCTATGCGGGAACCGGCGCCGTGGGTCTCGAGGCGCTCAGCCGCGGCGCGTCGCAAGCCATCTTCATCGAGCAGGCTCACGGATCGCTGCGCATCCTCGACGACAACATCGCCTCGCTCGGCGTCGACGACCGCACGCGCGTTTTCAACGGCGCCGTCGAGCATGGCCTGCGCCGGCTGGCTCGCGAAGGACTCTGTATCGAGGCGCCCGCAGGTTCATCGCGTCGCGCCATGCCGAGCTTTGTTTTCGTGGATCCGCCCTACCGGGAGCTCGCTGAATATCAGCACACCCTCGGCCTTCTCGAATCGCTTCCTTTGGTGGATGTGCAGAGTTTGGTCATCGCCGAGCACGACCGGCGATTGCCGACCCCCGATCCGGAACCCTTGACGGCCCATCTGCGGACCAGGCTCCGGCGCGTACGGCTGCTGGAGCAGGGCGACAGCGCCCTGAGTTTTTACAAGCTCGAGTAAGTTGCTAAGAATTCAGTCGGTCTTGACGAACTCGTAATCCTCGATCGTCGCCGCAACCCCTATCTTCCCCTCGGTATCGCGCCGCTCCACACGCACAATCCGGCCGCGACACTTCACTTGGATGGCGTTGCCCTGGCACAGCTCCGGGGGCAGCGTCACTTCGCATTCCAACTCCGAACCCAGTTCGTAATCCCCGGACATCGAGAAGTAGATTCCCCTTGCACTGATGTCGTTGGTTGCCGTTGCCACTTCGGCTACCTGCTGCGTCTTCACCCGCACCTTTACCGGAAGGGATAGATCGAACCGGCGGTGGATCCTCCGCTCAGCTCCAGTCACTTGGGCCCCCTTGGACTTAGATCACCTAAGTGGTTCAATTGATGAAAACTCTTGCACATTGTGGCATTCGCCATAGAGCAACTCGCGTCGTTAAAACAATTCAATGATAAGGCTGCCAACAACTTACAAAACTATCCGAACGGCGCCATAGCCTAGCGCATTCTTAACACAGCATTTCAGATTCCATTTGCGGTACCAAACTTGGCAAGTCCATGAAGTTGCAGGCGGCATCCGCCTCAGAGGGTACCACAAGTTTTTTCCCGACTCGTTGTTTTCCTTGTTACAATGAGCGGGATCACCCGAGTTAGTGAATGGTTACTAGGATCGTCAAGGCCGTCCTCCTCCTGGCTCTGGGCTTCGTGGGTATTCGCCTGGCCAAACCATACATCCAAAGCTATGAATTCGCTCGCGTGATCAAAGACGACGTGGAATCGCAAGCCGTGCGGCCGCGCGCCAGCGTTCTTCAGAAACGGATCATCGAGCTTGGCAAGAACTTTGGTCTCGACCTGGGTGACTTCGATGTGGTCGTTTCTCCTCTGGAGTCGGGCGGCTTCGAGGTGAAGGTGCATTACGACGAGCCGGTCGATCTGATCTTCTTTCAGTACAATGAGCACTTTGATTTCGTCTCGCGCACCCGAGGCAGTGCTCTTCCCGAATGAGACCGTAGCCACATACATCCTCCGGATGGCGCAAGGAGGCCGCCGGACGGCGTTCATCGAGCAGGGCGCGTATCTCTCCCGCGCGTACAGCTACGAGCAGGTCGCGGAACGGTCGCTGGCGGTCGGCGAGCGGTTGCATGCGCGGGGCCTGCCGGGCGAGCGCGTCATCTTGTGGGCGCGGCCCGGGGCGCGCTGGGCGATGTCGTTTTACGGATGCGTTCTGGCGGGCGCGGTCGTCGTTCCCATCGACGCAGGCTTTTCCGTGTCCTTTTTGCGGCGCGTGGCCGAGCACACCGGCGCGTCTCTCGTGATCGGCGATGCGGAGATGCTCGATCGCTTGCCGCCCGATCTTGAGACGCCGCGACTTTCGCTTGATGCGCTGGACGCCCTGCCCGCCGCCGGCGGCTGGCGTCCCGCGGAGGCCGCGCGCGATACCCTTGCGGAAATTGTCTACACCTCGGGGACGACGGCCGAGCCGCGCGGCGTGATGATCACGCACGGCAACCTGCTCGCGAACCTCGAGCCGGTGGAGCAGGAGATCGAGAAGTACCGATGGCTCGCGACGCCATTTCGTCCCCTGCGATTCCTGCATCTGATTCCGCTCAGCCATCTCTTCGGACAGGTGATGGCGCTGTTCATTCCCCAACTCTTGCAGGGAGTCGTCATCTTCCCCGAGAATCAAGCGCCGTCGGAGCTGGCGCGCGTGATCCGCGATCGGCGCGTGAGCGTGATGGTCGGCGTGCCGCAACAGCTCGAGGCGCTGGGGGAGTGGGCCGCGCCCCTCGCCACGTCCGGGCCGCGGGAGCGGATGTCGCTCCTGCGCCGGTGGTGGAAGCATCGCCGGTTGCATCGCGAGCTTGGATGGAAGATGTGGACCTTCGTCGTGGGCGGCGCGGCCCTCCCGGAAAAAGTCGAGCGGCTCTGGAACGAATTCGGGTACGCCGTGATCCAGGGATACGGGCTCACGGAGACCGCGCCGGCGATCACCATCACGCATCCCTTCAAGATTCGGCGCGGCTCGGTCGGCAAGCGCCTGGCCGGCGTCGAGATGCGCATCGCCGAAGACGGCGAGATTCTGGTGCACGGACCGAACGTTTCGCCTGGCTATTACCGGAATCCCGAAGGATCGCGCCAAGCCGACGGCTGGCTCCGCACCGGCGACCTCGGCAAGCTCGACGCCGAAGGCAATCTCACTTATCTGGGCCGCAAGAAGGAAATGATCGTCACCGCCGAAGGACTCAACGTCTTTCCCGCCGACGTGGAGCAGGTCCTGCTGGCGGAGCCAACAGTGCGCGAAGCGGCGATAGTGGCGCGTGAGAGCGAGAGCCGTCCGCTGGTACACGCTGTGCTGGCGCCGCAGCCCGGCGCGGGCGAGGCGGAGATGTCCGCCGCGGTCGCGCATGCCAACGAGCGTCTCGAGCCGCACCAGCGCATCCGCGGATTTTCGATCTGGCCCGAACCGTCGCTTCCTCGCACGCTGACGACTCTGAAATTGCAGCGCACGGCGATCGCGGCGTGGGTGAATCAGGGGCAAGCGCCGGCGCCCCTTGCGGCACAGCGCGGGTCCGATTGGCGCGGATTCCTCGAGCGCCTCGGACATTCCGGCGAACACCTGCGCCCCGGCGCGCGTCTCAGCGAGGACATCGGACTCTCGTCGCTCGATCGCGTGGAGTGGCTCACCTGGCTCGAGAATGCCGGATACACGGTGGACGAGGAGCGCTTCTCGCAAGCGGCCGACCTCGCGTCGGTGGAACAGGCGCTGGTCGCGCGGGATCGAAGTCCAGCGGCTGGGGAGCCGGATTGGCCGGGCACTTTGGCGTCACGAATGCTCCGTGACGTCGCGCGCGAGGCGGTGCTATTCCCGGTGCT
>CAZRND010000417.1:0-4620 GCA_964601345.1 uncultured Acidobacteriota bacterium | reverse complement strand
TATCGATTTGGTAGCGCTGCAGAAGGATTTGCGTGCGGCGCGTATCCTCGCACGCGACCAGGCGCACTTCCTTGAGCGTGCGCAGCGCGCGCAAGGTGATGTCCTCGAGGTTCCCGATCGGCGTCCCCACCAGGAAGAGCGTGCCCGTTTTGCCGGTCATACGTAGCTGCTATACTACTTCATTATGAATAAAGCAACGTTTGGCGCCGGATGCTTCTGGGGCGTGGAAGCGGCTTTTCGACAGATCAAAGGCGTCCTGTCAACCTCCGTTGGATATGAGGGCGGATCGATGGAGAATCCCACCTACAAAGACGTCTGCACCGACCGGACCGGCCACGCCGAAGTCGTCGAAGTGACCTTCGATCCAGGCCAAGTCTCGTACGACGATCTGCTGAAGGTCTTTTGGGAGAATCACGATCCGACCACGCTCAACCGGCAAGGGCCGGACGTCGGAACGCAATACCGTTCGGCGGTCTTCTATCACACGCCGGAACAGCAGGCGACGGCTCAAGCCTCGAAGGATGCTCTGTCGAAGTCCGGTCGCTTCAAGCGTCCGATCGTCACCGAGATCACTCCGGCGACCGTGTTCTACCGCGCCGAGGACTACCACCAGCAGTATCTCGAAAAGCGCGGCCTGGCGACCTGTCACATCCACTAAGGATTGAGCAAACGCGCCACGACGGACTTGTCCGTCGTCGGCAACTGGCATACGTAGTTTTCGCAGACGTAGGCCGTGGCGCGTCCGTCTTTGCGCGACATGCCGGCGACGACCGGGATCCATTGGCCGAGCTGTTTCTGTCCGGCGGCGCCATCGGCTAAGAGCACAATCTTGTTCGGCAGAAAGCGCCGGTGGACCTCGGCGAGCAACTCGCGCGTATCCGGCGCGCCAGGCGCGCCGGCCACCACGATCTGCCGCGGCTTCGAGAAATGAAATTCCATCGCCGCCGCCATCTGCGGCAGCGCTTCGGGAGCTTGTTCCATGCGGCCGGAAAAGACGCTCAGCGTCTTTTCCGCCTTCTCGCGCCAATCTTTACGATCCGTGATCTGCGCGAGGCGCAGCAGGTTCATCGCGGCAATGGAATTGGGCGACGGCTCGGCGCCATCGTAATCCTCGCGCATCCGCAGCAAAATCGAAGGATCTGCGCCGCTCGTCGAGTAATATCCACCCGCCTGCGCATCCCAGAAGAGGCGATCCTGCGACTCTTGCAGCTCGATGGCCCATGCCAGCCACGAGACATCGAACGACGTCTCGTACAGATCGAGCAGTCCGCCGATCAGGAACGCGTAGTCATCCACAAACGCCGGGATCGCCGCCTGGCCCTTGCGGTACCGGCGCAGAAGCTGCTTGTTTATGCAGAGCTTTTCCTTGATGAGGCGCGCGGCACCTTCAGCCGCAGCCAGATACTCGGGAGCGTCAAGCGCTTGCGAGGCGCGCGCGAAGGCCGAGATCATCAGACCGTTCCAGGCCGTCAGGACCTTGTCGTCGAGTCCGGGACGCGGCCGCTTGGCGCGCGCGTCGAATAGTTTTTTCCGCGGCGCGGCCAGCGCCGCGCGGTCGCCGTCTTTTCGCTCGATCAGAATATTACGCCCGCGGAATTCGCCCTGCTGGTCCCATTCCGTCGGGACGTTGCCGTTCGCCACGACGCCGTAGTGGGCGTTGAAGGCCGCGGCATCGGGCCCGAGCAGATTCGCGATCTCGCCCGCGCTCCATATGTAGAACGCGCCCTCGCCGTGTTCTTTCTGGCCGTGCGCGAAGAGGCTATCGGCGTCCTCGGCGGAATAGAATCCGCCTTCGGGACTACGCATGTCGCGCAGGACGTAATCGAGAATGTCGCGCGCCGTCTCGGCGTAGAACGGCTCGTGCACGATCTGGTAAGCCTCGATGTACGAAGCCGCGAGCTGTGCCTGATCGTAGAGCATCTTCTCGAAGTGCGGGACGTGCCACGTGGGATCGACGGAGTAACGGTGGAAGCCGCCGCCCAGATGATCGTGCATCCCTCCGGCGGCCATGGCGCGCAGCGTGTGCAACGTCATCTCCAGCGCCTTCTGATCGCCGGTGCGAGCGTGATAGCGCAACAGGAAGTTGTAGACGGAAGGACGCGGGAATTTCGGCGCGCGTCCGAATCCGCCGTAGCGCCCGTCGTAGTTTCCAGCCAGGCGATGGAAGAGCGTGTCCAGAACGGCGCGGTCGGGACTCTGGCTATCCTCGTAGCCGGCATGGATCATCTTTTGCAGCGAATCGATCACCTCTCCGGCCGATTGCACTACGCGCTCGCGGTCGTGCTGCCAGGCGTCAGCGATGCGCAACAACACGCTGCGGAATCCCGGCCGGCCGAAGCGGTCTTCCTTGGGGAAATACGTTCCGCCCATGAAGGGCTTGAGATCGGGCGTGAGAAACACCGACATCGGCCACCCGCCGCTGCCGGTCGTGGCTTGCACGAAGGTCATGTAGATGCGGTCGACGTCCGGGCGTTCCTCGCGGTCCACTTTGATGGCGATGAAATTCTTGTTCAGAATCTCGGCGATGCCGGCGTCTTCGAACGATTCGTGTTCCATCACGTGGCACCAGTGGCAGGTGGAGTAGCCCACCGACAGAAAGATCGGCTTCTGCTCCTTGCGAGCCTGGGCAAAGGCGGCTTCGTCCCACGGCTGCCAGTTGACGGGATTCGAGGCGTGCTGCAGCAGATAAGGGCTGCTTTCCTGCGCGAGGCGATTCATGTGTTTATGGGTCCAGAACCATCTTACCGTGAGCAGAAAGACCAGGGACGGAGCGAGCAGCAGGGGCCAGACTTTTTTCACTCAGGCCTTGCCTCAGGCCACGGCCAGAGTCCGGATCGAGCGCGCGGATTGCGGATGCATGCGGCGCTTGGTGACGCGCAGACGCGCCTTATGCTTCAAGGCTTGACGTTCGAGATTGTCCAGGGCGCCTTTGAGGGCCAGGCCGAGGTCCATTCCCTCCGCGCTGCCGACGATGGCGTGGTCGCGCAGGTTCACCGTGATGTCCACGTCGTATTGACGGCGCGTGAGGCACAGGATGACGTGAGTCTCGAGGGTGGGCCGGGGTCCTAAAATCTTTTTCAGCTTGCGGAGACGCGATTCAACCTGATGCTGGACCGCCGGTACGACGTCCACATTCCGTCCGGTGTAGTGAATGTTCATGGATGCCTCCGTGTTATGCCTTGGCTTACGCTTTTACTCGGCGCTGGTGCGTCGAGGGGATCATCAGGTCCTCGCGATACTTCGCGACCGTGCGCCGGGTGACTTGAATGCCCTGGGATTGCAACATATGAGTAATATGCTCGTCGGTTAATGGGTGGGCCGCATCCTCCTCTTCAATCATTTTCTTGACCCGGCGTTTCAGGACCACCAGGGAAGTGTCGCCGCCCTGCGGCCCGTTCACGGCTTCGGAGAAGAAATACCGCAATTCAAAGACGCCCTGCGGCGTGTGCGCGTACTTGCTGGCCACCGCGCGGCTGACCGTGGATGGATGCACGCCCACTTCCTCCGCTACGTCTTTGATCATCATCGGCTTCAGGCAGTCGATGCCGTGATCGAGAAACTCCGGCTGGCGCGCCACGATCGACAGGCAGACTTTCAGGATGGTCTGCTTGCGCTGCTCGATATTCTTGATGAGCTGCATCGCCGAATTGTAGCGATCCTTGATGTAGTCGCGGACGTCCTTGTCGGCCGCGCCGCGCTGCAGCAGCCGCCGGTAGCTGAGGTTCATGCGCAATTGCGGCATGTCCTCTTCGTTCAGCCGCACGTGATACTCGTCGCCCACCTTGACAATGAAGACGTCGGGCTCGATCAACCGGGGCTCCACGCGGTTGTAGCGAAGGCCGGGACGCGGATCCAGGCGCGTGAGAAACTCCCCCGCCTCTTCGATCGCCCGGATGGTGGCGTTCGGGGCCTTGGCGAGTCCCTTGCTCTGCTCGCCCCCCACCTGCGTCCTGTCATCCGCGACCCCCTCCCAAACGCAACTCCCCTCCATCCCGATCTGGCGAAGCTGGATCAGCAGGCACTCCCGCAGATCGCGCGCCGCCACGCCGGGCGGATCGTACTGCTGGATCAGCGCCAGCGCTTCGTCCAGGTCCGCCTGGGTGTGCCCTCCGGCCGATGCGATCTCGGCGAGATCCGCTTTCAGGTAGCCGTCGTCGTCGAGGTTGCCGACGATAGAGCGGCCGGCGTCGCGCACCGATTCGGCGGCGCCCGAAAGGCTTAACTGCCAGTTCAAGTGATCGGTGAGCGTCGTCGGCGTCGAAAGGAAATTCTCGAACGAGGGCTTCTCGATGTCCTCGCTCGCGGGACTGCGGTAGCCGGGATCGAGATAGTCGTCGAAGAAGCTTCCGAAGTCGATTTCGTCGAAGGAGTCTTTCTCCTTCGGCGCCGCGCCGTCCACCGGGACATCGACCGCTTCCGCCGGAGCGGCCTCGAAGGAACTCTCGAAATGCCCGTCGCCATCGGCGGGTTTTGTTCCGGCGTCAAAGTCGTGCTCTCGCTCGCCCGTCTGAATATCGAGGGCTTCGGTGACTTCGCGATCTGCCGCGACGCGCTCGCCTGCCGCAATCTCCTCTATCGACGGGCCCTCGAGTTCCGCATCGCTCTCTTCCAGGATGGGGT
>CAZRND010000416.1:0-4625 GCA_964601345.1 uncultured Acidobacteriota bacterium | reverse complement strand
TGATTGCAGCCCGTTGGGCGGCCGAACTCCCCAGCCGGTCGCCTTCGCCCCTCCCCCGGGGGCAGCACGAGCGAGGACGCTTACGCCAGCACCGGCGAAAATTTCGATGGCAGGCGCGGGCGTCCCCTCGGCTTGCTTGCTCAGGACAATCCGCCGGCTGTCCGGTCGACTTGGAGACTCGAGGGCACTTAACAAAACCTGACGCTGCTGGAGTGATTGTGGCGATTCGCGGGCGAGGGCGCCCGCGCCACACCTAAAGCCCGAACAGCTCACGCAGGCGTTTGGTCTGCGCCCGGCTAACGGGAATTTCGGTCTGCTTCTTGTCGTCCATGCGAAGTTGGTAGGAACTCTTGAACCAGGGAACCACTTCCTTGATGCGGTTGATATTCACCAGATACGACCGGTGCACGCGCCAGAACGTCTCCTGCGGCAGAAAGGACTGCAATTCTTCGAGCGTGTGGTAGTTCGATGTCCCTTCAAGGTCGCGCGAGACGACCGTGATGATGCCGTCCTCGATGGACGCGAAGACCACGTCGCGCGAATCCACCAGCATCATGCGGTTCTGCGCGCGGATGATGATCTTCGCTGTACGCGGCTGCTGCAGGCTCTCGATGACCGCCTCGATCTTCTCCGCCCCCGGCGATTGCGACGATTCGATGAGCTTCCGCGCCCGCTGAAGCGCCTTCGCCAGGCGCGCCTTGTCGAAGGGCTTCAGCAGATAGTCCACGGCATTCACTTCGAACGCCTGCACCGCGTACTGCTCATACGCCGTGGCGAAGATGATGTGCGGCAGCGCGATTTTCTTTTCTCTCAGCTTGCGGACCACGCCCAGTCCGTCGAGCCCCGGCATCTGCACGTCGAGAAAGACCAGCTCGGGCT
This sequence comes from uncultured Acidobacteriota bacterium, assembly GCA_964601345.1. Lineage (GTDB taxonomy): Bacteria > Acidobacteriota > Terriglobia > JAJPHL01 > JAJPHL01 > CAZRND01. The sequence continues at coordinate 3,746 of CAZRND010000416.1, read as the reverse complement.
CAAGCTCCTTGATCAGGTTCACCGCCTCAAGGCCGTTGCGTCCCTGCCCGACGATCTCGAATTCCGGATGCGCTTTCAGAAGATAGGCAACCTCGTCGCGGGCGAGTTGCTCGTCGTCGACGACCAAGGTAGCGATGGTTTGCGTGGCGGCGCCTCGCGGCTGCCTCATGACTGGTAGTATACACGTCGCCGGAAGAATGTTTGCGTTCGTGGTATCATAAGAACAATGAAGCGTGCGGTTGCAATTTCGCTGGCGCTCCTGTCGCCCGGCATCATGTTGCTGGCGATCACGGCTTGCTGCCTGTTCCTCATGCCGGATTGCCCCATGCAGTCGGATGATTGTTGCCCCAGCGTCCAGCCCGGCCCCGCGCAGGCTACACTGCATAGCGGGCAGTTTGTTTTCAGCGCTCCGAACGTATCCCACAGCTTTGAGCTGTCCACAGCGACTGACGCAATTTCCGATGTTCACGCTCCCGCACTGCCGCTCCCTGCTTCCCCGCCCGTTCTGAACCTTCGCGTTTAGTCCTCTCTCGCCCGTAGTGCGTTTATTCCGCATTCGAGAGGGATGTTATGAAAACGCTTGTATTGGCATTTGTTCTAGCCCTCGCTCCGTCCTTGGGAGCGCAGGAAACCCGGCTCGCCGATCTGGTCAGCGAAGCGCTGGCTCACAACCGCGAGATCCTCGTCGCCCAAAAGGTCTTTGAGGCCGCGCAGGCGCGAAAGTCCGTCGATTCTTCTTTGCCCGACCCGCACGTCGCGGTCGGCTATCGCAGCACTTCGAATCCGCTTCCAATCGCCGGGATTGGACGCGAGAAGGATAGCAATGCGGGCATTAGCTTCACGCAGGACCTCCCTTTTCCCGGCAAGCTGAAGCTCAGCGGCGAGCGCGCCGCGAGCCACGCCAAAGCGACTTTCCAGGCCTACGAGTCGACAAAGCTCGCCGTCGTGGCGCGCTTAAAGCAAGCGTACTTTCAGCTCGAGTACCTGGGCCACGTGCGCGAGACGATCGCGCGCGATAAAGACCTGCTCGAAAAGTTCACGCGGATTGCCGAGGCGCGCTACACGGTGGGTCGCGGCACCCAGCAGGACGTATTGAAAGCCCAGACCGAGCAGACGCGCCTGATGGTGCGGCTCGCCAAGCTAGAGAACGACGAGGGCGTTGCAAGGGCAGAGATTCTCGCGCTGCTCAACCGCGCTCCCGGATCGGCGCTGGGCACGCCCGCGGCCTCTCCCAAAGTCGCGCTCGCGCAAGGTGTGGAGGAATTGCTCGCCGCCGCACAAGAACATTCCCCGCTGCTCGGCCACGATCGTAACGAGATCGACTTCACGATCGCCGGACTTAACCTGGCACGGCGCGGCTACTATCCCGATTTCTCCGCGACGGGCGGTTACTACAACTACGCCGGGCTTCCAGGGGAATACGAGTTCCGCCTCGACGTGAAGGTGCCGCTCTACTTCTGGCGCAAACAGCGCAGCGAGGTTCAGGAGAAGGTCAGCAACGTGAGCGAGTGGCGCCATCAGTACGAAGCGGACGCGCAGATGCTGAACCAGAAGGTGAAGACCGATTATCTTGCCGTGAAAGCCGCGCTGCAACTTGCCGATCTCTACGAAAAGGGCGTCCTTCCGCAAGCCACTCTGACGCTCGAATCCTCGCTGACCGGATACGAGACCGGGGCGGTGGACTTTCTAACTCTGCTTACGAATTTCATGACCGTGCTCGAGACCGAGTTGAGTCTGCACGGAGAATTGGCCGCTTACCACAAGGCGCTCGCGCGCCTTGAGGAATCGACCGGATTGAGGTTGTTATGAAAAAGATCATCCCTTTGTTGTTGGTTGTACTGCTGGCCGTGATCGGCATTGCCTACTGGCGGCAGCGTGCCGTTCCGAGCGTCCGTCCGCCCGAGCGCAAGATTCTTTACTACGTGGACTCCATGCATCCGTGGAACAAGTCCGACAAGCCGGGCTTCGCGCCCGACTGCGGCATGAAGATGGCGCCGGTCTACGCGGACGAGGCTCCGACAGCGGGAACCGCGCCTGGCGGGTTGCACATCACCGCCGAGAAGCAGGCGCTGATCGGCGTGAAGTACGGCAATGTCGAGATGCGCCGTCTCACGCGAACCATCCGCGCCGCCGGCAAGGTGATGCACGATGAGACGCACATCGCGCGCATCCACAGCAAGATCGACGGCTGGATCGAGCAGGTCTTCATCGACTTCGCCGGGCAATTCGTCAACAAGGGCGACGCTCTGGTGAGCGTCTACAGCCCCGAGCTCTTCGCCACGCAGCAGGAGTTTCTGCTCGCCGCGCGCGCGCAGAAGCAATTGGCCGCGAGTCCCTACACGGACGTCGCGGCTTCTGGGACCTCTCTCTACACAGCGGCCCGGAAGCGCCTCGAGTTGTGGGACGTGAGCGAGGCGCAGATCCGCGAGATCGAGAATAGCGGCCGTCCGCGCAAGGCGGTGACGATCTACGCGCCGTCCTCCGGATACGTTATCGCGCGCAACGCCTATGCCGGACAACGCATCACGCCCGAGACGGAGCTGTATTCGATCGCCGATCACTCGACCATCTGGGTCGTGGCGGACCTGTTCGAGTACGAGTTTCCGCTGGTCGTCATCGGGCAGCCTGCGCGAATGACGCTCGCGTCCTCGCCCGGAAAGACGTTCACCGGCAAGGTGACCTATCTCTATCCCGAGCTCGACCCGACGACGCGCACGCTGAAAGTGCGGCTCGAGTTCCCGAATCCCGAGCATCTGTTGCGCCCGGAGATGTTTGCCAACATCGAGCTCACCGTGGACCTCGGACGACAACTCGCCGTTCCCGAGGAGGCGGTGCTCGATTCGGGCGAGGAGCACACCGTCTTTGTCGATCGCGGCAACGGCAACCTTGAGCCGCGCTCCGTCGAAATCGACGACAAGGTGGAGGGCTGGTACGCGGTGCGCAAGGGGCTCGCCGCGGGCGATCGCGTCGTGACCTCGGGAAATTTCCTGGTCGATTCTGAGAGCCGCTTGAAGTCGGCCGTGAACAGGAGGTCTACGCCGTGATTAACCGGATCATCGATTTCTCCGCGCGCAGTCCCTTCATCGTTTTCGTGCTGGTCGCCGCCGCGGTGCTCGGCGGATATTGGGCCATCCGCCACGTCCCGCTTGATGCCCTGCCCGATCTTTCGGACACGCAAGTCATCGTGTACTCGCGCTGGGACCGCAGCCCGGACATCATCGAGGCGCAGGTCACTTATCCCATCGCGACCGCGCTTCTCGGCGCGCCGCGCGTCAAAGCGATTCGCGGTTTCTCCGATTTCGGATACTCCTACGTCTACATCATCTTTGAAGAAGGGACCGACACCTATTGGGCACGCTCTCGTACCCTCGAGTATCTGAGCAAGATCACCGCGCGTCTGCCCGCCGAGGTTAAGGTGGAACTCGGACCGGATGCGACCGCCGTTGGCTGGGTTTTCCAATACGCGCTGGTCGACACAACCGGCAAGCACGACCTCGCCGAACTGCGCAGCCTGCAGGACTGGAGCTTGCGCTTCCACTTGCAAAGCGTTCCCGGCGTCGCCGAAGTTGCGCCCCTCGGCGGATTCGTTCGCCAGTATCAAATCAAGATCGACCCCAATGCGCTCGCGTCGCTGAAGGTCCCAATCAACAAGGTGGTCGAAGCCGTGCGCCAAGGCAACGACGATGTAGGCGGGCGCCTGCTCGAGTTCACGGGACGCGAGTACATGGTGCGCGGGCGCGGCTACA
>CAZRND010000415.1:0-4630 GCA_964601345.1 uncultured Acidobacteriota bacterium | reverse complement strand
TCCACCATGGCGATGGTCAGGGAGGAGCCGACCCGGCTCAGCGGCAGCACTTCATAGCGGCGCGCGGTGTCTTCGGGCACCAGCTTGCGGATTTCCGGGTCCACCTCGAAGTAGGCGAGGTTGATGGAGGGAACGCCGTATTGGCGGGAGAGGAACGTGGTGACGTCCTCTTCGCTGACGAAGTTCAGCTTCACCAGGCAACTCCCTAGCCGTCCCCCGTTCTTCTTCTGGAACTCGAGGGCCTGCGTCAACTGGGTGCTGCTGATCAGGTTCTCTTTAACGAGAAGGTCGCCTATTCTCGCGGACATTTTCCCCTAGTCTCCGATTGCCGAAAGTACAGCGATTCTGAGTATAAATCATTGCAAGGGAAGGTCAAGTGCCGAGAATGACCCGAGCGTAATCCCTACATGGTTGCCCGATAGCGCCGGAAGGCCAGGGCCGAAAGGATCGTGAACGTTCCGGTAAAGGCAATGAGCGCAGCGACGTGCACGGCCACAGAGGACCAGTCGCGGCCCTCGAAGCCGTTGCGGGCGATGCTCACCGCCCAGTCCACGGGATTCCCCTTGCTCGCGGTCATCATCCAGTTGGGCATCAGGTTCTTGGCCATGATGGTGCTGGAAAGATAAATCATCGGCAGGGTGAGGAAGTTCATCACCGCGAACATGGCCTCCTGCTTGCGCGTCAGGATGGCGATGCAATGGGACACCCCGCCCATGCCGCTGCCCAGCAGGCCGCCGGCGAAGAGCACGGCCAGAAAGCTGATGGGACCCGCGGGACGCGCCCCCAGGATCATCGCCACCACCAGAATCATGAGGCTTTGGATCATCGAGGTCGTGCCGACGTGGATCACGCGCGCCAGTACGATCGCCACTCGGGTTACGGGCGTGGCCAGCATGCGGTCGAGCACGCCGCGGTCGATGTCGGTAAGCATGCCCATGCCCGCGTAGCTCGATCCAAAGAGCGATGACATGATGGCGATCCCGGGCGCCAGAAACTGCACATAGCCCTTGGAACCGAACCCAGCCATGGCCTTGCTGAAGAGCTGGCTGAACAGAACCATCCACATGATCGGCTGCACGATCGAGAAGACCAGAAAGATCGGCATGCGCATGGTGAGGCGCCACTGGCGTCCTAACAGATGGAGGACGTCGACGATGAACTTCATCGCTTCACCCCTTCCGGCTTTGCCGCCGCTGCGTCGGCCTTCTCAAACGATTTCCCGGTGATGCTCAGGTACACTTCGTCGAGCGACGGTCGGCTCATCGAGACGTGCGACACGGGCAAGCCCGCCGCTTCGAGCGCCCCGATCAACGAGGGGATCACGCGCGCTCCCTCCTCGGCCTGCGCCGAACAATTCTGTCCTTCGACGATGACCTGCGAAATGCCGGCGATGCCGCGCAACACGGCGGCCGCGGAGTCGGCCGAGTGTCCCTCGGCGATCTCCACCTGCACCAGGTCGCCGCGCAGCGTGGCCTTCAGTTCGCGCGGCGTTCCTTCGGCGACGATGCGTCCGCCGTCGACAATGGCCAGGCGGTCGCAGAGGCGGTCGGCTTCGTCGAGATAATGCGTAGTGACGAGGATGGTCATGCCGCCCTGCTTGGCCAGTTTTTCGAGCTCGCGCCACATGACCGCCCGGCTCTCCGGATCGAGTCCCGTCGTCGGCTCGTCGAGCACCAGGATTTTGGGACGGTGCACCAGGCCCATGGCGACGTCGAGGCGGCGCTTCATGCCGCCCGAGTAAGTCTGCGTGGTGCGTTTCGCGGCGCTTTCCAGGTCGAAGATTTTCAGCAGCTCATCGACGCGCTGGTCGAGTTCAGCGCCGCTGTGGCCGTAGAGATGGCCTTGCAAGCGCAGATTCTCGCGTCCGGTCGCGAGCAGGTCGACTGTGGTGTTCTGCGAGACATAGCCGATGCGCCGCCGCACTTCCTGAGGATTCGATGTGACGTCGACCCCGTCCACGGTCGCTTGCCCGGCGCTGGCCATCGAGAGCGTGACGATGATTCTTACGGTGGTCGACTTTCCCGCACCGTTCGGTCCCAACAGTCCGAAGATCTCGCCCGGCTTTACGGAGAAGGAGAGCCCCTTGAGCGCCTCCACGCCTCCGGAATAGGTCTTCTTCAGATCGCGAACGTCGATGGCAGACATAGATAATGACTCTGCCACAGAGTGCGGCGCCGCGCGGCGAGTATTTCAAGCGATTTGAGTTTTCGTTCGGAGGCCCTTCGGATGTAACCTATACATCTAGTATACCATGCCGGAAACAACGGGCCGGAAAACGATTTTGATTGTGGCCGGAACGCTCTCAGCGGTTCTGGCCGTGCTGATTTTCTGGCAGGTTTCCCTGAACGTCGGCATCCAGCCGACCGATTCCGAGCAGACTTTCTTGCTCTTCGTCCTGGCCACGCTGGTCTCGCTGGCCTTTCTTGTTTTTGCTTTCATTCTCACGCGCAGCGTTCTCAAACTCTACCTCGAACGGCGCGCCAACCAGCTCGGATCGAAATTCAAGACGAAGCTGGTGATTGGCGCGCTGGCGCTCTCGCTCCTGCCCGTTTTCTTCCTCTATTATTTCTCCTACGTTCTTACGAGCCGGACGCTGAACCGGTGGTTCACGCTGCCGATCGCATCCGTCACGCGCCAAACGCGCGACATGGTGGCCCAGATCAATAGTTACCCGATGAAAGATACGGAATTGAATACCGCCGCGCTTTCACTCGCGTCCCTGGGTGAAACGCTGCGCGCGGGGAAGCGCGACAAGGTGGAGCAGATTCTGGAACTCGAGGCTAAGCGTCAAGTCGTCGATTACCTGGCCGTTGAAGTGAACAATGAAAGTTGGGGCGCGTATCCCTCCGCGTTGGCGCTGGCCAAGGAATTGCCGCTCGAAGACCGCCGCGCGCGACGTCCCCTCACCCGGCTGTTGACCAAAAACAAGGTCGCGTACGCCGTGGCGGTGATGCCGATCGATCCAAACCGCGTGCCGCATCCGAGCGGATGGATCATCGCCGCTAACGAGCTTCCCGAAGGCTTGATGACCACGCTGGCGCAGGTGAACCGCGAGCAGGAGACGTACGACCGTATTTACTACGAGAACAAAAGTGTTCGATCTATCTACACAGCTATCCAGGCGCTGGTGACGATCCTGATTCTTTTCATCTCCACGTGGGTGGCCCTCCAGCTCTCGAAACAAGTGACCGTGCCGATCGAGGCGCTCGCCGAGGGGACGCATCAGGCCGCGCTCGGCAATCTGGGATACCGCATCGGGACGCACGCCAATGACGAGCTCGGCGTGCTCGTGCGCTCGTTCAACGACATGATGCGGCAGCTCGAGGAATCGGGCGCGGAGCTGGAACGGCGCCGGCGGGAGACGGAGGCGCTCCTCGAAAGCATTCCCACGCCGGTGATCTCGCTGACGCGCGACCGCCGCGTGCTGCGTGTCAATCCCGCGGTCGAGCGGATGTTCGGCGCAGAGCGCGCGCGCGGCGCCACGCTCCGCGACGTCGTGGGCGGCTTCCTGGGGCCGGAGGATCATCGCGAGCTCGAACACTTGCTGCGGCGTTCTCTGCGCCGCGGACTGGCGAGCGGCCAGTTCGAGCTGACCGCGATGGGAAAGCAGCTCAGCGTCGCGGTCACGGTGTCGGCGTTGCACGGCAGCAAGGCGACTCCAAGCACGGTCGCGAACGACATCGCCTACATCGTGGTGATCGAGGACCTGAGCGACCTGCTCCATGCCCAGCAAGCGCAAGCCTGGCGCGAAGTGGCCCAGCGCGTGGCGCACGAGATCAAGAACCCGCTCACGCCGATCACGCTCTCGGTGGAGCGCATCCGCCGGCGGATCGACATGCTGCAGCAGGGCGGGAAGCTGGAAGAGCAAGCCGACGCCCGCCAAGTGGTGGCGGACTGTCTGGCACTGATCGAGCAGGAAGTGGGCACATTGAAGACGCTGGTCGGCGAATTCTCGCAATTGGCGCGCTTCCCGAAAGCGCATCTCGAGCCGGACAACCTGAACGGCATCGTTGAGGGCGCGATCGCCGTTTTCGACGGGCGCCTGGACGGGATCGACATTCACCTGGACTTAGCGCAGGATTTGCCGCCGGTGAATGTTGACCGCGAGCAATTCAAGAGCGTCATCGTGAATCTGGTGGACAACGCCGCCGAAGCCATGGAGAGTTCGCTCCTCAAAGAGCTGCGGATCTCGACGGCGCGCGTGCCCTCGAGCGCGGGCGAATTTGTCGAGGTGGTGGTCAGCGACACGGGACCGGGCGTGAGTCCCGAGCTGAAGGAGCGCCTCTTCCTCCCTCATTTCTCCACCAAGAAGCGCGGCACGGGTCTCGGACTGGCCATTGTCAGCCGCATCCTGTCGGAGCATCGCGGCTCGGTGCGCGTGGAAGAGAACGGGCCGGTCGGAGCGAGGTTCATCGTGGAGATACCTGTCTAGGGGCCGGATGCCAAGACGAATATTGGTTGTGGACGACGAAAACGGCATTACCCAGTCGATGACCGGCGTGCTGGACGACGAGGGCTACCAGGTTCAGGCGGTCGCCGGAGGCGAACAGGCCCCCGCACTTCACCGCCGGGAGGAGTTACCGCTGAGCCATGCTGCACGCGAGGTGAATGACCCCGACGGACTCAGAAA
>CAZRND010000414.1:0-4646 GCA_964601345.1 uncultured Acidobacteriota bacterium | reverse complement strand
GCGCTGGGAAGGGGGGGTTTCGCGCCGGCGTGGGGGCCGGCATCGCGCTGAACGCTTCGGGTACGGTGCGTTCGGACGTGACTCTCGACGTGGGCTCGGTGGCCCAGGCCGTGGAAGTCACTGCCACCGCGCTGCAGCTCCAGACGGAGGACGCCAAGTCGGGCGTCACGATCACCGACCAGATGGTGGACAAGGTCGCGGTCGTCGTCTCGGGCAATATCCGCAGCCCGTTCGATCTGGCTCAACTGGCGCCCGAAGCCAAGCAGCTTGGCGGCGACAACGGATTCATCCTCGGCGGCGGCCAGGCGGCCAGCTACGGAACCAACCTCGACGGCGTCTCCGCCAACACGACTCGCGCGCTCAGCCAAAGCTGGGTGATCGTGAACTCGCCTTCGCTCGAAGCGATCAGCGAATTTGCCGTGGAGACCAACGGCTTCAAGGCCGAGTACGGCCACGCCGGCGGCGGCGTCATGAATTTTGTCTCCAAGTCCGGCACCAACAGTCTCCATGGGACGGCCTACGAATTCCTGCGCAACACCGATTTCGACGCCAACAATTTCTTCAACAACGCCCGCAACGTACCGATCCCCATCTATAAACAGAACGATTTCGGCTTCTCGGTGGGCGGGCCGGTGTACATTCCGAAGGTCTATCACGGCCGCAACAAGACATTCTTCTTTACCGCCTTCGAAGCGTTCCGCAATCGAGCCGGCGCGACGGGATCGGCATTCACGATTCCGACGCCGGAAATGCTGCAAGGCGATTTCAGCAACTGGGTGGACAGCGCCGGCAAACAGATTCCTATCTACAACCCCGTGACCCAGGCCAAGAACCCCGACGGCACCTACACGCGCCAGGTTTTCCCGAACAACAAGATCCCGTCGAGCCTCTTCGATCCGGTATCCGTCGCGGCTCTCGCCGTCTATTCGCAAAGCGGAACCCTGAAGCCGAACAACGGAAGCGTGCCCGGACAGGCGGCCTACGTTCTGAACAACTATCTGGTGACGAACGGAACGCAGATCAGCCCGAACACCAAGTGGAGCGTCAAGGGCGACCATATCTTCAGCGAGAAGCATCGCATCTCCGGTTACTACGGGTATAACCGTCAGCGTCAACAACCCGGAGCGGACGGGCCGCCGTTCCTTCCCGGCAACTATGCCAACTACAACGACCTCCGGCGATTCAGCGACGTGGTCCGCTTCAGTTGGGATTGGACCATGGGTCCCAACAAGCTGAATCACTTCTACGCCGGCGGCAACAACTGGCGCGAGAACCACGATCCGGTCCAGGCGACGATTTTGAGCGGCACGCACTGGAAGGACAAGGTCTGCCTGGGGAACGTTCCCGACTGCGACCAGAACCTGCTGGAGATTCGTTTCAATTCGAATTCCTACAGCACGTGGGGCGGCGACGCCAACAACGGCAGCGAGAACACCGTGTACGCCTTCAATGACGATTTCACCTGGGTGCACGGCGCGCACGCCATCAAGTTTGGCGGCATGTTCCAGGCCAGCCATTACAACGGATTCGGCCGGCAGTGCATCGCCGGCTGCGCCACGTTCAATTTCAAACAGACGGGACGGCCCGGCGACACCAACTTCACGACCGCGGGCGGAAATCCCTTCGCGTCGTTCCTCCTGGGGTACGAGGACTCGGGGCAAATTGACACCATTCGCTTCATCGGCCAGCAGTGGCCCTACTACGCCGGATACGTCCAGGACGACTGGCGCGTCAACAAACGGCTGACGGTGAATTTCGGCCTGCGCTGGGAAACCACGCTGCCGCCCACGGGCCTCGAAGACCGATGGAGCGATTTCTCTCCGACGCGTCCGAATCCGCGGGACAATAACATTCCGGGAGCGTTGATCTACGCGGGAGAGGGCACGGGCCGCGAGGGATCGCGGAGTCTCGCGGATTCTTACTTCGGGGCATTTGGCCCGCGCATCAGTTTCGCCTACCGCTGGAACGACAAGACGGTGATCCGCGCCGGTTACGGCCGGTCGTTCGGCGCGATCACCACCGTGACGGGCTCGACTCACCAGCGCGGATTCACGCAGACTTATTCCATCCCCGACAACGGGACGGCCGGCGTCCTGCCGAATGCGATTCTGAAGGACGGCTTCCCGTCTTACCCGATTCCCCCGTTCATCGATCCGTCCTTTGCCAACAAGGACAACATCCCTTGGTGGCAGGGACAGGAAGCGACACGCCCGCCGGAGAACAATAGCTGGAGCCTCTCCGTTCAACGCCAGCTCACTCCTGCCTCGCTGGTGGAGGTGACGTACAACGGAATGATCGGATCTCACCTGCAGACGCAGTTGCTCAATTACGATCAGGTCAACCCAGCGCTCTTGGCGAAGTATGGACAGGCGCTCCTGACGCAGGCTTTCAATTCTCCGGCCGCGGTCGCCGCCGGCATTACCGCGCCCTATGCCAACTTCCTCAATGAATGGGGCGCCGCGGCCGCGACGGTCGGCCGCGCCCTGCGTCCGTTCCCGCAATACGCCGGCGTTGACACTTACGCCGGGGGAGGGGACCACAGCGGGCACTCCGCCTACCACGCCGCCATCGTCCGCTTCGAGCGGCGCGCTGCGCACGGTCTTCTGGTGCAGACATCGTACGTCTTCTCGAAGATCCTCACCGACTCCGACAGCTATTGGGGCAGCGGGCAGGCGATGGACCAGTACAACCGCCGGCTGGAGAAGTCCATCGGGCAATTCGATGTCACCCACAACTTCAAGCTCTCTCTCGTGTATGAACTGCCCTTCGGGAAAGGCAAGTCGTATTTGACGAGCGGCCCTGGAGCCTGGGTGCTCGGCGGTTGGACTTTCACCACGGCAAACTACTACGCGAGCGGGCAGCCGCTTTCGATTTCCACGACCACGACGACTCCGTCCGGATTGTTCGCCGGCCCGAATCGTCCGATCATCTCCACTTACGATAATTGGAGGGGATTCGGCAGCAGCTTCGATCCGCAGTCCGATCGCTTCGTGCAGCCGGCCTCGTTCTTCCCGGCGCAAGTCAGCAACAGCTTTGGAAACTCCACGCGTTACAATCCGAAATTCCGCCAGTTCCCGAATCTGAACGAGAACATGTCGCTGGGCCGCAGTTTCGCGTTCACCGAGCGGTTCAAGCTGGATTTCCGCGCGGAAGCCTTCAATGTGTTCAACCGCGTTCGCTTCGGGACCGGATCGCTGTCGCTGCAGAGCGCAACCTTCGGACGCCTGACTTCATCGGCCGACTTGCTCAACTCGCCGCGGCAGTTGCAGCTTGGCTTGAAATTGTATTTCTGATTTTCGACGAGGAGCAGGGAATGCGTACAAAAGGACGGCGCTCGTTTCTGAAAGGCCTCGGCGGCGCAGCCGGGGCCGGCTTCCTGACCGGGGAAACCCTCGAGGCCTACCCGCAGAACGTCAACACCAACTCGAAGCCGTCGGACTTGAAGATTACCGACCTGCGCGTGGCCGTGGTGACGCGGGCGCCGTTTACCTGCCCGCTGATCCGCATTGACACCAACCAGGGCGTCTACGGGCTCGGCGAGGTGCGCGACGGGGCGAGCAAAAACTATGCCCTGATGCTCAAGAGCCGCATCCTCAACGAAAATCCCTGCAACATTGACAAGATTTTCCGCAAGATCAAGCAATTCGGAGGGCACGCCCGGCAAGGCGGCGGCGTGTGCGCCGTCGAGATGGCGCTATGGGATATTGCCGGCAAGGTCTACAACGTTCCCATTTACCAAATGCTCGGCGGCAAATTCCGCGACAAGATCCGCTGCTACGCCGACACCACCGAGTCGCCCGATCCCAAAGTCTACGGACAGCGTCTCAAAGCCCGCAAAGATCAGGGCTTCACCTGGCTCAAGATGGACCTCGGCGTGGACTTGGTGGCCGACATTCCTGGAGCCGTCACGCGCCCGCAGGGCCAGACGCTCGGCGGCGGCGACCGCACCGTCCATATGTTCACCGGCATCGAGCTCACGCCCAAGGGCGTGGAAAAGATGGGAGAGTACGTCGCTCAGGTTCGCGAGCAGGTGGGCATGGAAGTTCCGCTCTCCGCCGATCACTTTGGACATATCGGCGTGAACAGTTGCATTCGCCTCGGCAAGGAGCTCGAGAAATACAACATGGCTTGGCTCGAGGACATGATCCCCTGGCAATTCACCGACCTGCTGAAGAAAATCTCCGACGCCGTCGACATTCCCGTGCTCACCGGCGAAGACATTTATCTGAAGGAGCCGTTTGTCGAGCTATGCAAGGCTCACGCCGTGGACATCATCCACCCGGACCTGGCGACATCCGGCGGAATTCTCGAGACCAAGAAGATCGGCGACGCGGCGCAGGAATTAGGCGTACCGATGGCCATGCACTTTGCCGGAACCCCGGTTTCCTGCATGGCCAACGTGCACGTCGCGGCGGCTACCGAGAATTTCCTGGTGCTCGAGAATCACTCCGTGGACGTGCCCTGGTGGAGCGACCTCGTCAACGGCATCGAGAGGCCCATTATCCAGAAAGGCTTTATCTCCGTGCCCGAAAAGCCCGGCCTCGGCGTGACGCTTAAAGAGGACGTCGTCAAGCACAACTTGCTGCCGGCCGACCGGGGATACTTCGAGCCCACGCCCCAATGGAACCCGCCCCCGACCAAAGACA
>CAZRND010000413.1:0-4649 GCA_964601345.1 uncultured Acidobacteriota bacterium | reverse complement strand
CCGCCTTCCTTGCCGTTCACGCGGAAGGTGATTGGATGGCTCTTGCCGTCGCTGCCGTAGTTCCGTCCGGCGCGGATGCCTTCGATCCAACCGGGATAGCTGAGCTTGTCGAGCTTCACGTAGCTGCGGCCCAGGCCGACTTTCTCGTCGAAGATGCACGGGAAGTCCGTCTCGCCGCTGATGCGCGTGCGGAATCCGGCGTTGAGCGTGTGATACCAGATGTTCAGCTCCCACACCGACGGTGTATCGACGGTGGAGATGAAATCGACGGCGCCCGGATGCGTCACGTCCACGATGTATTCGTTCGCGCCGATGCCGTCGAATCCGGGCATCTCGTAATTGGGCAGCTTGTTTGTGCGCACCTCCAGGCCCCAGCCGGAGTGCGAGAATCCCACCACCGCGCCCTGCGACTTGCCCCACTTCAGAACCGGCAGGTCCCACGAGGGCCATTCCTCGATGCGCTTCGTGCCCGGATAATCGTCCTGCTTCAAGCCGAGCAGCACCAGATGTCCGGCGTGGCTCGACGGAAATCCTGAGACCTCCACGTCGTAGTGCATCACGCGCTCTTTCTGCGAGAGAGCGTGATCGGCCGCGCTGAAGAATTGCTTCTGGTAATACCACGATGGCCCCCAGGTGAGCACTGAGCCGATATTCAGGTTCTCGCCGAGCACCTGGCGCATCATGTCGGCAGGCAGCACGCCCTCGGTCGGGTTTTTGTAGTGCGAGCATCCCGCGGCGTGCACGTGATGATCGCCCGACCACCATCCGTACTTCGACGGATCGATCCAGCGCTGCAACTGGAAGGAGAGCTCGCGCTTGGCCGCCGCGTCCACGGGGAATTCCGTCGTTCGTGTTAGAAACTCCGGGCCTCCCGAATATTGCATCGTGTAATAGCCGTCAGCCAGCAGCACCTTCTCGCCGTCGGCGCGATAGACCTGCGGCTGGAAAGGGAAGTCGGGCGCCAGGCGCTTTGAAGGATTCGGATAGAGACGCTGCTGCCGGTCCTTGATGACGAACGAGGCGATCGACGGATCGCCCTTCTCGTTCTTCACGCGCAACGTGATCTCGCGCGCCGGCTGCGCGTTGAAGACCACCACGATATCGTTGCGGAAGCCGATGTCCTGCGTGCCTTGCCCGACGTTGAAAGCGATCTTCGCGGATCGCTGCCCGCGATCGCGGCTGTAGATTTCGAGAATCTGATATTCGACGGCGAGTCCAGAGAGCCGCGGCCGCATCGGCGGTCGACTGTAGATCTCGATGCCGGCCCAGCGTTCCTTCACCTGCTGCTGGGTCAGCTCCATTTTCGGCTCGGGCTCGCCGCGCGACGTCAGGTAGGTCGGCCCGCTATTGTCGCTCTGCACGCGCAGCGGGGCGGTGACGTGCGCGTCATTCTCAACTTTCACCAGGAACTGCCGCATGCCGCCTTCCATCAGCTCCGGCTTGGCATCGCCCTGCGTCACCTTGACGCGGCTCTCGGCGTTGATGTTCACCGTGAGCAGCACGTAGGGATCGAGCAGTTTCTGGATTCGCGCCACGGCCTCGCGCTCGTCCGCCAGCGCGACGGCTTCGTTGATCTGCCGGTGTACCTGCGGCGGCAGCGGCTGCCCCAGGTAGTTGAGGGCGTCCTCCACTTGGCGGACATGCTGCGCGAAAGGTTGAAGAGCGACGTCGCTCTGAAGAAACGAAAACAGGAACAGCGCCAGGAATGTCATAGATCACCTACTTCCGGTAACGGTTGAGAAGTTCCTGATACTTTGGATCGCCGCGCAGGGAGGCGAGAGGCTCGCTGGCATCGAGCGCGGCAAAGTCGCGATAGCCCGCGGCGAGGGACGTCTGGAGTTCGGCGAGAGCCTTGGCTTTATCGCCGCGCCCCGCGTAGGCGGTTGCCAGTTGGACGCGAAAGATCGTAGTCATACGCGGCGTTTTTTGCAGCAAGGCGATCGCCGAATCGTACTTCCCCTGAGCCAGGTACACTTGCGCGATGCCGGAGTCGCCGGCAATGGAGTCCGGACTGATTTCCTTGGCCTGCTGCATCGCCGCGATAGCCTCCGGGAAGCGTTTCTGCAGAAGGAGCGCGCGGCCGAGATGATAATGGGCCCCGAAAAGCGAAGGTTGCAAACGGATGGCTTCACGGGCAGCGTTTTCCGCACCAGCCGCGTCGGGTGGCTGGAGGTACGCCGCCGCCCAGGAGAGCATGTCCCACGCGTAAGCGTTGTCCGGGTCCAGACGGACCGCCTCTCGGAACAATTGCACTCCCCGTATGTAATCGTACCGGATGCCGTAGACTTCCCCCAGCGCCAGATGGGCCTCCGCAAGTTGCGGATCAAGAGCGAGCGCGCGTTTCGACAACTCCTCCGCTTTCTTCAAGTGTGCCAGGTCGCCATCAACGCTGCGGTAATACTGAGACTCGACGCGGGAAAGTCCCGTCAAGGCCAGGGTGTAGTCCGGGTCGGAGCGCAACGCTTGTTCGAAATTGCGGCGCGCGGCTTCCAGCTTCTCGGGCCGGTCGAAGTATTCGACCAGGGCCTTTCCGCGCAGATATGCTTCGTAGGCTGCCGCATTGCTCGTGTAGCGCCGCAGCACCGCCTTCTGTTCCTGCGGACTGAGATGCACGTTCAGCGCTTCGGCGATCTTCATCGCCGTCTGCTCTTGCAGACCGAAGACGTCTTTCACGTCGCCCTGAAAATCGTCCGCCCAAAGCTGGAAGCCGTTCGACGCGTCAATCAACTGCACGGTGATGCGCACCTGGTTTCCGGCGTGCCGGACGCTTCCATCGAGAACATAGCGGACCCCCAGTTCCTTTCCGATCTCCTTCGGATCCGATCCCTTCAAGCGGGCCACGGACGCCTGTGAAGCAACCTTCATGCCCTTCATGCGCGAGAGCTTGGTGTTGATTTCCTCGGTCATGCCGTCGCTGAAGTATTCGTTCTCCGTTCCCCCGCTGAGATTCTTGAGTTTCAGGACGGCGAGCGAGAGCCGCTCCGCGGACGCGGCGGGCGGCGCGGGTCTAGGCTTCAGCCAGGTGGACGCGGAGTACCAGGCAACGCCCAGGAGAGCGAGGGCCGCCAGCGCCGCCGCCCAGTGCGGCTTCCGCATCGCCGGCCGTTTTTCCATGACTGCCGATTCGCTGTCCCGCTTCATCCGCTTCAGGTCGGCGGCCAGTTCGGCGGCCGATTGGTAGCGCAGCTTGCGGTCCTTCTCGAGTCCCTTGGCGAGGATATCTTCGAGTCGCGGCGTCAGCGCGGGATTCACGCTGCGCGGCGGCGCGGGCGCTTTCTCCAGGATCTCGCTCGACACAACGCCGGATGTATTTCCGGCAAAGGCTCGCCGGCCGGTCACCATCTCGTAGACCACCGCGGCGAGCGAGAAGAGGTCGCTGCGCGCGTCGAGTTCCTCGCCGCGCACCTGCTCCGGCGACATGTAGGCGACCGTACCGACAACGGCGCCGGGATTGGTGAGGGCGTTCCCGGACTCAGTTTCAGCAACGGAAACTCCTTTCTCCTCGGCGCCGACCTTCGCTAATCCGAAATCGAGGATCTTGGCTTGCCCTCGCGGCGTGACGAAAAGGTTCGCCGGCTTGATGTCGCGATGCACGATCCCCTTGGCATGCGCCACGTCGAAGGCGTCGGCGATCTGCAGAACCAGCTCCAGGACTTGCTCCATCGGCATCGGCCGGCCGCCGATCCGGCTTCCAAGCGTCTGGCCTTCGAGCAGCTCCATGGCGATGAAGTGCTGCCCGTCCGCTTCACCGATATCGTAAATCGTACAGATGTTCGGATGGTTCAGCGCCGAAGCGGCGCGCGCCTCGCGGCGGAAGCGTTCGAGAGCAAGGCGGTCGCGGGAGAACTCCGCGGGCAGAAATTTCAGCGCCACGCTGCGGCCAAGCCGCGTGTCCTCGGCCCGGTAGACCACGCCCATCCCGCCGCTGCCGAGTTTTTCCCCGACCCGGTAATGCGCGATGGTGCGGCCGGTCATTCCTTCTCGAATTCCTCGAGAGCCTGGCGCTTCGAGACGCCGCGTTCCTTGGCGACGAGTTTCAGCGCGGCCATCTTCTTCATGCCCTTGTCCTTCATCAATCCTTCGACGCGCCCTTTCAGGGTCACGCCGGCGGGCGGGGCGGGCGTTCCCTCCTCGGGACGATCCACCAAGAGCGTAATCTCGCCGCGGACTTTTCCCCGGTGGCGCAGCGTCTTCAGCACATCGAGGCAGCGGCCGCGCAGAAACTCTTCGTGCATCTTGGTAACTTCGCGGGCCACGACGACGTGGCGGTCGCCCATGATGTCGGCAATGTCGTCGAGCGTATCGATGATGCGATGCGGCGCTTCGTAAAAGATGAGCGTCTTGACGGAGGCTTTGAGGTCTCCGAGCTCTTTTCGCCGCTGGCTCTTCTTCGAGGGAAGGAAACCGCCGAAGCGGAACGGATGCGTCGGCAATCCGCTGGCGGCGAGCGCGGCGAGAAAGGCAGACGCTCCCGGCACGGGCACCACGGCGAATCCGTGACGGACGCAGAGGGCGATCAACCGGTGGCCGGGATCGGAAATGCCCGGCGTGCCGGCGTCCGAGACCAGCGCGATGTGCTCGCCCTCTTCGAGACGCAGGATCAGCTCGGGCGCGCGCGTCATCTCGTTGTGGTCGTGATAGCTGATCGT
>CAZRND010000412.1:0-4650 GCA_964601345.1 uncultured Acidobacteriota bacterium | reverse complement strand
GAGGAAGACCTGCGTGGTCTTCTCCATGGCGGGCTTGGGCTCGCGCGTGACGCGGAAGAAATTCGCCGCCGGATTGTCGTAGGAGCTTCCGCGCGACGTGAGCAGCTCGCGCACCAGCTTGTCGTAGGGACGATTCCTGGCGATGGCCTCGCGAATCCACTGCTGGAACTCGTAGGCGCCCTTCTCGCCGAGATATTTCCGGCTCGATTGCAGCAGGTCGCCCCACTTCACCGCCCAGTGGTCCACGAATTCCGGGCTGCCGATCAGCTTGTCGATTGCCTTGCCGCGCTTGAGGCGCGACGGCGTCGGATCGTCGATAAAAGCGCGGACAACAGCCGGCGACGGCAGGCGTCCCGTGAGATCGAGCGAGAGTCGGCGCAAGAAGGTCGCATCGTCGGTGCGCGGCGAAGGCTGGATGTGCAGACGCTCGAGTTTCGCGTCAACGAGGCGGTCGATGTAGTTGTACTGCGGCAGCGCTTTCCAGGCGAAGCCCGGCTTGGGATTCAGAACCGTCACAGGAATCGCCGAGAACTTGCCCTGGTATCGCACCAGCAGCGTCGCCTCGCCGGCGCGCTCGCCCTTGATGGCCGGCGCCTCCACTGATGCGACGTCAGGCGTGTTCGATTCGATCATCGCCTCGCGCGTCACGTCGCGCAGTTGATTGTCCGGATAGCGCACCACGACCTTGAGAGAAGCCGTCTCGCCGGGCTTCGTCATGCGGATTTCCTGGGGCTCGGCGCGCATCTCGACAATCAGGTCTTTCGCAGGATCGCCGAACACCACGCCCTGCGCGATCCAGTTATAGATGGTCTTGTAGTAGTCGGAGTCCTTCGTGAAACGCTGTCCGCCGCCGTGCGCGACTTCCTGCGAGGGCTTGGCGAGCATCAGGCTGGCGGCCGGCTCGGCGCGGTTGAAGCGGCGACCGGAGAGATCGTAGAGCAGCGCTTCGTAGTCGAATTGCGGATCGTATCCGCGCAGCGAGAGCTTGAATCCGTTCTTGCCCTTGGCTGCGCCGTGGCACGCGCCGGCGGTGCATCCCACCTTGTTGAGAATGGGCGCGACGTCGCGCAGGAACGTGACGCGTTCTTGCGCGGCCTGCGCGGCCACAGTGGCCGTGGCCAGACTAATTACGAGGACCAGTTTCCGCATGAACCGATTTTGCCTCATCTACGCGCACCGAAATCGGGCGCGAAACAATGTCTTCCTGCTCACCGCCGGCTGTGATGCGGCCGGTGATGTAAACGTCGTAGGTCGAAGGCCGCGTGAGCTTCGTCGTCGTGATCACAAACGTTCCGGTCGAGGAATCCTTCGCCTCGGCCTGCATGTCGATCACGCGGATGTCAGCCGCGCCGACCATTTCCGTTCCCACGGTTTTGGGAAACGCCTGAGCCGGATCACGCGGCGTCCACTTCCAGCGGAACGTGATGGCGTCGCCCTCGTCCATTCGCTTGCGGTCGATCATCGTGACTTCGAGAGCGGCCGACCGCGGCTTGGTCGACGCGGTCACGAGCTCGTATCCCAGCCACGGCGCAGTGATCGCGCGCTGCCGGTCGACCGCGCCCTGCTCGTTTGCCCCCGCCACGCCGATGATCATGCCCGGCCCTTCGGCGCGGCGCACCCTCTCCGAGCCATCGGCGAGCTTGGCCACGCCCTCGACGGTCAACTCGGTCCCTTCGAGATTCACTCCCGGGTCGGCGGTCAGGATCAGCACACCGCGGCTGTTGCGGTTTTGCGGCGTTTCTTTCACCACCTGACCGGCAACGACGTATCCGCCCTCGACGTGAAGACCGGGAGGGGCATTGGCAACACGCAACTGGATTTCGTCATCGAACCCCTGCCGTTGCACGGTGACGGCTACCGCTGTCGTTCCTCCCGCCGGGACGTTCACGAACGGTGAATTGATGAGCACCCGGAAATCCGGCCCGATGGGACGCGCGTTCAAGCGGTATCCATAGTCCGCGCCGCCGCGCAGCGCCAGGTCTTCCACGGTGACGGAGACGCGATTCACGCCATCCGGCGCTTGCACACGCAGGATCGGATCACCGGCCGTGCGGCTCTGATTCACATTGTAGAGATCATCGGCCAGAGGCTCGTCACCCGACCGTCCGAGGACATTGCCTTTCTCGTCGCGCACCGTGACCACAGCCATCAGCTTCGACGTTTCAAGTTCGCGCGCCTGCACGCGAAAAGTCATGGCGCGTCCCGCCGGCACATCGAACATGTAGCGATCCACCTGCCCGGCTTTCGTCAAGCGGCCATTGATCGTCAGGGGGACGGATTGCTCGTCGGAGGGGGACGTCACTTCCGGGTCGTCTCCCACGGCGAAGGGCGTCGGCAGCGCGGGACTTCCTGGCAGGTTGACGAAGACCTGGCGCGTGTTCGGCCCGGCATTCGTCAGATCGACTTTGATTTTCTGCGCGCCGAGCATAGCCTCGACCACTTCACCGCGACGTCCGCCGAGCGGGAAAATCTCCTTCGCGTAGGAGTAGGAACCGACTTTCAGGCGGTAGAAATTGGCCGTTTGGGTCGAGAAACGCGAATCGCGGATGGAGATGTAATAGTCCGCGTCGCGTGGAAAAATCACTTCCACGCGGGAGTCGAGTCCGAGGAGCGGCGCATCCTCGCTGCGGGCGATCACCGTTCCGCGGCCGTCCAGGACTTCGAGCAGCGGATCGATCGCCGAGCCGCACCGCCTCGCCTCGACTTCGATGACGCGCTTCTCACCCGCCTTGACGCTGAGCCGGTACAGATCGCGTTCCGGTCCCTTGAGTGTGCCGTTCAGCGTGAAGGGCACGGGCGGCAGCGCCTGCGCCGTCTCGATCGAGTCGTTGGTGTTGGGGAGCGCGCCGGGGCGCGATTCGTCCTCGGTGTATTCAGGGAACGCGCCAACGGTGAAGAGCTGGACATTCGAAATGCCTTCGGGGCTCGCGGCGCGGATGGCGTAGACGCCCACGGCCAGATCGCTCGACGGCTCGACCAGGAATGTGGCGTAGCGTCCTTCCACCTGCATCATCCCCGGCGGCTGGTCAGGAGTGAGCAGCGTGAAAGACGCCGGCATGTTCGAGCGGATCTTGACGCCTTCGCCGAGATTCCGGCCGACGAGCGTAAGCGTGAAGGGCTTGCCCTTTTGCGCGCCGCGCGGCTGAAGGTCGGTGATCGCGGGCTGGGCTTCGAGAGCGGTGGCGGCCACAGCCAGCAGGAGAAGCTTCTTCATTGCGTCCCTCCCGCCGCGGCAAAACTCTTTTCGAGCGTGCAATCCACGGACTTGTACAAGCGCACTTGGCCGTCGAAGCCTCCGGTTGCAAGATGCGCTCCGTCGGGCGAGAAAGCCACCGCGTAGATTCCCGCGGTGTGTCCTTTGCATGCGCCGAGCGACGCGCCTGTCTCAGGATCGTATAGGTTCACGCTCGCTCCCGCGCCGGCCACGGCCACGCGCTTGCCGTCCGGCGACCAGTCGAGCGCGAAGATCGCGCCTTCTTGCGGAGCGAGCTGGCGCACCAGCGTGGCATCCTCGCCGACCTTCATGTTGCGCGGACGATCCATCAGGTAAAGATAGGGAATGCGGTCCTCACCGCCGATCACGATCTCGTCGGCCTTCGGATGCCGGGCCACCGCGGCGAGCTCGCCGTGCATCTGGTTCACGTTCTCGAGAAATTGCCCGGCGTTGGCGTCGATCAGTTTCGCGGCGCGGTCACGGCTGACCGAGACGAGCCTCTTCGAGTCCTGGCCGAAGACGGTCGCGAGAACCCAGTTCTCGTGACTGCCGATCTTGTACAGCTCTTTTCCGGTAGCGGTGTCGAAGGCGCGCACGGTGTTGTCGACGCAGCCCACCGCGACCTTCGAGCCGTCAGGCGCGAGCGACGCGCCAAAGACCGTGTCGCTGGTCGTTTCAGTGGTCCTCAAAAGCTTACCGGCGCGCGGATCCCAGAATTGGACCTCGCCGAATCGCGCGGGCGATCCGCCGCCCGCCACCATCAATCCGCCGTCGGATGAAAACGCGATCGAGAGAATGCGGTCGGCCTTGCCAGGCAGGCGCGCGGCGAGACCGCTGCCGTCGGCGCGGTGCATCAGGATTTCGCGATTGCCGCTCACGGCGAGCAGCTTGCCGTCGGGCGAGAAACGCAACGCCGTGATGACGGGAGGCTGGTGGTACACGGTCGGTTTCGAGGATTCGACTTCGACGGGCGTGTCGTCTTTGGCGCCGGCGCTGATCCAATCGCGGATCACGGCAACGTCGCCGGCCGCGAGCATCGACATGCCGAAGGGCATCGACGGCTTCTGCACGCCGGTGATGAATTGCACGATCAGGCTCTGGTCGGGCGCGCCCGCGACGAATGCGGGTCCGCGCTTGCCGCCGGTTTTGAATCGCGCGAATGTGGTCAGGTCGAGGTCAGATTGTTTTTCAGCCGGCTGGTGGCAACTGGTGCAGTTCTTGTTGAGGATAGGACGAACGTCGCGGACATAGCTCGGTTCCGCCAATGCCAAGACGCTCAGTAAGGTCGCAAGCGAGATCAACGTCCCAGAACCCCCGACGACCTAAGTATACTACTTGGCTACGTATCCCGCCGGAAGGACCTTTTTCGGATCCACGCGCACCCCGAGTAAGACGATCTGATCCGACGTGATTTCTGTTAACCATTGCGCCGCGTT
>CAZRND010000411.1:0-4698 GCA_964601345.1 uncultured Acidobacteriota bacterium | reverse complement strand
AGCAGGATGGACAAGGCTACCTGCTCTCCGGACGCCACACGTACATTTATCTTTTCGACATCGCCACCAAGAAGCAAGAGCGCCTTACCACAGGCAAGTGGGACGAGTCCGGACCCTCGTGGTCGCATGACGGCACGCGCATCGCGTTCACCAGCAATCACGCCGAGGATCCGGACCGCGATCCTTCCGCGCAGATCTACCTAGCCGACGCGAAACCCGGCTCGGCGATCAAGCAGTTGACTCCCGCCGGCAGCCGCGGAGGCCGTGGCTCGCGTCCCGAGTGGAGTCCCGACGGCAGGTGGATCACGTTCCTCGAAGGCGATGACAAGAAATGGGGCGCCTACAGCATGGAGCACCTGAACATCGTCGCTTCAGACGGCTCTGCCGCGCCGATCCGAGTGAAGGCTGCCGAAGAACTCGACCGCGGCGTGTCGGCTCCCCGCTGGAGCGCGGACGGCAAGGCGATCTTCGTGACGGTGACCGACGACATGTCGGTCTATGGCACGCGCGTCCCGATCGGCGAAGGACACGCCGAAACTGTGGTGGCCAAACCGGTCGTGCTAGGCCCCCGGCACAGCGCCGGATCGTGCGCAGTCGTGATGTCGGGCACGGACACGAAGCACAACGAGGTTTACGCTCTACGAAGCGGGAAGCTGGAACAGCTCACGCATCAGAACGACGAGCTCTTCGCTGAGATCGAGCTAGGCGCCACGGAAGAGGTGCGCTTCAAGAGCAAGGACGGCACCGAAGTGCACGGCCTACTGACCAAGCCAGTCGGCTACGTCGCGGGCACGAAGGTCCCGCTGCTGCTGCGGATTCACGGCGGACCCAACGGTCAGGACGCGCATTCCTTCAGCACCGAGCGTCAGATGTTCGCCGCGAACGGCTACGCCGTGCTCGCGGTGAACTATCGCGGCAGCGCCGGACGCGGGCAGAAATACTCGCGCGCCATCGCCGCCGACTGGGGCCACTACGAAGTGGAGGACCTGCAAGCCGGCGTCGACCATGTGATCAAGATGGGCGTGGCCGATCCCGACAAGTTGGGTGTGGGCGGATGGAGCTATGGCGGCATCCTCACCGATTACATGATCGCCAGCGACCGCCGCTTCAAGGCCGCGACGAGCGGGGCGGGCACGGCCTTCACCGTCGCCTTCTACGGAACCGATCAGTACATCATCCAGTACGACTACGAAATTGGTCCGCCGTGGAAGAATTTCGACACGTACATCAAGATTTCCTATCCGTTCCTGCACGCCGACCGCATCACGACGCCGACGATCTTCTTCGGCGGCGAGCGCGACTTCAACGTTCCCGTGCAGGGAGGCCAGCAGATGTACCAGGCGCTACGCAGCCTGGGCATCGACACGCAGCTCATCATTTATCCGAACGAGAACCACGGCATCTCGCGGCCGAGCTATCAGAAGGATCGCAACGAGCGCTACCTGGCTTGGTACGACAAGTACATCAAGAAGGCGGCGACGAAACCCTCCGAGGGCGCGGGGAACTCGACGCGTTAATCGAGAGCGGCTGAGTAGATCGCGTTAAAGACGAACTTGAAGGTCCCGTGCGGCTGCGCGCGGAAGGTCATCTCCGGCCCGAACAGGAAGAGGCGGCCTTTGCCGATGCGCGCTTCCGCGGCAATGACGCCGCCGCGCAGGTAGTGCTGCCCCCATCCCCACCCGCTGCGCAAAGGAGCCGCGTCCGAAAACCAAGCGAGCGGCGTGATTCCCTGGTTCGCGGCGTCGGGCGGAAGCCGGAACACCGGGCTCTCTTCAAAGAAGATGTCCACGGCCGCCGGGATTCCTCGCGTGGCCACGCTCTTCGTATTGACGCTCGCTCGGAGCACCGATCCGGGGATGTAGTATTTTTCACGCGCCAGCGGTCGCTCTTCGCCCGACGGCAGTCGTTCCACCATGTGATTCGTGATCGGCAGTCCTAGATCGCCGCCGATACGCGCGGACGGGCCGAGCGCGATGACCACGCCGCCGTTTTCGATGAATCGCCGCAGCCGAGGTAGCGTCCGAGCCGGCGAGATACTTCCGAGCCAGGGGCGAAACTCCTCAGGGATGGCTTCAGCGCCTGGCTGGTTGGGTGCGCGTCCGCTGTAGACGCCCGAAGGCAACAGGATCACGTCATACTTCGATTCGAGCGCCGCGGAATCGAGCGCTTGCGGATAGACCACCTCGAAATTGAACTTGTACTGTTCGAAAAGCCATCGCGTCCAGCCTGACGGCATCGATCCTCCGTAAACGTCTACGAGCGCAATCCGCGGCTGGCGGATCGGACGCGCGCTGCCCGGGATTTGCGACGCCGCCTTGAAATTCACCCCCGTCTCTCGCGCCAAACGCTCGACGACCGATCGAGACGCCGCCGGAATGTACGCTTTGCCGCCCGCTGCGGACGCTGCTCCACCGATCTCGTTGATCGCCCGGTAAGCATCGTTGGTATCGAGCGCCAGCTCCCAGCCGGACGAAGTTTGTTCCACCGCGCCCGCAGGAATTGCAATGGGATCTTCCGCCCGCTCGAAGGGACCATCGAACGGATCGAGAATCCGGTCGAAGTCGATTCCCATCTGGTAGGCCAGCGTCCAACCGGCGTTGTCGTAAGGCGGGATCGGCGGGCCGCCGGGATACTGAAAGTTGTTCGGATAGTCCTGCGGCTCGAACATGTCGAGCACGTGCGGACGGAAGGCCTGCGCCGTCTTGATGACGATCGATCCCGCCGGATAGCTCTTGCCGTTCGCCTGGAAACTCTGCGCGGCCCGTTGAACGACGATGCCTGCTTTCTGCAGCGCGTGAACGAACTTGATAGCGGTCGGGAAATCCCGCTGGCTCGCCGAAAGAATGTAAGCGCGCGGATCGCGGTCGGCGCCTTTGCGAAAATCCTCGAACGATTTGGCGGCCTCGACGCGCTTCGGTAGCACCGTCCAGTTATCGCGGCCGCCTCGCTCGATCGAGTTCCGGCCCATGCGATAGATATTGAAGAGCAGATGCTCGCGATTCCGCGACGCGAAGTCGAGCACGGCGCGATCGGCCGTGATGGAGTATTCGATCGACTGCCGGAAGTGCCATTTTTGCGGCGCGATCGGGTTGGGATTGTCGTAGGTCATCAACTGCCGCTGCGGAAAGAACGGGATCTCGATCGGCGTCGGATTCCCGATGGTCTCGGTGATGAGCCCCAGGATGTTGTGATAGCAGGCGGTCGAGCGCAGTCCGCCGTTGAACCAGTTCGAATAGGGCGCGCCGGTCCGCTCGGTCGCCCCCGGTTTGCCCTCGACGGCAAAACGGTCGTGCATCGCCGCGCCGGCCGCGTCGAGCCCGGTGAGCATCAGCGGATCGAAGCGATAGCTGTAAGGCTCGCGAAAAGGCGGCGCGAACAGGACCGCCCCGGCCGGTCCCGACTGGTGATGGTTGTACCTGATCTGCGGGATCCATTCCGTGTAGAGAATCCGGCCCATGTTCGTCGTTTCCGGCTGCGTGCTCATGTAGCTGTCGCGATTGTTGTCGTGTCCGATATATTTCTGGTAGAGGCGCGGCACGCCCCCGATGCTGCGTTTTTGCGGATCGGACTCCCGCATATACCAGTTGGCGACGAGTTCCATGCCGTCCGGATTTGCCGGGACGCCGAGCAGAATCACGTCGTCCAGGAAGCGTAAGGTCTCCCGATCCGTCCGGCTCACCATCTGGTAAGTCAGCTCGATCAACTGCTGCGCGCCCAGGACTTCCGTCGCATGCAGGCCACCGTCGATCCATATGATCGCTTTGCCGTCGGCGGCCAACTCGCGCGCCTGCTCCTCCGGAATCTCGGCCGTCGCCAGGCGGCGCGCGATCTGGCGATACTTCTCGATATCCTTCAGGTTGGCCGGCGAGCTGACGATAGCCATCCATTGCGTGCGCCCCTCGGCGGTCTTGCCGATGTCCACCAACTTCATCCGGTTCGATTCGCGCGCCAGCTTCTGCCAGTACGCCGTGAGTTGCGTGTAATTCGCGAGCCGGTAATCGTCGCCGATGTTGAAGCCGAACTCTGCTTGAGGCGTAGTGATGCGCGTTTGCGCAGACGCCGCCAGCGGCGCGAGCGCCAGAGCGAGCATGAATTTCCTGAACATGCCGCTAATGCTATATCATGACGCGATGCAGCGCCGCGAATTCCTAACCTTGACCGTGAGTAGCGTGGGCGGACTGCTCTTTTATACGCTCGACCGGAAGCCCGAGCGCGTCCTCGCCGCATCGGTGAAGGTTCCACTGCGCTTTTTTACGCGCGCCGAAGCTTTGTTGATCGCAGCCGCCGCGGCACGCATCTTTCCCAGCGACGAGTCCGGCCCCGGCGCCGAAGAGGCCGGCGTCATCATCTACATTGACCGCCAGCTCGCCGGTCCCTACGGCCGCGACCGCTACCGGTACACGCAGCCGCCCTTTGAAGAGCGCACGCCGGAATTCGGATACCAGGGCAAAGCGACGCCTCGCGAGGTCTACCGCGAAGGTTTGAAGCTGCTCGCGGGATTCGATCGGCTCGACGCCCCCGCGCAAGATGCCGCGCTGCGCAAGATCGAAGGCACCGTGTTCTTCGAGCTTCTCCGCGCGCACGTGATCGAAGGCATGTTCTGCGATCCGATGCACGGCGGCAACGTGGACATGCTCGGCTGGCAGCTCATCGGATTCCCAGGCCCCAGCATGTCGTTCGATTAGCATATCGAAAGGT
>CAZRND010000410.1:0-4722 GCA_964601345.1 uncultured Acidobacteriota bacterium | reverse complement strand
GGGCCGCCCGCCGGTCGACCGGCAGGGTAATCTCCACGCTTTCGCAAAAGTAGAACGGCTCGAAAGCTTCCTGATGCGCCTCCCGCCGGTGCAGGCGGCAGTAGTCGCCGCAAAGCCGCCAGAGATCGGCGCGCAAATCGGCCAGCGAGAGATACTCGCGGATGTCGAGCGCCGAAAGCCGCTCCGCCAGGTCCGGAAGATTGCATCCCGCCAGCACCCACTGCGCGAAGTCGTTCGAGAATCCCTCGGTCAGATAGTGGAAGCGGCCGAGACTCTGAAAGGTGTGGTAGAAGATCGACGCCTCGCTCGACGCGCGCAATCCGTCGCGAAGCTGCGCCAGCGTGTCGGCACGCACCGCGCTGATGCGAGTGAGATAAGACGCTGTGGCGAATTCAAACGGAGCGGACGGCGGCGCTGGGTTCATGAGCGGATCGCCTCGATCCTTCGCAGGAATTCCCACATCTCTCGGGGGCTGCGAACGTAATAGCGGGCGGCTGTTTTTCGCGCCGGGCCGACGCGCACGGTCACAGCATCGGGCAGCGCCGCGAATGCCGGCTCGTCGAGCGAATCGTCGCCGGCAAATACCGGCAACGTTCCGGGCGGCTGGGCGGCCAGCAGGCGGCTCACCGTCGAACCCTTGCCGCGAAAACCGCGCGGTGCGATTTCCCAAGCGCCCTTGGACCTAAGAATCTCAACGCCGTCCGGCATTTCCTCGCGAAGCATCCGTCGCGCCCGCCGGCGGATGGCATCCGCCGCGTGGCGATGATGGACGGCGAAGCAGGCCGCCTTGTCTTCGAGCCACACGCCAGGAACGCCACGCAGCCGGCGCTCGGTCGATCGATAGAGTCGCTGCATGGCGCGCTTGCGGCTGGCGGGCACTTGCCAGCCGTAGACGCCCAAAACCTTCACTCCGGGAACGGCGATGCGGGTGCGAATGTCTTCTGTCCGGCGCCCGCTGACGATCCAGACGTTGACGCGGCGCAGCGCCGCAATACGCTTGAGCAAATGCCGCCGCTCGTCCTCCAGAGTCGCGCGCCCGCGACGGGCGATCGGCGTCAGCGTGCCGTCGAAGTCGAGCAGCAGGGCGAGGCGGGACGCTTCGCGCAGACGCCCCGCGACCGCTCGCCATGCATCGAACAGGAATTGTGGATTCATGCCGTCTCCGCCAGCGCAATGGGACGCCGCTCGCGCTTCGGCACGCGGATCTCGGACATCTCGGCGATGAGGCTCGCCGCCCAGCGATACACGTTGTTCTCGCGCACCACGCGACGCAAGCGCCGCATCCGCTGGCGGCGCTCCTCCAGCGGCATTTCGATGGCCGTCCGCATCGCCGCGGCCAGTTCCATAGCATCGTAAGGATTCACGGGAAGGGCGTCGACCAGTTCGCGGCTCGCGCCGGTAAAGGTGCTCAGAATCAGGACGCCGTCCTCGTCCTGCCGCGCGGCCACAAACTCCTTGGCCACCAGGTTCATGCCGTCGTGCAGCGGCGTCACCAGGCAGAAGTCCGCGGCGCGGTAGAGCCGGTCAATCTGCTCGTGCGTGTGATAACGATCGAGCAGCAGGATGGGCTGCCAGCGTCCTTCCTGCCAGCGCTGGTTGATGCGCTCCGATTCCTTGTGCACCTCGGCGAAGAGGTTCTGGTACGCGCTAATCTGCATCCGGCTCGGCGCACCGACTTGCACGAAGACCAGCCGCTTGCGGTACTCCGGATGCTGTTCCAACAGCGCGTCGACGCCGCGAAGGCGTTCCAGAAGTCCCTTGGTATAGTCCACGCGATCGACGCCGACGCCGATGAACTCAGCCTCCGTTCCCAGTTCCTTTCGCAACGCCGCGCGTTGCTCCGCCAACGAAGGATCGGCGGACCGGCCGTCCGGAAACGGAATGCTGATCGGGAATGGATGGACCAGCGTGAGATGGTCGTTGCGATTCACCGCCGAACGCTCGAGCTCCACGCGCGACTCGAGAGCGCGGTCCACGGTCTCGAGAAAATTCAAGCAGTGCGCGCGGATGTGAAAACCGATGAGATCCGCGCCGAGCAAGCCTTCCAGCAATTCGCGCTGCTGCGGGCAGATGCCGAATGCTTCGGGATTCGGCCACGGGATATGCCAGAAGATGGCGACGCGCGCGTCGGGGCGCTGCTCCTTCACCAGGAGCGGCACCAACGCGAAGTGATAGTCCTGCACGAGCACGGCGGGCTCCCGGTCGTATTTCATCTCCTCGAGCAGCACGTCGGCGAATTTCTGATTCACCGCGCGATAATGCTGCCAGTCGGAGGGGCGGAACGTCGGGCGCTGGTGGGCAATGTGGCACAAGGGCCACAAGCCTTCGTTGGCAAACCCGAAGTAATAACCGGCCTCCTCCTCGGGCGTGAGCCAGACGCGCCGCAGCGTGTAGCCGTGGCTCTCTTCAGGCGGAACGCTCAAGCGATCGAACTCATCCACCGTCTCGCGGTCGGCGTCGCCCGATCCGTGCGCCACCCAAACGCCGTCGCAAGCGCGCAGGATCGGCTCAATCGCCGTCACCACGCCGCTCGGCGGCACCACTACCTGGATGTTCTTCCCTTGACGGACGTGCGAGTACGGCTCGCGGTTCGAGAGAACGAAGAGGCGGCTGCCCGAGAGACGTCGATTGATATGGACCCGCAGACGCTCGGGCGTCCACAATGCCTCGGCGGTATCGCGCAAGCGGGCCTCCTCGGCCGCCGCGGCACGCGCCGCCTCGAGGCTGCGCGCGAACTGGCTCACCTCCGCTTCGAAGGGTTCCAGCAATTCGGGATCTTCCGCGGCCGGACGCAGATGATGCCGGCCCATGCGGAGCTCGCGCAACCACGCGACGGTCCTCGCCACCGATCCGCCGACGCACCAGCGGACGATGCAGAGCGAGAGAAGCGTGATGACAAACGCCTGCAGCAGGGCACGCAGAATCAATTCCTGCGTGCGCTGCTCGCCGGCGGACTCGAAATCCACAAAAGCCAGTGTCACCAGACTCAGGGTGAAAAGAAGCGCTGCCGCTAAACGGACGTTCAGTCGCATTTTGGCCTCCGTTCCACGTGCGAAAGCCCTACCCGACCGCTGTTACTGCTCGGCGCGGCGCGGCGACCGACGATCCAAGGCAGCGATCAGCTTGCCGGCAGCCGGCGGCGGCTCCGTCATTCCGGTGACGATGTCACGGTTCTCGAGCCGTCGTCCGTACATGGCTTCGTTGTCGCCCAGGTCCTGGCGCAGCGTGGCGCCTTGGAGAGAGATTCCGGCGAAGATGCCGCGCGTGCGCGACCAGGAGATGATCTCAGCCCGCATCAACACGTCGGTCTGCAACTGGGCGTCGCGGCCCACCGGGCCGGCCGCCACTTCGCCTTCGCCGCCGAGCGTGAACTTGCTGCGCAGCAGTTTGTCTGCGCCCCGCTCGTTCATCACCAGCAGGATGACGTCGGAGTCCGATCCGCCGATCTGGAAGCCCAGGCTGCCGCCTTCAATGCGGACAGCGCCCGGAGCGGACCAGCCCTTGGCCGTGCGGCAGGTGATGAATCCCTTGCCGTACTTCGCGCCGACAACCAAAGCAGCCTTCTTCAAGTTGGGTACCACCACAACACACTGCGACTTGTCCATGAAGCTCTGCGGGATGGACTTGTCGGGAGCGTCCATCGCCTCGGCGAACACCGCGGCGGACTCCGCCAGCCGATCGCTGGTGGCGTCGCCGGCGCGCGCCGTGGTCAACGGAATGCACATCAAGAGACCAACAGTTGTTGCCAGAAAATTCCGGTTCATACAACCTCCTTAGGGGATTGCTTTAGCTCTTCGGAGTGCTGACGTATCCGGTAATGCGATCCTTGTTTTACATCCCACACCACGATTTCCACCATCCGGCGGTTACCGGGCATGTAGAGCTGGAGCGGCTCGAGCGCCGTCTTATCGCGCTTCTCGAGGCGTTTGTCGGCCACGAGAACTTCCAGCGTGTAGCGCTGCCGGCCGCGATCCGCCTTGTTGAGCTTGAGCGAAAGATCGGCCACGCGCTTGTACTCCTTGGCCTTCTTCAGATCGAACTCGATGTAGTCGCGTTCGCCCCGGCGCTTCAGATCGGCGAGCTCATCGCGATTGTGCGCGATCAAGCCGCTCTGCTGGCCGAGATCTCCCACGGCGGTATCGAGCTTGCTCCGGGCTTCGTCCAGGCTGCCCTGCATCGTGCCCAGGCGCGCCTCCTGCCGGTCGGAGAGTTCGGAGACCTGCTTCGCCGCCTTGTCGTTGGCGTCAGCGATCTTCTTATCCGTGGAACTGCGGGTCTGCGCCAGCCTCTTTTGAGTATCCTGAATGGCCTTGCTGGCGGTCGATCCCTGCGAGCGCAGGTCGGAGCTGTCCTGCTCCAGGTTCGAGGCCCGTTGTTCCATCGCGTCCATCCGGCCTTGCTGCTTTTGGCTGGATTCCGCGATGGCTCGGTCCACGCGATCGATGTCGTTCCGCAGGTTCACCTGCATATACCCCACGGCGAAGAGCGCGACGGCCATGAGGGTCATCATGACTCCCTGCAACATCTGAAAACCGCCGCCCGGTTCGGATTTCCCGGGAGCGGGTTGACCGCTCCCGGGAGTCTTCGGTTGATTGAGACCGTCTGGTTCAAGAGCCATGGTGATCCTCCATTACCGCGCGATATTCACACCTTGTTTCAAAGAGAACGCGAGCAGTGTCTCGGCCGGCAATACGATGTCCTTCTTGCCGGTCGCCGCGGCGA
>CAZRND010000409.1:0-4763 GCA_964601345.1 uncultured Acidobacteriota bacterium | reverse complement strand
CGCGGGGCGCGGCGGCTCGACGCCGACGCCGCCTCCCGGTCCGCCCACGCAGCCAAACCAAGGCGCGCTGCAGCGTCACTTCAACATGGCCAACGGCGCGGGCTATCCGGCGATCGCGATGCCCAATGGATTTCGTGAAAACGGAACGCCGACAAGCATCACGTTCTACGCGCGCCCGTTCGGGGAAGCGGAGTTGTTAGCGCTGGCTAAGGCCTATCAGGATGCTTCCGGATTCCATTTGAAGCATCCGAACTTGATCTAGCGTTTTCCCAAGTACCTCAGCGTCATGCAAGTGATGTCGTCGGACTGCCGCGCGCCGGCGGCGAACCTTGCCACTTCGGCAAGAACGAGCTGCGTCAGCTCCTGAGCCGAAGCGGTATTCGATTTCTCCAGAATCTGAGCCAGACGCTCGTCGGTAAAGTCCTCGTCAGCGGGATCGCGGGCTTCGTTCACGCCGTCCGTGTACAGCAGCAGGCTGTCGCCCGGGGCGAGCTTGATCCGGCCCGTTTCGTAGGGAGGGGCATTCTCCATCACGCCCACCACCATGCAGGCCGGCGTATTCAGGCTCTGAATCGGCTTGCCCGGCGAGAGTACGTACGGCGGATTGTGTCCGCCGATGCAGTATTCAAGCTCGCCGGTGTCCGTGTGCAGGATGGCGTAGAACACGGTTACGAACATGCTGGGATCGCTCTGCCGTGCAAGAATCCCATTGACGTATTGCAGGCAATCGCTCGGCGCCGTTCCCTGGAGCGCCGTCGCTCGAAGCAAGGTCTGGCTTACAGCCATGAAGATCGCGGCCGGAACGCCCTTGCCGGAAACGTCGCCGATGACGATTCCAAGACGCTTCTCGTCGATCAGGAAGTAGTCGTAGAAGTCGCCGCCGACCTGAAACGCCGGAGTCATCTCGCCATACACTTCAAATTCCTTGCGATCCGGGAAGGGCTTCTCGCGTGACGGAAGAATCGACTCCTGAATCCGCGCGGCCACCGATAGCTCGTTCTGAATAGCCGCGAGCTGGTCGCGGGCCTTCACCCCCTGATGGATCGTGTCGAGTTCCTTGATCGTCTTGTTGATGGTGACTTCGAAATCCTGGAAGTCGATGGGCTTGGTCAGAAAATCGTAGGCGCCGCGGTTCATCGCCGTGCGGATGTTCTGCAGGTCTCCGTAGGCCGAGACGATCACGGCCTTCAGGATGCGGTTCACGTCGCCCAGGCGCGTCAGCAGCGTGAGACCATCCATCACCGGCATGTTGATGTCGCTCATCACGATGCCGATGCTGGAGTCGGCGTTCAGCTTCTCCAGGGCCTCTTGGCCGTTGAGCGCGAAGATGAATTCGAATTCGCCGTCGCGGATTTTCTTCCGGAACTTCTGGCGGACCAGCAGTTCGAGGTCCGGTTCATCGTCAACGACGAGGATCTTGAAGGACATTGAGGCTCTCTATTCTACCCTTTGGGGAGAGTAATGATGAACTCCGTAAATTTGCCGGGCTCGGATTCCACGCGAATGGCTCCCTTGTGCGCCTCGACCACGATGTCGTAGCTCATGGAAAGCCCGAGTCCCGTCCCCGATCCGGCCGGCTTGGTCGTGAAGAAGGGCTCGAAGATCCGGTTGCGGATTTCCTCCGGGATGCCGTTGCCATTGTCGCGGATGCGGATCTCGAGACTCTCTCCGAGGGACCGGGTGCTCGCCGTAAGCGTCGGGGCAAAGGCGTCGCCGGCCTGCTGTTTCTTCTCATGCGCGGCGAAGCAGGCGTTGTTGGCGATGTTCAGGAAGACGCGCCCGAGATCGTTCGGAATCACGCTGACGGGGGCCAGCCCTTCTTCATAGTGCGTCTCGATCGTAATGTTGAAGTTGCTGTTCTGCGCCCGCATACCGTGGTACGCCAGATTGATGTACTCGGCGAGCAGGGCGTTGATGTCGGCGGTTTCGCGTTCGCCGCTCTGGCCGCGAGAATGCATCAGCATCCCGCGAACGATGCTGTCGGCCCGCTTGCCGTGCTCTTTGATCTTGGCGACGTTCTGCTGAAGATCGTCCAGCAGATCCTCGACGGCGGCCAGCTCCTCCGGACTCTTGATCGATTCGCGAATCTCGTCGACCATCTCGCCGCTGACCTCCGCGAAGTTCGTGACGAAGTTGAGCGGGTTCTTGATTTCGTGCGCGATGCCGGCTGTGAGCGAGCCGAGCGAGGCCAGCTTCTGCTGCACGATGAGCTGTCCTTGCGCCTTGCGAAGCTGCTCCATGGCCTTTTCGAGCTCGGCGCTCTTGTTGCGCTCCTTCTCGTTCGCAGCGGTTAGCTCGGTGCGCGCGGTCGAGAGATTGCCGGTCATGTCGTTGAAGGCGCGGGCCAGGTCGCCGAGCTCGTCCTTCGAGCCGAGCGCGATCCGCTGGTCGAGGTCCCCGCCGCCGATCGCCGCCGCGCCGTCCTTCAGCTCGCTGAGACCTCGCGTGAGGTGCCGCGAAACCCGGTACGCCACCGCTACGGCGACGACGGTCGAGACCAGGAAGATCAGCAGGATGATGCGGTCGGTGAGACGCGCCACGCGATAGAAATTGGCGCTCGCCGATTCCACGCGCGCGTTCTCGGCTTTTTGCAACTCCGGCAGGAGTTGTTGCAGCACGCTCTGGCTGAGCGGATCGGCGCGCACCGCAAGTTCCGTGATGGCCTTGGAAGGATTGGGTCCGAAGCTCTCGTAATAGATGCGCCACGATGCAATCAGGTCCGCACACGTCTTGGCGAAGACGTCGACCTTCGGGCGCGCCCCGGCGTCCGACAGCGTCTGAAATTCGCGGATCGTTCCCAGAATGGCGCCGAGCTGGCTCTCGAACTGCGCCACGTCGCCGGGTCCGCCTCCCGTGGGCAGTCCGCCTGCGTCGGTCGCCACTTGGCTCAGCAGCGTCACCTGCTTCTGCACGTCGCTCAGGTTCTGCCGGATGTTGGCGATGAGCGCTTGCCGCGAGATGGCGCGCCGCAGGTCCTCGACCGTCGATTGCCGGATCTGGTTGCCCCAGAAATAGACCACCAGGTTCACGGCGAAGAGCAGCAGGATCGCCAGGAACGAGAGCGTGAGGCGGCGCCGGATGGTCATAAACGGAAGGGCGCAGGTTGAAAACCTACGCCACTAGCGAAGCGGATAAGCCTTGTCTCCCGGCAAGTGCCCATCGATCTTGAGCACCTTCGCGCCCTTGGGCACCTGCGCGGCGTCCACAAAGGCCAGGGATCCGGGAATGTTGATCACTAGCTCGGCGGTCATTTCGTTCGAGTAGACGATCTTGGGACCGGCGGCCGTTTCGGCGCGGAATACCTTGCCGATCCAGTATTGGCGATACTGCGCTTCGGTCATCTTGTATACCTGCTTCAAGATGAGGTCGCGTTCCCGCGCTACGGGAGCGCGAATGAGCAGCGTGACCCGGAGACCGGTTGTCCAATACTGGCGATCGCCGAGCAGAACTTTGCGCATTTCGGCGAAGGAGAGATCGTCCACCGACACTCCGGGATGGACGATGATGGCCACGTCCGCGGCGAAGGCCCCGGCTGCCGGAAGCAGCAGGAACAAAGCCAAGGCCAAAATCTGGAATCGCGATAGAAGCGAGTGCATGTTTTCTGTCCTCAGAAAGTAAAGCTGGTCTGGAAAAACGCGCCATTGATGTGGGGCAATCCCGGAAGGCGCCGCAAGTTGCGGTACTCCGCCTTGATGGCCGCGTAACTGGAAATGTCATAGCGGACGCCCACGAGCGAGCCCGCCAGGTTCGGGAAGCCCTGTACGGAGAAGACGCCGTCCGTCCGGGGCGCGTGAATGTACTCGAAGCGGTAATAGGGCTTCCACAACGACAAGGTCGCGGGCAGGCGGTAGGCGAGCTGGATGTAATACGCCTGGCTGTTGCTGCTGAACGATTTCCCCGCCTCTTGATGGTTGATGTTGGCGACCTCGGCGATGATCTCGGGATTCTCCTTGTTCCACACGATGTGGCCGGAGGAGATCCACTCGTAATAGTTGCGTCCGTTCGGCAAGCTCACCAGGTCGCGGTACACCGAGCCGCCCG
Source organism: uncultured Acidobacteriota bacterium (assembly GCA_964601345.1). GTDB lineage: Bacteria > Acidobacteriota > Terriglobia > JAJPHL01 > JAJPHL01 > CAZRND01. Next base: position 722 of record CAZRND010000409.1, on the reverse strand, counting down.
CTTGCAGGCCGAAGAGTTTGTCGGGCTTGACGAAGAGATTCACCAGCCAGGCGCGGTTGTTGTTCACGTCGCCGGCGTCTCCGCCGCGACTGATGCTCGGGTTGCGCACGTTCCCCACTGCGCCGTTGTAGCGCAGATTCCACCCGCCGGCGGGCACCGCGCCCTCGACGAGTCCTCCGACGAAGTGAACGGGTATGAATCGTCCGCCAAACTGTGTCATCTCCGGACGGCTGATCGACGTTTGCAGCCATTGGCCGTGATGGAACGCGGTGTTCCAGTAATTGATCGGCGTGTGATACCGGCCGAAGGAAAGCTTCAAGAAGTCGCTCTGATCGAAGCGGATGATGCTCCGCTCGATTTCGGCGTTGAAGCCGGTGACCGTGGGCGAGCCTTGGCCGGCGTCCGTGCGGGCTGTGAAGCTCACCTCGCCGAAATAACTCACCCGCGGAGAGAGCGCCGAGCTGATGTGCAGGATGAACTGGCCCTCGTTGAAGCCGCTCTTCGTCCCAGCGGAATCCGTGGCCGAGAAGTTGAAATCGCTGAAACCCGAGAGCTTGAATGTCGGATAGTTTTGATCGGGCATCGGCTGCGGAGCCGAGTCATGATCCTGATGCGTGAGCGGCGCGGCTTGCTGCGTGGCGGCCGGCGCGCTAACTGGCACGGTATAGCCGGCCGAAACGATCCGCGGCACGTTCGGCAGAACGTCATATTCATCCGCGACC
>CAZRND010000408.1:0-4766 GCA_964601345.1 uncultured Acidobacteriota bacterium | reverse complement strand
CGCCGTTCACCGCTTCGCCGGCCGCCGTGACAAAGAGAGAGCGGTCGGCGTCGCCGTCGAAGGCCACGCCGAGCGCGGCCTTCTCCTCCGGCACGCGCCGGCAAAGGCGGTCGATGTGCAGCGATCCGCAATCGAGATTGATGTTGCGTCCATCGGGATCGGCGCTCAGCACAGCCACCTCGGCTCCCAAGCGCCGGAAGAGTTCCGGAGCCATGACGGACGATGCGCCGTTGGCGCAATCGAGCACGATCTTCACGCCCTTCAGGCTGTGGGGTACCAGGCCGGCAAGAAAATCGAGGTAGCGCTTGCGGAAAGAATCCTCCAACGAGAGCGGCACGCGGAGCGGCGCGTCGGAGGGCACCGACGAAGCGTCGCGAGCCAGCGCAAAGATGCCCTGCTCCACCTGATGTTCGATCTGGTCCGGCAGCTTGTAGCCCGAGCCCGCAAAAACCTTGATCCCGTTGTCTTGATATGGATTGTGCGAGGCCGAGATCATCACACCCGCGGCGAAACCGTCGGCCTTGGCCAAGTACGCGACGCCCGGCGTGGTGATGACGCCGGCCGACTGCGCTGTGACGCCTTCTTCGGCCAGCCCGCCGGCGAACGTCTCGGCGATCCAGCGGCTCGACTCCCGCGTGTCTTCTCCGATCAGGACGCGCGGCGATCCTTTTCCCTTCAAGCTGCGAGCCAGAGCGCGCCCCGCGAGAAAGACGGTGACGGAGTCGAGTGGATACTGTCCGGCGACACCGCGGATACCGTCCGTCCCAAAGAGTTGTTTTCCGCTCATCGTTTCCTCGACGCCCTCGGGCTTTCGGCGCCTCCTTCAATCACTCCCAGCCCGGCCTCTTTCACCGCGGGAAGTCCCGGCGCCCTGCGCCCGCGGAACAGGTCGCTCAAACGATCTCGAAGCGCCTGCTCGGAGAGGTCCTGCTCGATGGTTCCTTCGACCGCCACCGAGATCATGCCGGTCTGCTCGGAGACAACTACGGCGACGGCGTCGGTCTCCTCCGTGATTCCGAGGGCGGCGCGGTGCCGCGAACCCAATTCCCGCGGACGCTCGGGATTCACGCTCAACGGAAGGAAACAGGCCGCGGCGGCCAGCTTGTCCTTTCTCACGATCGCCGCTCCGTCGTGCAGCGGCGCGCCTTTCCGAAAGACCGTCACAAGCAAATCGAAGGAGAGCCGCGCTTCGAGGGCTACGCCGCTCTCGATGTGCGTCCGCAACCCGGTGCGGCGTTCCAGAACGATCAAGGCGCCGATCTTGTCTTGCGAGAAGCGGCTCACGGCGAGCACGACATCCTCATACGGGCTGCCGTGGCCCATCCCGGAAGAATTCCGGAAGAAAACGACGCCGCCCAGTTCGGCGAGGCCTCGTCGGATTTCCGCTTGAAAGAGCACGATAATCAGAAATCCGAGATACGGACGCAACTCGCCGAGCAGCAGATCGAGCGTCGCCAGACCCCACTGGTGCGCCAGATAAGAAGCCGTCGCGAGAAGCAGCAGGCCGGTGAGCATTTGCCCGGCGCGAATGCCGCGGACGAGCCGCAGCGACTGATAAATCAGGACGGCGACGATCAGGATATCGACAAGGCTCCGCCACGTAAGCTGGGACAGGCTGCGAGCGAGAGAATCCCAAACGGGCACGTTCACTCTCCCATCGCCATCTTACCATGTCGAAGAATTTCGTCCGCCGCGCGTACCACTTGCGTCATTTCCTCGACGTCATGCACGCGAACCACGTGCGCGCCGGCGAGAATCGCCGCTGTTACGGCGGCCGCTGTGCCGAAAATCCGCTTGCCGGGAGGATGCCGCTGCTCGGGATCGAGGAAGCGTTTTCGCGAGACGCCCGCTACCAGAGGCCTGCCGAGAATGTGCAGGCGTCCCAGTCCCGCGAGGAGCGCGTAGTTTTCCGCGCCGTTTTTTCCAAATCCAAAGCCCGGATCGAGCAGCACGCGCGAAGAATCGATGCCCGCGGCCTGCGCGCTTTTGAGGAGCCTGTCGAGTCCGCTCTCCACCTCGCCCACCACATCCGCGAGCGGCGGAAGCTGATGCATGGTTCCGGGACGTCCGCGCACGTGCATGAGGACGAGCGCCGCGCCGCTCTGCGCCACCGTGCGGGCCATCCCCGCATCGAGTGAGGCGTCGAGCGCGGGATGGTTGACCATCGCCGCGCCGGCCTGAATCGCTTGTGCCGCCACTTCCGCCTTGCAAGTGTCGATCGAGAGGGGGATGCGGAGCTTGCCGCGGAGCGCCTCGAAGACCGGCAGAACGCGGCGGGCTTCTTCCGCGGCCGGAACCGGCCACGATCCGGGGCGAGTCGACTCGCCGCCGACGTCGATCAGGTCCGCGCCCTGCCGCTCCATTTCGATCGCCCGGGCCGCTGCGGCCTCTGGTTTTTCATAAAGGCCGGGGTCGGAAAAGGAGTCCGGAGTGACGTTGAGCACTCCCATGACAAGGGTTCGCGCGCCCAGCGGAAACGGGCCGATTTCGAAGCGCGGGCGTTCGCTTCTGAACACTCCGGGATTGTACTACCTGTGCTTGACACTCGCGTTCCTTGATGATTAAATCGGCTCGTGCCGAAAGTCCTTCTCGCTGACGACAGCACTCATGCCCAGCGCATGGGCACCAAGATTCTGACGGCGGAGGGCTTGGAAGTTGTCACGGTCAGCAACGGCGAAGCGGCCCTCAAGCGAATCCAGAAAAACGACATCGACCTGGTTCTGGCCGACGTCTACATGCCCGGCCACGACGGCTACGAAATCTGCCAGTGGGTGAAGAAGTCGCAGGAGTATGGCGGCATCCCGGTGGTATTGGTCGTCGGAGGTATGGAGGTTTTCGAGCCGGAAAAAATCGGCGACGTGAAGTCCGACGGGCTCTTGACGAAGCCCTTCGAAGCGACGGCCATGATGGAAGTCCTGCGGCCGATCGTCGACAACATCAGGAACAAGCTTTCGATGGAGGCGATGAAGAAGGCGGCAGCCACACCGGCCGACACCCCGGTTACCGAGAGGACTCTGCGCCTCACGCCGGATGATCGAAGCGCAATCGCCGACGTTCCGCCGCCTCCGCCGCCACCCGTGGAATTCCCGCACGTTGAACCGGATGTGCCTTTGATGATGGACGAGGCGCCGCCAGCCCCGGCTCCGGAGCCTGCTCCCGCGGCTCCAGAGATGACGAGTGGTTCGACTACGGAAATGGTGATTCCGGATATTCCCGAGCCGGAACCGCCTCGCGTGGCGGATTTGCCGGTTGAGGAAGCGGCTCCGCCGCCAGTGCCCGAACCGCCTCCGCCGCCTCCTCCACCTCCGCCGGCGACCAAGTGGGTCGCCGAAGCAGCCGAAGTTACGGAAGAGGATCGCGAGAAACACGGCGAAAAGCCGGCTGCTAAATCGGAAACGCCGCCCGATTGGGGCGCCCTGTTAAAGAGTGTTGAAGAAAAGGAGCCTCCCGTGCCCGCTCCCAAACCTCCGTCCGCGCAATCCAGCGATTTTGAATTAGACCTTGCTGAAGAAGCTCCGGCCGCGGCATCCGCCGCGCCCGCGCCCAAGGTCGACGAAGACACCATCCGCCAAGCCGTTCAGCTTTGCCTGGAGAATGCCTTGCCGAACCTGGTGGATGAAATCACCTCGTCGATTCTGCGTCGCCTGGGAAAACCAAGCTAGACGGCGGGTTGCTGTTGCGTCAAGCAGTGCAGCGTTCCTAAACCCCACACCAAGTCCACTGCGTGAATTCCGACCACGGGCCTGTCGCGGATCAGCTCCGCCAGAATGCCGAGCGCAATCCGGTCGCGCGGATCGTTGAAGGTCGGAACCAGCACGGCGGCATTCGCGATGTAGAAATTCGCGTAACTCGCAGGCAGGCGCCGGCCGCCGAAGGTGAGCGGCGCGGGCATCGGCAGCGGAACCACTTCGATCTTCGATCCGTCCTCGAGGCGCATTCCTTGCAGCCGTTCCCGATTTTCCTCCAGCGCCCGGTAGTTGGCGTCATCAGGATCGGTTTCGCGGCAAAGTACCACGGTCCGCGGTCCGACGAAACGGCATAGGTCGTCCACGTGTCCGTGCGTGTCGTCGCCGGCGATTCCCCGCCCCAGCCAGAGGATATTGGTAACTCCCAGCGATTCACGCAACGCTCGTTCGGTCTCCGCGCGTCCCCAACCCGGATTGCGGACCTGCGTTTTCGTATCGAGGAGGCATTCTTCGGTCGTGAGGAGCGATCCGCGACCGTTGGTGTCGATCGCGCCGCCTTCGAGAACGAAATCATTCGAGAGGATCCGGCAACGTAAGGCTCGCGCGGCTTTCGCAGGAACCTGCGCGTCTTTCTTCCAGTCGTTGTACTTGGCCCAGGCGTTGAACCGGAATGCGGCGATGGCCACTTCCTTGCTGTTTCGCACGAAGATCGGTACGGAATCGCGCGTCCAGCCGCGATTCGTAGGAAAGCGGAAGAAATCCACGCGGGAAAGGTACGCGCCCACGCGCGCCAGGACGCTCTTCGCCTTCCGGATGTGATCCTGCGAGTTGACGAGGATGCGGACACGTTCGCCCGCAGAGAGTTTGCGAACGATTTCGCCGTAGACCCAGGGGATGGGGCCGAACTTGCCGGGCCAGTCTGTGAGGTTGTGCGGCCAGCCGATCCAGGTCGCTTCGTGCGGCTCCCACTCGGCGGGATGGTAGAAACGCGCGGCGCCGCTCATGCCAGGTAGCGGCGGTCGATGCCGGCGTAGGCGTCGATCCGCCGGTCGCGCAGGAATGGCCAGTTGCGGCGAGTGG
>CAZRND010000407.1:0-4786 GCA_964601345.1 uncultured Acidobacteriota bacterium | reverse complement strand
AGCGGCCGCGGCGGTCTTTCGGTCCGAGACGATCAGGGCCAGATCAGCCGTGCCGGTCTTGCGAATTCCGGCGGCGGCGGCGGCGAACCAAAACCCGCGCGGCACGATCACTTGTGACGCTCCATATAGTCAACCAGGAGATTGCTCATTGCTTTCATCCCCACAAGGATCGAAGAGTCGTCGGCGAGAAAGGTCGGCGTGTGGTGATCGCCGGTCGTTGTTCCCGCCTTGACCATGCCCAGGCGGTAGAAAAATCCAGGGACAACGTTTGCGAAGTACGAAAAATCTTCCGAGCCCATCGCCGGCGGAACCTGTTTGACGTTGTTCTTGCCCACAACGTGCTCGAGCGCCGGAATCGATTCCCGCGTCAGCGGAATGTTGTTGATCGTGGCGGGCAATCCCCGGTCGTAGCGGACCACTTCGCAACGCGCGCCGGCCGCCTCCGCAACGCCCTTCAAGATGGCGCGGAATCGCGTCTCGATGCGGTCGCGGGCCGTGGGCGTGAACGACCGGATCGTTCCGGTCAACGTGACTTCCGAAGGAATAATGTTGTGACGCTGGCCGCCGTGGATCGAACCCACGGTGATCACGCCGGGCTCGTCGCCGCCGAGCGCACGCGAGCGGATCGTCTGCAGCGCCATGACGAACTGCGCCGCTGTCACGACGGGATCGACGGAAAGTTCGGGCCGCGCGCCGTGCGCCTGCCGGCCGATGATCTTCACTTCAAACGTGTCGGCCGCGGAGAGAGCCGGGCCTTCCGAATATCCGAGTTCGCCGACCGGCATCTCGGAAAACGTGTGCAAGCCGAAGATGGCCGCGGGACGCGGATTTTCGAGCGCGCCCTCCTTCACCATCATGTTCGCGCCGCCCTCTTCGCCGGGAGGCGGACCTTCCTCGGCCGGCTGGAAGATAAACTTGATCGTGCCGGACAGGTTCGCTTTCTGGGCCGTCAGGATCGTCGCCACGCCTAGCTGGACGACAGTGTGGATGTCATGCCCGCAAGCGTGCATCACGCCCACGTCCTGGCCGAGGTACGTGGTCCGCACCTTAGACTTGAACGCGTAGGGCGTGTCTTCTGTAACCGGAAGCGCATCCATATCGGCGCGCACGGCGATCACCGGGCCCGGCTTGCCGCCCTTGAGCAGGGCGACGACGCCGTGATGCGCGACGCCGGTCTTCACCTCGAGTCCGAGCTTGCGGAGATAGGCGGCGACGAGAGCCGCGGTCTTCTCCTCGCGATTTGAGAGCTCGGGATTCTGGTGAATCTGATGGCGCAGCGCGACCATTTCCGGCTCGATCTTCGCGGCTTCCGCGCTGATGCGCGGGAGCCAATCCTGAGCCGACAGGAGGGAGGACCAGGCGGCGATGAAAAGGGCAAGTTTCACGGTCCCAAAATCTATCACATCTCCTTTCGATACTGGGTGATAACCTCTAGCATTATGCAAAAGCGCAAGCTCGGTAAGAGCAATCTGGAAGTCTCAGCCCTAGGGCTCGGCTGCATGGGAATGAGCTTTTCCTACCATCCGATCCCGGACCGAAGCGAGATGCTCTCGATTCTCCGCGCGGCCGTCGAGCGGGGCGTCACTTTTTTCGATACCGCGGAAGTCTACGGCCCGTATACGAACGAAGATCTGGTCGGCGAGGCGCTCCTTCCTTTCCGCGGCCAAGTGACGATCGCCACGAAATTCGCCTTCGAGCTGAAACCGGACGGCAGCCCGGGTTGGGTAGGCCTGAACAGCCAGCCGGCGCACATCCGGCAAGCCGTGGAAGGCTCGCTCAAGCGCCTGCGGGTGGACGCGATCGACCTGTTGTACCAGCACCGCGTCGATCCGAAGGTTCCTATCGAGGACGTGGCCGGAACCGTGCGCGACCTGATTCAGCAGGGCAAGGTCAAGAACTTCGGAATGTCGGAAGCCGCGGCCGCGACGATTCGCCGCGCGCACGCCGTGCAGCCTGTGGCCGCCGTCCAAAGCGAGTATTCGCTCTGGTTTCGCGATCGCGAGAAGGACCTGCTTCCGACCCTGGAGGAGCTGGGAATCGGCTTCGTTCCCTACAGCCCGCTCGGTAAGGGCTTCCTCACCGGAAAGATTGACGAAGCGACGCCGCTCGGCAGCACCGATTTCCGCTCCACTCTGCCGCGCTTTACGCCGGAGGCGCGGAAGGCGAATCGGGTGTTGGTCGATCTGCTCGAGCAGATCGCGCGAAAAAAGGGGGCGACGCCGGCGCAAATCGCGCTCGCCTGGTTGCTCGCGCAGAAGCCATGGATCGCTCCGATCCCCGGCACGACCAAGCTGCATCGCCTCGAAGAAAATATCGGAGCGGCGGCGATCGAGCTTTCGCCGGGCGACCTTCAAGAGATCGATGGCGCAGCGTCGAAGATCACGGTGCAGGGCGCCCGCTATCCACAACACATCGAGCAGATGACCAATCTCTGAAAGGGGATTTCAGATGGAGATCAAACGAGTGGGATCACAGCCTTCCGCTAGGGGTCCATCGGACTGGTTCACGGGCACGGTCCGAATCGATGCGCTTTTTCAGTCACCCGATCCGGCGCGGGCGCAAGGCGCCAGCGTGACCTTCGAGCCGGGCGCGCGCACGGCCTGGCACACACATCCGCTGGGGCAAACGCTTATTGTCACCAGCGGCTGCGGCTGGGCGCAGCGCGAAGGCGGGCCGGTTGAAGAGATCCGGCCGGGAGACGTCGTCTGGTTCGCGGCGGGCGAGAGACATTGGCACGGCGCAACGCCCACGACGGCCGTAACCCACATTGCGATTCAAGAAAGGCTCGACGGCAAAGTCGTCGAGTGGATGGAGAAAGTCAGCGACGGACAATACCAAAAGTAAACGATCGCTATACGCTGGATGGATACACTGTGTTTGCCCGTAGCTACAATTAGCGTTACAATGCCCAAGAATGGAATTCGAATGGGACGAAGCTAAGAACCGTTCGAATCTCCGCAAACACGGACTTGATTTTGCGGACGCGGCGACGGCATTCGACGGCCCTCCGCTCGTTGCGCCGGACGAGGAATACGGGAAGAGCGGCTTCGCTTTGAAAGGGAAGTGGCCTCTCAGTTATGGAACATCGAAGAAAACTAAAGCGCCGGTCGCGGACGGATTGGAAACGCGTTGACCGGATGAAGGATCGTGAGATAGACCGGAGCGAAGTAGCGGAACTCGGCGCAGCGTTTTTCAAAAGGGCAACGCTCTGGCCAGGAAACAAACAGCAGATCACTCTGCGGCTCGATCCCGATCTGTTGGCATTCTTTCGTAGCAAGGGGCCTCGCTACCAGACCATGATCAACACCGTTTTGCGGCGCTACATGGAAGCGGAACAAGGATGATCTTAGCCTAAAACTCCTTGCGCCTTCCTTCGTCCTTCCGTTACGATGCCTCTCTGGACTTCCGCATTGGCCCTCGACTATAAGACCGAGAACGAGCACCGCCAGGAAATCTGCGAGACGGGGCGGTGGCTGCATCAGAAAAGCTACGTCGCCGCGAGCGACGGCAACATCAGCGTGCGGCTCGCCGACAATCGCTTCCTCGCCACGCCCACGATGATCAGCAAGGGCATGATGCGTCCCGACGACCTGGTCGTCGTCAACGCCGAGGGGAAGCTGCTCGACGGACGCCGCAAGGCGTCCTCCGAGCTGGCCATGCACCTGCTGATTTACAACCGCCGTCCGGACGTGAATGCCGTCGTGCATGCGCATCCTCCGACGGCTACCGGATACGCCGCGGCCGGCCTGCCGTTGAACAAAGCGTTGATCTCGGAAGTCGTGCTGGCGCTTGGATGCGTGCCGCTGGCGCGCTACGGCACGCCCGGCACGCCGGAGCTTTCCGAGGCGCTGAAAGACTTAGTGCCGCACTACGATGCCATCCTGATGGCCAATCACGGCGTGGTCACCTACGGCGCGAATCTGCTCGAAGCCTACTTCAAGATGGAGACAGTCGAGCACTTCGCGCGCATCTCCTTGGTCACCGAAACTCTTGGAAGACAGAACTTGCTTTCCTCTTCCGAAGTTGACAAGCTAATGCAGGCGCGGCAAAGTTATTTCGGCCTGGAGACGACGCCTTCTTCCCAGCCCGGATGCCCGGTCACTGCCCCTGAAGCGTCCACCACGGGAGACCGCATCTGGGTGACGAAAGAAGAATTACGGGCGCTGATTGAAAAAGCGGTTCGAAAACAGCGCTAGACTTGAGCGTTACACGGAGGAATGATGGGCGAAGCTTTAGGAATGATTGAAACCCGCGGCCTGGTGGCCATGGTCGAGGCTTCCGACGCCATGGTCAAAGCCGCCAAGGTGACCTTGGTGGGATGGGAAAAGATCGGTTCGGGATACGTGACCATCCTGTGCCGCGGCGACGTGGCCGCGGTCAAGGCCGCTACTGACGCCGGCGCCGCCGCGGCGCGCCGCGTGGGCGAGCTGATCGCCGTGCACGTAATCCCGCGTCCGCACCAGAGCCTGGAAGATCTCCTGCCGATCGGCAAGTCTAGCGCAGGCAAGTAATGCTTCTCGGGCGCGTCGTGGGAACCGTGGTGGCCACGCGCAAAGACCCTCGCCTCGAGGGCAAGAAGCTGCTCGTTGTCCGCCACGTAACTCCTCAGCACAAAGACGAAGCGGGGTATGCGATCGCCGTCGACACCGTCGGCGCGGGCTACCGCGAAACCGTGTTGCTCGTCGCCGGAAGCTCAGCGCCCATGGCCCCCGGTTGCAAGGGACCTACCGTCGACACCCCCATCGCTGGAATTGTCGCCGACGCTAAAATCCAACCACACACCAAC
>CAZRND010000406.1:0-4798 GCA_964601345.1 uncultured Acidobacteriota bacterium | reverse complement strand
AAGGCCGGCCGAAACGTTCTGAGGTTTGTTGCCTTCAAGTCCTGCCACGCGCTTTTCCAGTCTGTCAATGCGGTCCAGAAGGTCCTGGATGGATTGGCCGGCCAGGAAGAGCGGCGTTCCCAGAGCAAGAATTGATAAGCAGGCAAAGCGGTATTTCATGCAGAGTCTCCCTTCAGTCCTTCGTCATCCTACGTCACGACAGCGTTGCTGTCCAGACGCGTGAGGTGTATAAAGAAGGCACTGGGGAAAAGGAGCGCGCCATGAGGAGCACGGGTTCCATCTTAGTTGCTGTCTGTCTATGTTCCCTTGCCTGCCTTGCGCAGGAGAGTCGGGCCACGTTGAGCGGCCGCGTCACCGACCTCCAGAACGCGGTCATTCCCGGCGCGGAGGCCGTTGTCACTTCCCAAGAGACCGGCGTGAAGCAACAGACGAAGACGAACGACCAAGGGATCTGGGTCGTGCAGTTTCTGATCCCCGGACATTACAGCCTCTCGATCGCTGCGCCGGGATTCAAGCGCGCCGAGCGCACCGGCATCACGCTCCAAACGGCGGACTGGAAGCAGATGGACATCACCCTGGAGATTGGGGCCGTGGCGGAGACCGTATCGGTGCGTGCCGAGGCGCCCCTGATTGACACCACCTCAGCCACCTCCGGCACGGTGATCACTAAGGAACAAATCGAAGAGATGCCCTCGATGTCGCGCGTCACCACGCTGCTGGCGACTCTGTCGCCCGGCGTTTTGGCGCAGGACCAGAATCAGAACGTCGCGCATTTGTGGTCGTACAATGCCGCCTCGGAATTCACGGCGGACGGCGGAAGGAATAACATTCGTTCGAACGAGTTCGAGCTGGATGGGATGCCGAATACCAGGGACCAGGGGCGCGTGGCCTTCATTCCGCCGCCGGATTCCGTGCAGGAGTTTCGCGTCCAGATGAACGCGTATGACGCGTCCATCGGGCGGCAAACCGGTTCCACCATCCAGATGGCGCTGAAGAATGGAACGGCGGCGTATCACGGCAGCGCCTACTGGTTCAATCAGAACAATATTCTGAATGCCAACCTGTTCCACACCAACCTGGTGGGCGGGAGCAAGCCGCCCATTCACTTCAACGAATACGGCGGGACGTTCGGCGGGCCGGTGCGGATCCCCAAGCTCTACAACGGCCGCGACAAAACATTTTTCTTTGTCAACTTCGACGGCACGCGCAACGCCGATCCGCGCTTCAGCATCACGTCGGTTCCCACGGACCTCGAGCGCAAGGGCGACTTCAGCCAGTCGCTCACCACGCAGAACGTCGGCGGCGTGCTGACGCGTTTTCCGATCAAGCTCTACGATCCTTTGACGCCGACGGGCGCGACCGGTGTCCGGACACAGTTCCCGAACAACATCATTCCCTCCGCGCGGTTGAGCGGAGTGGCGCAAAAGATCCTGGGCTTTATACCGCTACCCAATACTCCCAGCGACCCGACCGGAAACGCCACGAACAACTACGTTCCCGACTCGGCGCGGCAGAACAAGATGGCGCTGCTGGCGATGCGCTTCGACCAGACCTGGAACAATTCTCACAAGAGCTTTGCGTCGCTGCGCTGGTATCACGAGGACGAGCTGAGCGGCGACGACTTCCACAACGCCGCGACGGGCGCCTACCAGACGCGGATTCCCATGGGCCTGGGACTCGATCACGTCTGGGTGCTGAGTCCGGCGCGAGTACTCAACCTGCGCTGGAACATCTCGCGCTTCGTGGACGACAACCGCGACCACGGCGCGGGTTTCGATCCTTTGGCGCTGGGCTTCCCGACCAGCTTCGTTTCCCAAATGGAGAAGCCGTCATTCCCAAGGATCACCGGGATCATCGGCGACTTCGGCGCGAGCAGCGCCGGCAACTTCACGGGTACGAGCAATTACACCTGGTCGGCGGTCATGAACCAGTCGATCGGGAAGATGACCTGGAAGTACGGCAGCGAGTTCTGGGTGCTGCAGCGCGCCGCGTCCAATATCGGCACACAAGGCACCTTCACGTTCGACAACACGAACTGGACGCGTCCGCAAGCGACCGTCGGCGGAAGCACGGGAGACGGCGCGCGGATGGCGGCCTTCGTGCTGGGGCTGCCGAACAGCGGCAGCTTTCCGCGCAACGCCAATTCTTTCCGCTCGCAGCATTTCCTTGGGTTCTACGTTCAGAACGACTGGCGCGTGACCACAAAGCTGACGCTCAACATGGGACTGCGCTGGGATTACGAAACGCCGCTCGTCGAGCGCTTTGATCGTTCAACGACGGTCTTCGATGGCAGCGTTGTCAATCCCATCAGTGACTCTGCGCAGGCCGCCTACGCCAAGGTTCTTGCCTCGAACTCCTCGAATCCGGTGGTGCAGCAACTCGCCGCCATGGTCCCGGCCGGCTCCTTCAAGGTCTATGGAGCTCAAATGTTCGCCGGCGTCAACGGCCAGCCGCGCGGGCAATTCAACACCGATCTCGCCGAATTCCAGCCGCGTGTCGGATTCGCCTACCGCCTCCGCCCCAGGACCGTGATTCGCGGCGGGATCGGACGGTTCGCGGCGGCTTCGTATGAAAACGGCGGACAGAACGGATTCAGCCGCAGCACCTCGTACATCGCCACGCAGGATAACTATTTCACGGCCTTCGACACGCTCGACAACCCGTTCCGCGGCGGCATTCTCAATCCCACCGGGTCCGCGCTTGGGCCGCTCACCAACCTCGGGCAGGGCGTCTCCTGGCAGAATCAGGACCCCGGCCGCATGCACTCCTGGGAATACAGCTTGCACGTGCAGCAGGAATTCAAGGGCTGGCTGCTTGAGGTTGGTTACACGCACAACAAGACTTACGGGATTTATCAGGACCGAAACGGAAATCTGCCCAGCTTCGATCTGTGGAAACAGTTGCGGGCGCCGCGCTTCGATGCCACGGGACGTCCCACAGACCGTCTCTTGTGGGATGAGCTAATTCCGAATCCGTTTTTCCAGTTGCCGAATGTGACCGGCTCGTTGGTGAGCAATCAGAATATCTCGTTCAACCAGTTCCTTCGCCCCGTGACGATACTCGGCGACATGACGCGCAACCTGAATCCGGAAGGCAAAAACCAGTACGACGCCATGCTGGTGAAACTGGAGCACCGTTTCAAGGACGGCTTCAGCCTGATCACCGCATTCACCTGGTCGAAGCTCTTCGAGGACACTTCTTTCGTCGGTCCGGAGATCGCGGGCCATGTGGAGCACAAGCTGGGCGGCGAGGATCGTCCATTGCATTTCTCCATCGCCCCGATCTGGGAGATCCCGATTGGCCGGGGCCGGAAGCTGGGCGGCTCGATGCCCAAAGTCCTTGACGCTTTCGTCGGCGGGTGGGAAATCACGGGGCAGTACAACATTCAATCCGGAGTCCCAGTGGTGTTCAACGCCACCGATTCGTTTTTCTTCGACGGCAAGGACTTCGCGCTGTCCAAAGACCAGCAAAGCCTCGACCGTTGGTTCGACACGTCGCACTTCTATCGCTTTCCGGACCGTGGGTGCGACGCGGCGTGCCTTGCCGCTTATCCTGCTTGGACCGGAGTTCAGAGTCTGCCCGGCTATAGCTGGAAGCCGGCCTCATCGAGCGATGCTTCCAAGAACGGCGTCTATCAGGACTTTGGAAACTACGTGCGATCGATTCCCACACGGTGGGGCGATGTGCGCGCGAGCCGCGTGAACAATCTCGATGCCGGCATCTACAAGAATTTCAAGGTTGGGGAGAGATTCAAAGCGCAGTTCCGGTTCGAGACGTACAACGCTTTCAACCATGTCCGCTTTCCCGCTCCGAACGCCGATCCGACGAGCGGCAATTTCGGGCGAGTCACCAAGACGCAACAGAACAATCCGCGGCAGGTGCAGATGGCCTTGAAATTGAGCTTCTAGCGGATATTCCACTTGGCAAGATTGCCGCGTGGGCCGACGGCCCATCCCGCGCCTACAACGAATCCGATGGCGTTGTAATTTCCGCTGTCGATCGCCTTCCAGGTAATTCCGCCGTCGCTCGAAAAATCGGACCCGGAGGTTCCCGCAGCAACCCAGATGCGGCGGTCGCGGAGATACGCGACCGCCGAACGGAATCCGCGCGGCGGCGGACGCGTGGGCTCGCGCCAGGTTCGTCCGCCGTCGGAAGTCACGGCGACGTTATGTGTCGTGTCAGTCGGCTTGTTGTAATCGCCGCCGACGGCGACTCCATGGCGCGAGTCGGAGAACGACAGCGAAAAGATGCCGGCGCTCGGCCCGTCGTTGCGGATCGGCGTGGTCGTCACGGTCCAGGTGCGGCCGCGGTCCCGCGAGTGGAAGACGCGCGCCGAGCCCGGTCCGCCGGTGGCGAACCAGGCGTCTTTGCCGAGCAGCGTGAGGCAGGAATTGCTGGCAGCGAAGGACCCTTCGCGAGGAATCGCGGGAGGCGTGGACTGCCGGGTCCAGTGCGCGCCCGCGTCATCCGTTGTGAAGACGACAATATGACCCTCGACCTGGTCGCCTACGACGATGCCGTGGCGCGCATCCCAGAAAGCGATGGCATCGAAGAAGCCGGCGGCGTCCGGATTGGTGAAGAGCAACGTCCAATTCGCGCCGCCGTCGCTGGTCTTGTAGATGCGAGACTTGTCGCCGTTGCCGATGCTCAGCAGATAAGCAGAGCGCGCGTCGAACGCGCGCACACCGCGGAAATCGAGCTGCTCCGCGCCGGGAACTTTGCCGGCGCGCCACGTCGCCCCGTCAGTGGTGAGCAGATACGTCCCTCCGGTCCCGCTGGCCCACGCGAGGTGACGATT
>CAZRND010000405.1:0-4818 GCA_964601345.1 uncultured Acidobacteriota bacterium | reverse complement strand
TAAGTGGAAAGCTCCATCGGGCAGCGCACGCCCTTGGGGATATAGGCGAACGAACCGTCGGTGAAGACCGCCGAGTTAAGGGTCGCGAAAAAGTTATCGGTATACGGCACCACCGATCCCAGATACTTCTTCACCAGCTCGGGATGGTTCTGAACGGCGTCCGAGAACGAGCAAAAGATGATCCCCAACTCAGCCAACTTCTCTTTGAAGGTGGTCGCGACGGAGACGCTATCGAATACGGCGTCGACCGCGACGCCGGCCAGAAGCTCGCGCTCGCGGAGCGGGATGCCGAGCTTGTCGTAGGTCGCCAGCAGCTCGGGATCGACCTCGTCCAGGCTGTTCAGTTTCTTCTTGGGCTTCGGCGCGGAGTAGTAGACGATCTGCTGATAGTCGATGGGCGGATACTTCACCGTGGACCACTCCGGCTCCTTCAACGTGAGCCAATGCCGATAGGCCTTCAGGCGCCACTGAAGCAGGAATTCCGGTTCCTTCTTCTTATTGGAGATGAGGCGAATGATTTCTTCATTTAGTCCGGGCGGTGCGGAATCGGTCTCGATCTCGGTGACAAAGCCGTACTTATAGTCCTGGCTGGTAAGAGCCTCAATATTGCTAACAGGGGTGCTCATGCATCCAAAGTATCAAAGCCATACAAAACTGTCAAGATTAAACAACCTATTTGAATAGAACATGATAGATAGGATAAGGGGGTTATGCTAACGACTTCCTTGGGGTAGCCTGCACAGATGTCCCAGCCTCGGCACGCCGCCTCCTGCCAGGCGAAAAGAGCGCCGAGGTATGAAATCCGGAAATCGTCTACACTAGATCGAGGAGATCGTTATGGCGGCTCTTGACTGGTCACAATGCCCGTCAGTGGAAAGCGTCCCCGATAAGTTGCGCGGCGCCTGGGTCTTTCGCGGCACGCGGATGCCGGTTTCGGCCGTCTTCGAGAATTTCGAAGCCGGAGCCACGGTGGAGGAGATCAGCGAATGGTTCCATGTAAGCAAGGACCAGATCGCGAGTGTCTTGGAGTTCGCAGCTCGAAGTCTTGTGGCTCCCGCCCATGCGAATCCTGTTTGATCACAGTACACCCTCGCCTTTGGGCAAGTTTCTGCAAGGTCATAGCGTAGTTGAGGCTATAGAGCGGGGCTGGCAGGGCCTATCCAATGGCGAGCTGCTGGATGCCGCCGAGGCGCAAGATCGCAATTCTCGAGTTGAGTACAGCTCAATGGCCGATCTTGCGGCGACACACACAGTTGGTCAGTTCCGCACTGAAAGCCGTTGCGTCGAGCAAATACCTGCAGGTTGAGATCCCGTCCGAGTAACCCGCGGTCCTACTCCTTCTTCGGTCTTGCACACATCGCTCCTGTGTATTCCAGACGTCGAACAGAACGTATTGAAAGTGTTTGCGTGGAGGCATCCAGCTGGCCCGAAATCTCGACATGCCATCCGAGATCGTCCTTGACACCTGCGTATCCGGCGATCTTGAAGATGGCTCGCTCTTTTTGCGCGATGAATACGGCCGCTTTGCCCGATTCCAGGCATTTCTTGGAGCATTCCGGATTGCCGGGGCCGATGACTTCGGCCTTCAACCGCGCCGGGGCGACGGACAGCGGTCAATGGTTAGGAACTTTTGTGCTACGGTCGGTGTCTGGAGACTGATGGAAATCCCTGTCCAGGCAGAGGGCGTTTGGAAGGCATTTGGAAGCACCAACGCCGTCTGCGGACTGAGTCTTCGCGTGCCTCCTCAAAGCGTCTATGGATTCCTCGGACCAAACGGCGCCGGCAAGTCTACGACGATTCGTATGTTGCTCGGTCTCCAACGGCCGAATCGCGGAAGCATTTCTCTTTTTGGCAGGCGGCTCGAATCGGATCGAATTGCCCTGCTCCGGCGCATCGGCTCGATGGTCGAGTCACCTTCACTCTATGCCCATCTGACCGGACGCGAAAACCTCGAGGTCCACCGGCGCTTGATGGACCTGCCCAAACCTGTTATTGACCACGCGCTTGAAACGGTGGACTTGCTTTCCGTTGCGGATCGCCTGGTCCGGCACTACTCCTCGGGAATGAAGCAGCGGCTGGCCCTGGCCCAGGCTCTGCTCGGCGATCCCGAGTTGTTGCTGCTCGATGAGCCCACCAACGGGCTTGATCCCGCCGGAATTCATGAGGTGCGGACGCTTGTCCGCGACCTTCCGAAGCGCCGCGGGATGACCGTGTTCCTCTCCAGCCATCTGCTGGCGGAAGTGGAGCAGGTAGCGACGCACCTCGCGATCATTTCACAAGGCCAGTTGAGATTTGAGGGAACGCCCGATCAACTTCCGGTTCAGAAACAGGTCATCGTTGTGCAGGTAGACCAGCCGGAGCGCGCCCACGCCCTACTCACCGATGCCGGCCAGATCGCGCGCGAGGGCGGCCAACTGCGGATCACGGTGAACGGCCGGTTCGGTCCGGCGCAGATCAACGCGATGCTCGTGCAGGCGGGCATCGCGGTATCACACCTGGAGACGGAACGGCCCACGCTGGAGGACATCTTCCTGGAACTCACGAAGCCATGACACTCCTGCGCGTTCTCCATGCCGAAATCCTGAAGCTGAAGCGGACAATTGCGCTCAAGATGGTCGTGCTCGCGCCGCTCACGATCGCCCTGCTTTTGGCCTTCCTCGCGTCCCAAGCGCCGTTCTCCACGGTGCAACGCAGTGGCCGCGCGCAAGAATGGATGGAACTGACCCGCATCAATCTCCTGATCTGGGCGCTTCTCATGCTGCCCCTCTTCATCACGCTGGAGACCGCGCTCCTTGCCGGGCTCGATCACGCCGACAACCAGTGGAAAAGTCTCTTCGCGCGTCCGGTACCTCGCTGGACTATCTATGTGGCAAAACTTTTGATGGCCATGGCGATGACCGCGACCAGCACCGGAGTCCTGATCGGCGGCATACTGGCGGCGGGCGCGATTCTGCCGCAGATACAGCCCGAACTCACTTTTGGATTCGCCATTCCCACGGCAGCAATCCTCCATCAGGGGTCGCAAGTGGCGGCGCTGGCCTTCTTGCCGCTAACCATCCAGCACTGGGTGAGCCTGCGCTGGCGATCCTTCTCCGTGCCGATCGGTACCGGGATCGTGGCGCTGGTCACCAGCTACCTGATGGTCGCGATGTCGCGGCAGAGCGGCGGATGGATGCAATACTTTCCGTGGTCGCTGCCCATGCTGGTCGTTTCCCGTCGGCCTCCCAACATCGAGGCCGTGCTATGGATCAGCGGCGCGATCGGCCTCGCTGTAGCCGCCGCCGGCTGCGCCGATTTTTGCCGCCGTGAAGTGCAATAGAATTCAAGGTGAATTTTTCGTCACCGCGGCCAGGAATGCGGCCTTCTCTTCGAGATGCCGCTTCAAGCTCTCCGCCGGCGGCGCATTTTGAGCGCGGTCGCGCCAGAAGCCGTCGAGGGCGGCGTCGATCCCCGGGCGATCGGGACTGCCGGGGTTCGTGTCCCGCTTGTATTCGAGATAGGCGACGATCGCCTGCGCCTCTTCCCTTGTGAAGATGGAGAAGCGATAGCGGGCATGGTCGTAAAACGTGGCCGCGCCGTAGCGCCGTGGATTCAGCAATTCGGACTTCCCCGTGCGCAGAACGAATTCCCTGTCGCCTGCCGTGGTTTTGACCTCGACATCCAGGAAGCCCAACGTTAAGGAGAGTAGCGGATCGGCATAGGTCAACTCGCCGCGCAAGTCCGCGATGAGATAGGCCGGCAGGAAGAAACGCAGTCCCGCCTCGGAGAAGAAGTGCAGCGCGCCGCCATGCTGGTCGAGGAAACCGGGCTCGACCGCCTCCCAACTCGTCTTCCCGCGAAACGGCTCGACTTCATCGAACGGTTCGCACCCCTCGGTGCTGCCCTGCAGATAGGAATCTCCGGGATACTCGTTGCCTCCGAAGGCTCCGCGAACCGCGCAAACGACCTCTTCCCTGTCCTTCCCGGGCGTCATGCGGAAAGCTTATTATATATGCCTTGACACGTATATGCAGATTGGAGTATATTAAGCGCGTGGAATCGGTATTTGAAATCATTGCCGAGCCGAACCGCCGCGCGATCCTCGCCCTGCTCGTCTCCTCCCAGCAGTCGGTGGGGAAGATCGAGCGACGGTTGCGCATGCCGCAGCCGACTGCCTCCCAGCACCGGCGCGTTGTGTGCGAGGCCCGCGTCTGTGCACCGGCACTGGCGGTCCCGCCGCGTGTCTCCCCCTCGAAGCCCGATTCGCTGAGGGAAGTGGAGGCTTGGCTGGCGCCGTTCCGCCGGCTCTGGTCGAGCCACGTCGACGCTCTCGAACGCCATCTCGACCGCATCTACCCTCCGTCGCGCACGGGAAGGAAAGCCAGAAAAAAAGGAGCAGACCGATGACCGATCGTGAGCAGTACATGCCGGGCCCAGCCAACTGTGCCACGGTACAAAAGGATGGAGAGCGGTGGACGCTCGTCCTCGTGCGGGAGCTGCGGCACTCGCCGGATCAAGTCTGGCGGGCGCTGACCGATCCGGCGCAGTTGCGGGAGTGGGCTCCGTTTGACGCCGATGGAAACCTCGGCACAGCCGGATCGAAGGTAAAGCTCACCACGGTGGGCGCGCCCGGGTCGCAGGTGGCGGAAACAACCGTGACGCGCGCCGACGCTCCCGCGGCGCTGGAGTACAAGTGGGGCGGGTTCGACATGCGATGGGAACTTGCGGCGCTGGGTGGCGGTACGCGCCTTACGCTGTGGACGACGATCGCTCGCCCTTACATCTCCATGGGCGCGGCCGGTTGGCACATTTGTTTCGGCGTTCTGGACCGCCTGCTCG
>CAZRND010000404.1:0-4828 GCA_964601345.1 uncultured Acidobacteriota bacterium | reverse complement strand
TCATCCGCGGTCTGCCCGCCCAGGCAGCGTCGACGAAGACCGAGGCGCTGGTGACCATGGACTGATAGCCGTACCGGAATGTCGTGGCATGGAACTCGCGGTTGATCTCCGGCCCGGCGGAGTAAGCGGCCTCGGGAAAGGCGATATATCTCGATCGGCCGCCCGAAAAATCCACGACGCGCAAACGCGGCAAGCCGCCTTCGCGTTCGCACAGCACATAGTGGCTGGAAAACATCTCTGTGCCTTCGAGCATCACCTCCGCACGATGGGGAACGACCTCCGTCCAGTTTTCCTTTCCCGGCGACATGATGGGAGCACGAACCAGCCGGAAGTTTCTGCCGGCGTCGTTCGTGCGGATGTAAAAATGCTCGCCGTGGTGGTCGGCATCGTATTCGTGGTCGGGCGAGCGCGGCGTGATGACTTTCCAGCTTCCGCCCGCCTTGCTCGCTGGAAGAAACCGCACTTCCGAAGCCGTGTGGCTGTAGGAAGTGAGAAAGAGAAACGCGCGGCTGCGCGAGCGCTGCACGGAAAGCCGGAAACGCTCATCGTCTTCCTGATAGATCAGTGTGTCGGTGGCCGGATCCTGCCCCAACGTGTGGCGGAAGAGGCGATAGTGGCGTTTGGCGTGGTCCTCCACTGTGTAGAACACGTGGCGGTCGTCGGCTGTCCAGGCGATCGAGCCCGTTTTCTCGATTCGCTCCGGCAGCAGCTCTCCCGTCTCGAGATTCTTCACCTGCAGCGTGTACTGCCGGAAGCCGGTATTGTCGAGCGAATAGGCCAGCAACCGCCCGTTGTTGCTGACCGCCAGCGCGCCCGCGGCCAGAAACTTTTGTCCCGCGGCGAGCGCGTTCATGTCGAGAATGATTTGTTCCTCAGCGTCGAGCGAGCTCTTCTTCCGGCAGTACGTTGGATATTGCAGGCCCTGCGTCGTCCGCGTGTAGTAGAAGAAGTCGCCTTGGCGGTACGGGACGCTCTGGTCCGTCTCCTTGATGCGCCCCACCATCTCGTTATAGAGAGTCTCTTGCAGCGCTTCGGTGCGCTTCATCGTTTCCGCCGTGAAGGAGTTCTCCGCTTCGAGATAAGCGATGACCTCGGGATTCTCCTTCTCGCGGAGCCAGAAGTAGTTGTCGGTGCGCCGGTCTCCGTGAATTTCGTCCACCTTCGGTATGCGCTTGGCTTCAGGAGGTTTCATTTTCGACATGCTATAATCCCATTGGGCAGGGGAATGAAACAACTCCTTAAGCGAATCATCAAGAATACATTCTTCCCCTTCGGCTCGATTCGCACCGTTCTGCGGGGTCCCTGCCGCGGCCTCAAGATTCGCATCTTTCGGAATTTCGGCGTCACCTATCTCTATGGAGGCTACGAGCCTCGCGAGGCGAAGTACATGATCCGCCTGCTGCGTCCCGGCATGGTCAGCTACGACGTGGGAGCGAACTTCGGGATGCACACGCTGCTGCTCTCCCGGCTGGTGGGACCCTCCGGCAAGGTGTATGCCTTCGAACCCGTGCCAAAGACTTACCAGTCTTTACGCGAGCACATCGAATTGAACGGATTTGGAAGCACGTTCCTGGTGCAAAAAGCCGTCGCCGACGAGAGCGGCTTGACACGGTTCGCCTGGCACGATTGCCAGGACTCCGCGCATCTGGCCACGGACGGCGATATCGAGGTGGAGATCACGACGCTGGATCACTTCGTTCTCGACGAGGGCAACCCACCGCCCGACTTCATCAAGATCGACGTCGAGGGCGCGGAGAGCCGCGCTCTCGTCGGAGCCCGCCGCGTAATCCAGAGGTACAAGCCGAATCTCATGATCGAGCTGCATAATGCGGAACAGGACCGCGCCGTGGGCAAGATCCTGCAGGAGTTGAATTACGTCGCCTTCCGCACCAAGGACGGAACCCGCCTGCAGAATGTTCAGGGTTGCCGTCAGGATCCTTCCGCCATTGAAGGCACCGTCGTGAAAGTGATCGCTCTGCCCGCCGAGCGCGAGCGCCTGTTGCATCCGGCATCCGATTGAAGGAGTCTCCCAACCTCGATTTTCTCAGGGCTACCGCGGTGTTGTTCGTTCTGGCGTCGCATGCCCTCCGCTTTCTCGGACTATTGGAAGAACTTCCCAGCCGATGGCTCGGGTGGCTGGGCGTGATGTTCTTCTTCGTCCACACCAGCCTCGTGCTGATGCAATCGCTCGAGCGCCAGCAATCCAGGTTCAGCTTCGAAGGCCTGGTCAAGAACTTCTACCTCCGGCGGATTTTTCGCATCTATCCGTTGAGCATTTTCTCGGTGCTGGTCGTGCTGGCGTTCCACATTCCCTCCCGGGATGTCGAAAAGTGGACGTTCATCATCGAGCCGGTCAGTCGTTCTGAAATTGCGACGAATCTCCTGCTGGTGCAAAACCTGTTCGGACGAGTGTCGTTCCTGGGCGTGCTGTGGAGCCTTCCGTTCGAGCTGCAAATGTACATCTTCCTTCCGTTTCTTTTTCTTTGGACGCAGAAGATTCGCTTCCGCGCCGAGCTCTCTCTCTTCTGGATTGGCCTCGTGGGCGCGGGGATGCTCCAGGAATACCTCTCGAACTTTCGTCACGCCGCCGCGATGTTCAGTCTGCTGCGGTTCGCGCCGCACTTCTTTCCGGGCGTCATCGCTTACTACTTGGGAAAAAGGACCACGGCCCGCTTGCCGGGTTTCCTCTGGCCCCCGGCCGTGTTCCTGCTCGCGGCGTTGTTTCTCCTCCGGCCAAGCTGGAAGATGGGGTGGGTCGCCTGCCTGATTCTCGGCTGCGCGATTCCTCAGTTCCGGGAACTATCGAATCGCTGGGTGCGGGGAATCACCCATCTCATTGCGAAGTACTCTTACGGGATCTACCTCACTCACCTGTTCTGTCTTTGGGTGGCGTACGGACACTTTGCAAATTGGCCGATGGCCGCGCGGGCGGCGTTATTCTTCTTTCTGCTGATGGCCGTTCCGGCGCTCCTGTATCACACTATTGAAGAGCCCATGATCAAGGTTGGAACCAGGATCGGAGAGCGCTTCAGGGCAGCGTAATGAAAAACGTCACGATCATCGGCGGAGGCCTCGCCGGCGCGGAAGCCGCGTGGCAACTCGCCTCCCACGGCGTCCCGGTGACGCTCTTTGAAATGCGTCCCACGGTTTCGACTCCCGCGCACCAAACGCAGGAGTTTGGGGAACTGGTTTGCAGCAATTCGCTGAAGAGTGAACAGATCCATTCCGCGCCCTGGCTGCTGAAGGAAGAGTTGCGCCGCCTGGGATCGCTGCTGATGCGCATTGCCGCGACCTGCGCCGTGCCGGGCGGGCAGGCGCTCGTCGTCGATCGCGAGCGTTTCTCGTCGGGAATTACGCGGGCTATCGAAGACCAGCCCCTCGTCACGATCCGCCGCGAAGAAGTCCAGGAGATTGCGCAGGCGGGTATCGTCATCATCGCCAGCGGGCCGCTGACTTCCGATGCGCTCGCCGCTTCCATCCAGGATCGCACCGGCAGCGGCCGGCTGTTCTTTTACGATTCGATCAGCCCTATCGTTGACGCCGGCACGATCGATCGCGGCCGCGTTTTCTCCGCGTCGCGCTATGAAAAAGGCGGCGAGGACTACCTGAATTGCCCGATGAACAAGGAGGAGTACGACCGTTTCCTCGACGCGCTGCTTGCGGCGGACTCGTATCCTCTGCACGAATTCGAGGAACCGCGCTTCTTCGAAGCTTGCTTGCCGCTTGAAGAGCTGGCTCGGCGGGGACGCGACACGCTGCGTTTCGGTCCCATGAAACCCGTAGGACTCATCGATCCCCGTAGCGGGCGCAGACCTTACGCCGTGGTGCAGCTTCGAACCGAGAATCTGCGCGCCGACAGCTACAACCTGGTGGGCTTTCAGAACCACATGCGCTTCGGCGAGCAGGCCAAGGTCCTGCGGCTGATCCCGGGTCTCGAAAACGCGACATTCCTTCGCTACGGGCAGATTCACCGCAACACCTACATCAACGGCCCCGCTCTGCTTTCGGAATCGCTGGCCTTGCGCGCGAACGAAAATGTCTTTTTCGCGGGACAAATCTCCGGCGTCGAGGGATACGTCGAGTCGATTGCTACGGGTCTGCTGGCCGGCATCGCCGCCGCGGCTCTAGCGACAGGCGCGAACTACACCGCTCCGCCGCGCGAGACGGCGCTCGGCTCGCTGGTTCACTACATCACGCACAGCGATGCGAAGAATTATCAGCCCGCAAACATCACCTTCGACCTGCTGCCCCCGCTCGATCCGCCGGTTAAGGACCGAGGACGGCGACGGGAAACCCAATGCCGGTTGGCGCTGGAGGCGCTCGAACGGTGGCAGGAGGCACCCGCGCATGCAGTTCTCTGACGCGCTGCCGCGTTTCCTGGATTATCTCCGCCACGAGCGCTATGCGTCGGCGCATACGCTGCGCAGCCAGGGTCCGCCCAGAGCCAGGCCGAGCAGAACTGCTACAAGCACGGCGTCGAGCCGCGCACGATGGCGTGGGAGCTCTGCCTGTCGCATGTGACCCGCGCCTACGAATGGGGCGAGGTCACGCTGGCCAACCAGCTGGCGCGCGCCGCTGGCGATGCCCGGCAGGATTGCCTCGAGAAGGGCGGGCGCCCGGAGACCTCGTCCTATCGCGCCTGCGTCAACAAGCAGATCGATGCCCGCAGCGACCTGCTCATCCTGGGTGACGACCAGAGCGGCGTGAACGTCGCCGAAGCGAAGTAGCTCGCGTCAGCGCGGAATGCCGTTGGCGTATTCCGCGTCGATCCTGCGAAAGACATCCCAGAAGGCCGGCGGAGTCCGGCCTTCAAGCTTTTCGGCCAGGA
>CAZRND010000403.1:4169-4851 GCA_964601345.1 uncultured Acidobacteriota bacterium | reverse complement strand
TTCCGCTTAACGGCAGAGGTCCGCCAGCCGCCATTTGTGATTTTGCGTAGGCTATCCCCAGATCGCTGTCGATACCCATCACCTCGCCGGTCGAGCGCATTTCCGGCGACAACAGGATGTCCTGACCGTGAAACCGGTTAAACGGGAACACTGATTCCTTGACTGCCCAATAACCGGGCCAAATCTCTTTGGTGAAACCGAGCTGCTGCGCTTCAATCTTGTAGCGTCCCGGGGGCAGGTTGGGCAATTCGAACTTGCCCTGCTCGTCGGTCCACGTGACCCAGCCCTGTCCGGTGGAGATTTGGATGATCCGCACCGAGGCGCCTGGAACGGGCGTGTTCCCCGCCGCGCGCAACACCCCGGAAGCTTTCACCACAGTTGGAGGAGCCGTTTGCGCCGGCAAAAGCGAGGCAACAAGTATCAGAAGCACGAACCGTTTCATCTTTTCACCCAGTCCGACTTTCTAAACCCTGAAGCGTGCCGGCAAGTTGCACCAGCATCATTATCCTAAATGCTGATTGTAAAGCCCCTTAGGAAACGCCCGACATGAAGATTTGTAAAGTGTTTGTTAGATGGCGGTTGTGGTCTAATTGCGCTATGCATCTGCATCCCGACTGGCGTCGGATCGAAGTGGTGGACAAGGCCATGGCCGCGGTCCTGCGCAAAAAAACTCCAGCCGAGA
>CAZRND010000403.1:0-4159 GCA_964601345.1 uncultured Acidobacteriota bacterium | reverse complement strand
TGTTTGTTATAACTTCAGGAGGGTTTCGCTCACGTCGACCATGACGAACGAGTGTTCGCCCGTCTGCTTCACTTGAAATTGAAGTGGCAGAGGTTCAGCCAATTTCTTTTCGCCAATGTGCGTTATGTCGATGGACACTCGCCAATGGCCTGGCTTTTCCTCACAGCTCTGGACCGCCTCGTACTCGCCCAATACAAAATCAGCATGAAGCCGGCGATGCCATTGCTCCAACTCCCGATGCGCGCTGGCGAGCGAGCGCTTCCCCATTTCGCTCCACGGCCGTTGCAGCCATTCCGCCACAAAGTCCTGTGGCTGAAGGGCGACCGGATCGATGCGTTCCGCGGCTTCGCCAGCGATCTTGTAACGTAGAACAATCTTGCGGTTATGAACGTCTGTATCGATGCTTGCGTCACGGAACTCGAGGAGCAACTCGTCCGGCTTTAGGACGAAGTGTTCGTCGTCGTTAAACCAGATTCCGTGATTACCCTCGATGACCTGGTTCCCGCCCGGCAGCCGGTACACCCTGTACCAGATCCTGTTCCAAGACGACGCACACTGGACGCCGTACCGCCATGTAAGGAGGAGCCTGTTCCCCGCTTCGTCCGCATCCGAGATCTGAGTATTTACCGATGTCGCGGACTCCCCGATGTCCATCAGCAGCCGCACCCTTGACGACTCGTCGAACTTATAGAGGAGAACGGTGTCATCGACGCCGCAAGGAACCTCGACGCCGGCGATGATCAGCAGTACGCCGGGCATTTCGGGAGGGCTGGATATATCGACCCGCCCCACATAGCCAAACCGGTTCTCTTTGTTGAGGCTGGCGAATAGCCCGGCGCGCCAGAGTTCCGCCGACAGCGTCGATTGGAGTCCCATGAACCGGGCGTTGAGGTCGCTCAGATTGCGCGGCAATCGCGAATCGATCCAGTCGGTGAGTGTCGCGGCAAGTGGTTCAATGCGCTTGTGAGCCGCCTTCCCATACAGGTCGCCGTCATCTTGGCGCAGACGTTGAGCCTCGGCCACTAGCCTTTCGAGGGGCGACTGCCCGAAGAGGCCTCCCACTGCGAGCGCAACGACCAATACCAGGCGGGTGATCATGCAGTGGGCGATGCACGTTTGGTTCCGTTGATCCCCCAGAGGAGACCAGCACGAATCCTCGTGTCCGGTCAGACACATCTGTGGAGGTTGGAACACTCTAGGTCAACTTGCTCAGCTTGCCTTCGAATCAATCTCCGCACATTCTGCGGTGATTAAGACCTGAAATCACCGCAAAGATTTGCCGCAGCAGCGTAGCCTCCCTTACGCTTTGACTTTCGCGCCCCTTCCCTGGTAAAGTAAGTACATACTTACAATGGGCCGACCTCGCTTAACCGGCACGGATCGCCGCAGACAGATCATGGACGTGGCCATGAATCTCTTCGCCCGGCAGGGCTTCGCCGGCACCACCACGCGCCAGATCGCCGAGCGCGCCCGCGTCAACGAGGCCATCATCTTCCGGCACTTCCCCGCCAAGGAAAAGCTTTACTGGGCGGTGCTCGAGGACAAATGCCTCACCGGCGGCGCGCAGCAGCGCCTCGAACAGGCCCTGGTCCCCGACGCGGACGACCGCCAGGTCTTCACCTTCATCGCCGAAAGCATCCTGCGCCGCATCAGCGCCGACACGACGCTAACCCGGCTGCTGCTCTTCAGCGCCCTCGAAAATCATCGCCTCTCGCAGCGCTTCTTCCGCACTTATATCGCCACCTACCACGAGGTGCTGGCCCGGCACATCCGGCGGCGGATTGCCGAGAAGGGATTTCGCGCCGTCGATCCCCTGCTGGCGGCGCGCGGATTCCTCTCGATGATCGTGCACCACGTCTGGATACAGGAACTTTTTGGCGGCAAACGGTATCAAAGGTTTGACATCAAGGAGGTCAGCCGCACTCTGGCCGATGTATGGCTGGTGGGCATGATGCCTCACAACGGAAAACAAAACTGACATGCGTCCTCTTCCTATTCTCGCTCTTACGTTCGCGCTCGCTCTGCTCGCCGGATGCGCCGATCCGAAAGCGGCTTCCATCGCCCGGCCCGCCGTCCCGGTGGTCGCCGCCCCCGTCGTCCAAAAGGACGTTCCGGTGCAAGTGCGGATCATTGGACTGGTGCAGGCCTACTCCACTGTTACGGTGAAAACGCTGGTCAACGGCGAGCTGACCAAAGTCTACTTCGAGGAAGGCCAGGACGTGAAGAAGGGCGACCTGCTCTTCGAGATCGACCGCCGTCCCTTTGAGGAAGCCGTAAAACAGGGCGAAGGCGTTCTGGTGCGCGACCAAGCCATGGAAAAGCAGGCGGAGGCCTCGCTCTCGAAGGATCGCTTCGCCGCGCAGAACGCGGCCACCGAAGCAAAGCGCTACGAAGGACTGATGGCTCAAGGGATCATCTCGCAGGAGCAAGCCGACAATACGCGCAGCGCCGCGCTCGCGGCGGCCGCCGCGGTGCGCGCCGACGAGGCAATGCTCGAGAACGTTCGCGCCGCCGTCCCGGTGGACCGCGCCACCCTCGCCACCGCGAAGCTCAATCTCGAGTACTGCACCATCCGCTCGCCGCTCGACGGGCGCACCGGCAGCTTGCTGGTCTACGCCGGCAATGTGGTGAAGGCCAACGACAGCTCGCTGGTAGCCATCAACCAGATCCTGCCGATCTACGTCTCGTTCGCAGCGCCCGAGAAGTACATGGCCGAGATCAAGAAGTTCATGGCCACGGGCAAGCTGAAGGTCGAAGCGCTCATCCCCAATGAAGAAGATCGCCCGGAGACCGGCGAGCTTTCCTTCATCGACAACGCGGTTGACGCTACGACCGGCACGATCCGCCTCAAAGGTTCATTCCAGAACGCGGCGCGTCGACTCTGGCCGGGACAATTTGTCAACGCCCGCCTGACTCTCTCCACACAACCGGGTGCGCTCGTGATTCCATCCGAAGCGCTGCAGACGAGCCAGTCTGGCTCCTTCGTCTTCGTCGTGAAGCCGGATAAGACCGTGGACTCGCGCCCCGTTACCGTGGGACTCACGCAGGGAGCCGAGACCGTGATCGCCAAGGGCCTGAGCGCGGGTGAAGTCGTCGTCACCGACGGGCAGTTGCGACTCGTGCCCGGCAGCCGCGTAGAGGTGAAGAAGGGAGCCGGCCAATGAACGTTGCCGAACTTTTCATTCGCCGGCCGGTGATGACCACGCTGCTCATGCTGGCCATCCTGCTCTTTGGCGTGATGGGTTATCGCCTGCTTCCCGTGAGCGATCTGCCCAACGTTGACTTCCCCACCATTCAGGTGCTGGCCAGTTTGCCGGGAGCGAGTCCCGAGACGATGGCGTCGTCGGTAGCGTTGCCGATGGAACGCCAATTCTCCACCATCGCCGGCGTCGACAGCATGAATTCGCAGAATGCCCTGGGAACCACGCAGATCACTCTGCAGTTCTCGCTCGACCGCAACCTTGACGCCGCCGCGCAGGACGTGCAGGCCGCGCTCACGCAAGCCGCCGCGCAGCTTCCGCAAGGCATGCCGACGCCGCCTTCCTATCGCAAGGTCAATCCGGCGGACCAGCCGATTCTCTACCTGGCGCTCTCCTCCGCCACTCTGCCGCTCTCGCAAGTCAACGAGTACGCCGATACGTATCTGGCCCAGCGCATCTCGATGATCTCGGGCGTGGCGCAAGTGCAAATCAACGGCGCGCAGAAGTACGCGGTGCGCGTGCAGCTTGATCCGCAGGCCATGGCCACGCGCTCCATCGGCATCAACGAAGTGTCGGACGCCGTGCAAAAGGGCAACGTAAATCTGCCGAACGGCATCCTCTATGGACGCCACCAGGCGTTCACCGTGGAGTCGAACGGCCAACTGCTTTCGGCCGCCGCGTACCGCCCGCTGATCGTCGCTTATCGCAACGGTACGCCGGTGCGGCTCGAAGAACTCGGCAACGTGATCGACAGCGTGGAGAACGACAAAGTGGCGAGCTGGTTTTGCGGCGATCGCTCCATCGTGCTCTCCGTGCAACGACAGCCGGGAACCAACACCGTCGAAGTGGTGGATAACATCCGCAAGCTGGTCAACCAGATCCGCCCGCAGATGCCGCCGTCGATTGCCTTGAACTATCTCTACGACCGTTCCGAATCCATCCGCGACTCGGTCGGCGAC
>CAZRND010000402.1:0-4894 GCA_964601345.1 uncultured Acidobacteriota bacterium | reverse complement strand
GGTTGGATGGATTCAAATCGATAGACTGCTGATGCGCCTTAACTGCCTCGGCATACCTTCCCTCCCGGTTCAACACCGTTCCGAGATTGGAAAACCGGCTGAAAGTCGGTTCGAGCTGAATCGCCCTTTCATAGGCGATCCTCGCTTCTGCCAGACGATTTTGTCTCGAGTAGCCGATTCCAAGATTGTTATAGGCCCGAGCATTATCGGGAGTGAGCTTCACCGCCTGCTGAAACTGCTCGATCGCGGCCGGCAGCTTTCCGACGGTCAGGTAATAGTTTCCGAGCTGGCTGGGCCAGCGCCAATCGGTCGGCGCGAGTTCCGCTGCCTTCTGGTAATTCGGAATCACGTCGGCGTTACGGCCTTGTTTGCTATACAGCTCCGCTAGGGCGCCATAGGTCTCGGCGTTCTTCGTATCCAGGCGTAATGCTTGCTGCAGCTCTTGAGCAGCCAGGTCATTGCGAGTCGTCTCGGTGTATAGCATCCCAAGCGTAACGTGCACCGAGGCAAGCTCGCGGTCAATCGCCAGAGCTTGCGCACAAGCGGCCTGAGTTTCTTCTATCAGATTGGAGCGGTGAGTATCACGGTATTGCAGGAAGTACGCACGGCCGAGTCCAGCATACGCCAGAGCGAACTTGGGGTCTTCGGTAATGGTCTTTTGGAAGAGCGGAACGGCATTCTCAATGTTGTGCGGCTTGTAGTAATGGTCCAGCAGATCCTGCCCCTTCAGATAATCGGCATGTGCTCCGGCAATGGAGAACCCTGCGAACTTGCCCGGCATGAGGAGATTCCGGACTGGAGTCATCCAGACGAGCGTCGCCAGCAGGGCTAGCGTGGGAGCCAGTAGCCAGGTTCGGGCGCGTGACCATTTCGAAGGGGGCGCGCCGATGGAGCCAGGCGCCATTCCTACAGCTCCATACAGCGCCTCTATCATCTGGCCCGCGGTGGCATAGCGCTTCTTAGGGTCCTGGTCGAGCGCTGTTTCGATAACGTGGACAAAGCGCTCGGGCAGATCGGGCCGCTCGTCCAGCAGGCTGCGCCGCGCTCCAGACTCGTGAGCCGCCTTCAGTTCCTGGAAAGTGGACGCTTGCACCGGATACTTCGCAGTCACAAGATGGTAGATCAGTACGCCGAGCGAGTAAATATCGGTCGAAACCGATGCGGGCTCGCGTGCGAGGAGTTCGGGCGCAAAATACACAGGCGTACCGCCGAACCGGTGCGCCGCGTCGTGTTCGCCGGTCAGACCGAAATCCATGAGAAGGATACGGCCACCCTCCTCGCGCATCGCGTTTCCCGTCTTGATATCGCGATGCAGCAATCCCGCGGCATGCACCGCGCTCAGAGCCTTACCGAGCTCGATCCCGATGAGGGCGGCTTCCCTGTATCCAAAGGGACCTTGCTCGGCCAGCAGCGCCGAAAGGGTTTTTCCGCGGACAAAATCGCTCCAGAATCCGACGCGTCCGTCGTGACGATCCACGCCGTACACCGGCACGACATTGGGATGGCGCACGCGAGCCATCAAGCGCGCCTCTCGCAGGACGGCTTTGGCTTCGTCGTCCGAATCGAGTCCGCGGGGGATCAGCAGCTTGAGCGCGACCTCACGCTCGAGCGTTGAGTCCCAGGCGCGATAAACCTGGCCGAATCCTCCCTGGCCGACTCGCTCGATCAGGCGAAACGGTCCCCAGTGGGATGGCGCAAGGTTAGGACGAGAGTCTCCTCCTTCCATAGTGAGAGTTGACTCGTCCATACGTTCCTATCGTTGCCGCCAAGAAGAGCTTAAGTATAACCGAGTCGCGCGCCGCAAGAAAGGTCGAAGTGGTGAAATAACCTGTGCGATCATAGCGGAGAACCAGCGGAATTCATGACGATCTGGCAAATTCACGCCGCTTTTCTGCTGCTCTGTCTCGTGGCGGCAGGCGCGCTTCGGATCGAGGCCCAGTGTACTCCGCGCGCGATCGTGATCGGAGTGTCCGTCTACAAGGACAC
The DNA here is from genome assembly GCA_964601345.1 of uncultured Acidobacteriota bacterium. GTDB lineage: Bacteria > Acidobacteriota > Terriglobia > JAJPHL01 > JAJPHL01 > CAZRND01. The sequence goes on along the minus strand of CAZRND010000402.1, from coordinate 2,908 downwards.
CTCCTTCACACTGCTTCCACATGCCAGAGAAGACGCCATCGCATTCCGGGACTGGTTCCAGAACAACGCGACGTGCGGATCCGGAGCTCAGGCAGGCGGAAAGCCGATGGTGAGCCTTTTGACCGACGGGCAGGCCACCCAGACCGCCATCATGCGGGAACTGAGTACAGTGCTGCTTACTGCTGGCCGAGACGAAGAAGTCTTCGTTTTCATTTCCGCGCGCGGCATTAAGACGCCGGACTATGGTGAAGGTTACCTGCTTGGGTATGACGGTATGCGCGGCAAACTACATCCTTCCGGCATTAGCGTCCAAAACCTGCGGGATGTTCTTCCTTCACGCGGTGTTAACCGTGTGTTTTTCTTTGCCGATATTTCGCGCGATCTGCCAGATCAAAACCAGATTGTTTCCCACTTGCAGGGAAGCCTGGCGGGCAATCCCAAGTTAGGCGCCGTGCTGAGCGCCAAGCCAAGACAGATTTCCAGCGACCCCGGCGGTTATCCGTTGGGCTTGTTCACCCACTTCCTGGTGGAAGAATTGAAGGCGAGTCGGCCCAAGAAGGTCACTTTGGAAAATCTCTATCAGAGTCTTCGCCGTAAGGTGCTGGAGGCTAGTAAATCCAAACAGGAACCGGTGTGGTTCGGCGATCGCACCGCGATCGTGGAGTTGTCGCGAGGGGAGCAAGTCCTTCTTGCCGCTCTGGGACCGCCTCTTCGCGGCGCCCTGGCGCTACAGCAGCAACGCCCGGCGCCTCTGCCGCCCGCCGCCGATGTTATCACCGGACGGTTGGCCCGGGCTTTCAACTTTGAGCAAGAGGCTCAAGCCGTGCTGCTTCGCTATGGGGAAGGCACCCAGTTCCCCGACGATCCGCTGAGACCCGGCGCAGCCGGCTTCGAGCGCGCCGCCGCCCTGTTCGAAAAGGCGTTGCAGACCCGGCCTTCGCTTCCCGTGGCAGAACTCGATGACCGCCTGCGGGCGTCGCTCAAAGCCCGTATGCTCTTTTGCCGCGGCCGCGCACTGATCTACAGCGCCCGCTACGATGAGGCGCGCAAGATACTCGAGGTATCCCAAACGGCCGATCCGCTCTTACCGGAACCCGACAACGCCATTGGTATCACTTATCTTGAGCAGGCCCGATACGAGCCCGCTCTGGCATTCTTCCGGAGATCGATCCGGATTGCACCCGATTGGGCGTATCCACGGCACAACCTGGCGCTCACCTATATCGAGATGGGCGACAACGCCGCGGCGGAGGCCGAATATCGCGCTGCCATCCGGCGGGCTCCGGACCGTCCGTATCTTTACTACAACCTCGGAATTTTGCTCGAGCGGATCAATCGCCGCAAGGCCGCGGAGCAAGCATTTCGCGATGCAATTCTGCGATTCGAACAACAGGCGGAGAGCTACCGCACTCGCGCAGCCAGATTGAACGCAGAGCTCGCCGATGCCGCCACCGCAGTCCAGGAAGCGGAAACGGTCCTGCGCAACGAAGGCGAGGCGTACAACGCATTGGGAGCGTTGTTTCAAGCCGAGGGGAAAAAGAAGCAGGCCCGGCAGAACTACGAAAAAGCGTTGTCCTTGAACGACAAGCTTTACGCAGCCACGTATAATCTGGGGAACCTTGCGCTCGCTGAGCATGATTATGCCGAAGCGATCCGCCGGCTGGAGAGCGTGCTTCGATCTAATCCGAGCTTTCCGGAAGCGGCCACGAAGCTCGATTGCGCGCGGAAGTGGGATCAGTACAAGAAGACTCGCGATCGCCAAACAAAACAGCGCCTGCGACAAGACTTGAAGGCCTGCCAGGGATAGGGGTCTACCGGAGCGTCGTGGCCTTCACCGCACTCCCACGGGAATTGTAACCGGGGAGCTCGTTTTATCCCCGACGCTGACCACGAGCGGCGTCGTATCCGACACCGGGGTATCCGACGGGACCACGATGGTTACGCGGTACACTCCCGCTGTCCTGTTGGTGAGTGTGGCTGATCGCACCTCAGCGTTGCCGTCCCCAATCTTTACCTGCACGGAGTTTTTCACCGCCCCATCGTCGCTGACCGCGCCCAACCCGGCGCACTCGATCACGATCGGGCTGCCGCTTAGGGCGTGTACTGTCCTGAATTGGTGTAGTGCTCGACGACGACGTAATCGCCCAAGCCCGCGTGATTTTGATAGTATGCACCGCGCTTGTAGTAGTATTCCGTGGTCCGGAACATCTCTACCCGGCAGGGCTGTCCGACAAGGTTATCGGCTCCGGAAGACTGCGCCAGCACTGTTGATGGCGACGTCCCGCCATCGATATATGATTCGAGGAAGGTCCGGCCGCTTTCCTGCACGACCTTGATCTTGCATTTCGTCCTGTCGCCATTGACGAGGTTTTGCTTTAATGTGACGGTGACGAGCGGATGCGTGGGGTCGTTCGATGTGGGCGCAGGCTGGATCAGCGCGCGGTAAATGCCCGTGCCGTTGTCTTTTCCGGTGTAGACCATCTTGACCCATGGCGAGTCGTCGACGCCAAAACCGTGAATTTGGTGGCAAACGACCTTGTGGCCGTTGGGGATATAAACGACGGCGAAATCCAGCTCATCCTGGGAGGGGTCCGTTGGATTGAGGTTCGTCAGGTGACGTAATTCCGAACGCGGGGAGGAAGCGTCGGCCGAGGTCGTCGCGCCACCGTCCGGGCACTGGAATACAAAGACCCCGTTCCGCCTGCTGAAATATGCGCTGTTGTAGGTGTCAATATCAGGGGATGAAACCTCAGTCGCCGTGCCGAACCTGTTGCCCGCGCTGTCAACAGGCAGCGTGATCTTGTTCAGCGTCAGATCGTAAGGCTCTGTTCCGGCCGCGACGGGCGTCACCGTCATGACCGAAGAAACGGGTCCTGTTCCTACCGAGTTAATCGCTGAGAACCTGAAA
>CAZRND010000401.1:0-4921 GCA_964601345.1 uncultured Acidobacteriota bacterium | reverse complement strand
CGGACATCTCGGCGTGCTCGACCGGAGCGCCGCGCCGGGGCTGAAGCCGTCGGAATACCAGACGCGTCACATGATCGCTCAGGAAAACATCATCGAGCAGGCCGCGCGCGCCGGCCTGCGTCTCATCTCTTTTGATTCGGATTTCTCGGCGCCGCCGGGCGGAACCACGTCCTACTTCGTCATCTTCGAAAAACCGAAATAGCGTTGTTAGCGCAGCCGCGCCTCGAGCACCGCGACGCGCGCGCGCATGTCGCGCAGCTCGTCTTCTTTGAGTCGCGACGCGCAACCGGCCAGCACCTGCCGTCCTTTGGCCGCCAGGATCTCGTGGTCGTCGCGGTTGGTCGTGGTGTCGCCGATGTCGGTGAGGGCTCGCAGGATGCGCAGGCTCACGGCCACGTCGGTCTGCGTGTAGATGCGGACCTGCTCGAGCGCCGCCTCCACGATCCGCTCGAAGTCGGGCCACAGCAGCGTGACGCGGCTGACGCCCGGCGGATCTTCGATCGTCGCCGGCGGCAGCTCGCGCGCCGCGAAACGGATCAGGATGCGGCTGAGCTGGTCCACGCAGGTGATCGCGGTGCTCGGGTCGGTGGTCGAGTTGCCCGCCGCTTTCAAGGCGATGTCCACGATCTGCAGCACGCCGAATTCGATGTCCTGCTGCATGTTCCGCGTGGGTCCGAAATCGAAGCCGCCGCGAAATTCCTCCTCCGCCGCGTGAGTCAACCGTTCCTTGTGCGACATCATCAGCAGCGGGATGCCCGCGGGGACGAATTGTCCGACGCGCCGCATCACCAGCACGTCGCAGTCGTATTGCTTTGCCACCGCCGCGAGGCGCTTCCCGTCCACGAAGCGGAGGTAGCCGGAGATCTTGTTCAAGACACCGGGTAGGAACTTGTCCATCTCGGCCGCCCCGCTTTCGCTCTCCGGCGTGCTGCCTCGCGGGTTGGGCATCATCTCGTCGATCAACTGCTCAGTCTCTTCGGCGATGCGGTCCACGATGTGATTCACGCTGATGGACTGGGAGATGTGTTGGATGAAGAAGAGCAGCAGAGCCACACAGATCACCGCCAGGATCATCGCTCCGGTCACGGTGGCCACGGGGGAAAAGGGTGTGGGCAGCGAGTGCGCGGCCGGCAACGCCGCCATGCAATAACAAAACGTCCCCAGGAATATGCCGAGCGTCCATTGCGTGACCTTGTCGCGGACAAAGCTCACGATGATGCGCGGCGAGTACTGCATCGAGGCCAGCGTCAACGTCATCAGCAGGACGGCGAAGACGATGGAGACGACCGTCATCGTCGAGGCGGCGATGCCTCCGAGAATGGTTTGCGCCACCACCGGATCGGCGCTCGAGTGAAGCAGATAGTGCGGGATGCTTTCCGTTATCCGAGGGAACGATTCTTCCAGTTCCGCGAACACGGCTCCCGCCAGTCCCAGGGTCAGCGTGATGGTCAGCGGGCGGATCAAAAACCCACCGCGCAGGGCGAATTCAATCTGGCGAATCAGAAATGGCAGGCGTCTGTTCACAGAATCTTAACTTTCCAACCAAGGGAGTATACCCGGAACCCGCCTATAAGTTGCACAATGAGTCGATTCTCCTGCGGCGGCCTTGCCCGGAGTCGAAGGAGTAGAAGTTCAGGTCGCCGATTTCGGCCGCGATCCATTTTTCGAGCTCGGCCAGTTGCTTATCGACCGGCTTGTCTTCGAGGACTACCAAGACAACTTTTTTCTCTTCTGGGTCGTACTCCCACGCGCCGACGAGCCGCCCGTCGGCGGCGATGGCGTTGTGATGCAGCGTCTCTTGCTTCGCGATCGGCGTGTGACGCCCTCTCCAATCGAGAAACAGGAGCCCGCCGTTTTCTGGACGCAGGAAGATGCCCAAGCCTCGCCGGAAATAGAAACAATTATCGCGGAAGGGAAGAAAGAATGTTCCGCTCGGCTTGGGCGGAACTTCCGCCTCGGGATCGAGCCACGCTTCATCACTCCAGCCCGGAATGCTGACAGCTTCGAGCTTCAGCCCCGCCATGGCGTCGCGCGCGGCCCGCTTGCCCAGCCATGCCCACCACGCAAATTCGTCCAGCGTCGCAGGACTTGCCCAATGAAAAAAACGGCGCGCCAACTCGCGGTCAATGTCCGGCGTGTCGGGCAGCATCTCCGGCGGCGGATCGACCAGCTTGTAGACGTGCTGGCGATCGTCGAGGCGTCCGTTCTGCGGAAAGCGCAGGATCGCGCCCGCGACTTGCAGCACTTTCAACGCCACGGGCAGCGTAGAAGTCGTGCCAAGAAGCCGCCCCATGTTTCCCAGATTCCGTATCAGGTGCGGCGGAAGCCGGCCGCGTATCTCGTCGGGCGGCAGCGGCCCCTCTTCGAGTAGCCGCACGATCGCCGCGCCGAGCTCGCGAATCTCCCGTTCGGTGACTTTGCATTTCGCGCACAGTCGTTTGAACTGAAACGCCTGCGCGCGTCTTCCTGACGCCAGCGCCACCGGCAGATCGTCGCGCGGCACGAGCATCGTGCTGGACCGCACCGAGAGGACCTCGACGATTTCGCGTCCAAAAGCGCGGTCAATCCCCTCGCGGGTACACTTCGCCATCCGGGCGCGGAAAGCGACATAAGGACTGGCGCTGCCCGCTGAATGAATCCAGCCGGTGTGCCGCAGGATTTCCGCGGGTCCCTTGCGTTGCTTGAGGCTCCGCGCGAACCATATGCGACGCGCCTGTTCGGCACTGAGCTTCATTTCTTGGACGGGCCGTAGAGTACGCGGCCGGGACGCGCCTCCGTCATCTTGCCGTTCTCGAAGATGATCTGCCCGTTCACCGCCACGAGCATGTAGCCCTCGGCATATTGGTGCGGATTCGCGAACGTGGCCTTGTCCTGCACCTTCGCGGGATCGAAGATGACCAGATCGGCCTTCATGCCCGGCCGCAATACGCCGCGATCGGCGAGACCGATGCGCCCGGCGGGCAGCGAAGTCATCCGGCGGATGGCGTCTTCGAGCGTCAGGATTCTCTTCTCGCGCACGTACATCGCGAGCACGCGCGCGTTGGTTCCATAGCTGCGAGGATGCGGCGAGTTGCGCCCAAAGATGGGCACTTCGCCGTCGGACGCGATCATGGTGTTGGGATCTTTCATGATGCGCTCGACGTCAGCTTCGTTGATGGCGTGAAAAATCGCGGAGGCGCCGCCCTTCTCGACAATGTCCATGGCCGTGTCGGCGGCATTCTCGATAGTCGGGTCTTTGCCCCGAGCCCGCGTGATTTCCGCCAGATTCTTGCCCGCCAGCGTCGGATCGTGCTGGCACGACGCGATCTGGATGTTCTTCGGATCACCGCCGCCTCGATCGAACTTGATGTTCTGTACGACCACGCCCTTGATGTCGGCGCGCAGCGAAGGATTCGCCAGGCGCTTCCGCACCTCCGCCGCGCCGCCTTCGAGCGCCCACGGCGGAAACAACTGCTGCATGCCCGTGCTCGAAGCGGTGTATGGATACTGGTCGATGGTCACGTCGACGCCGCGGGCGCGCGCCTCGGCCACCAGCCGCAGCGAGTCGACGCTCTTGCCCCAGTTGCCCGTGCCGATGATCTTGTGATGCGTGAGCTGCGCCGGCAGGCCGCCCTTTTCGCCGATCTCGATCGTCTCGCGGACGCTATCGAGAATCCCCGCCGCTTCGTTGCGCATGTGCGAGATGTATATACCGCCCATCTGGCCCGCGACCTTGGCCAGCTCGATGACCTCTTCGGTGGGTGTGAAGACGCCCGGTACATAAAAAAGACCGGAGCTGAGTCCAAACGCCCCGTCCTCCATGCCCTGGCGCACCAGCGCCTTCATCCGCTCGATCTCCTCGGGCGTGGCTTTGCGGTTGATCGGTCCGATGATCTTGTCGCGTATGGACCCTTGGCCGACGAACGTGCCGAAGTTCACCGATGTCTTGCGCGCCGCCACCGAGTCGAGAAAGTCCTTGATCGGCAGAGGCGAACTGCCGTCGGGACCTTCGAGAATCGTCGTCACGCCCTGCCGCGCGTAATTCTCGGCCGTCGGGACGTCCTGGATGCCGCGCCGCGCGTGCGTGTGCAGGTCGATGAAGCCCGGCGTGACCGCTTGCCCGCGCGCGTCGATGACGCGCGCCGCCGTGCCCGCCACGTGCGGCGCGATCGCGACGATCGTGTCGCCGCGCACGGCCAGATCGGCCGCGCGCCACGGATTGCCTGCGCCGTCGATGATGCGTCCGTTGCGGATGATCAGGTCGTAAGTCGGCGCCTGCGCTTGGAGCAGCAGCGCGGCCAGCAACAGCGAGATTCTCATGCCCGCAAGATATCACGGCAGTTGTGGTACCTTGTAGCCCCAATGGAAGTCTGCGGCAACTGCGGTTCAGGCTTGCCGGAACAGGCGGAACGCTGCCCGAAGTGCGGCTTCACGAGCGTCTCCCACTCCCAAATCACTGTGGACAATATTCCGGCGAACGCCCCGGCCACTCCCCCTCCTCCGCTCTCGTCTCCGCCCGTTGGTTTCGCACCGGGCAGCGTGTTTGCCGGGCGCTATCGCATCATCGCCTTGCTCGGCCGCGGCGGCATGGGCGAGGTCTATCGCGCCGACGATCTCAAGCTCGGTCACGCCGTCGCTTTGAAATTCCTGCCGCAGGCCTTCGCTCGCGATTCCGCGCGGCTCGATGCTTTCCGCGCGGAAGTGCGCAACACGCGCCAGGTCTCGCATCCGAATGTCTGCCGCGTGTACGACATCGGCGAGGAGGGCGACCGTCACTTCCTCAGCATGGAATACATAGACGGCGAGGATCTGGCCTCGCTGCTGCGCCGCATCGGGCGCTTGCCGCCCGACAAGGCCTTGGAGATTGCCCGCCAGCTCTGCTCCGGACTTGCCGCTGCCCACGCACCTGGCTTTGTGCACCGGGACTTGACTCCCGCCAAGC
>CAZRND010000400.1:0-4929 GCA_964601345.1 uncultured Acidobacteriota bacterium | reverse complement strand
CGCTGCTCCGACTCGCCCGCCAAAGACTTCTGGGTGGCGCCTTGCCGCGCCTGCTCGCCACCGCTGCAGCCCAACAAGGGCTCATCCAAATCGTCCGCGATTTTTGCGAACACTCGAATGCCCTCTGCGACGACTGCAAATTTCCCACCGTGGTGAAGGAATTTGCCAATAGCTAGGCAGACCCACAGTCTCCGACGATTGGTGTGGGCCGCCTTAGGTCGCTCAGGAAGATTCCGGAATTGCGGCACATGCTCGGCTCGCCTGCTCCGAGCCTGCGCAAGAGCCGGTCCCTAGTCTCTATCGTTCCAATCAATAGCCCGCATAAATTTTTCGATTAACGCCCCGGATGCCGGGAGCGATAGTCTTCAGACAAACTCCAAGCAAGGGCTTCCCATGTGGAGTTGGCTTTCGAGGCCGACTCTTTTGGGAGCTGGACGGTCGTAAAGCCGCCATTAGTGCCTGGCAGAATTAAACAAACGATTATCAAATATCTTTATGAAAATTACATTATCAAAGAAGCCCCGAGATAAACGCGCTCAGCTTTTTTGCCTCGCTATGTCGGGACTCTGCTTTGCAGCGCAGCCTGCGGCGTGTGCCGCCACCTCCGACGTCCTCACTTTTCCTGCGAACACAGCTTACAACGGCTTGTTCTTTTCCGAGCAGGGAGCGATACCGATGGCAAGCGGCTATTTCAGGCTGAACGTCTCCCGCAATGGGCACTTCTCCGGCAAGCTTCTGATAGCCCAGCACCACGCTAGCTTTAGTGGAAAATTCAATTCCGCCGGCACAGCGTACGTCCCGGTTCAAGTCGGCACGGGTATCTACACGTGCACCGGAGTCGGTTGGGGCAGTTACTGCTACGAGGTTAAGGAACTGAAGTGGACCCTCATCCTGCAACTGACCAATGGACTCGATGAAGTGGAAGGTCAGATTGTTTCCTATGAAGGAAATGGATGGAGCGGGAGTCTGTTGGGGGACCGAGCGGGGTACAGCGCCACCACCAACCCCGCCCCGCAAGCCGGCCGTTATACCGCCATCCTCCCGGGAAACTCCGACAGCCAGAGCGGCCCGGCAGGGGACGGCTATGCCGCGCTCATGGTTGATAAAGCAGGAAACGTCCGGCTTTTGGGTTCGCTGGCTGACGCTTCCAAAGTGACGTGCAGTTCAATCCGTTCCGCGGGGGGGGTTTTGGCCATACACGGGCCCGGTCAAAACCGGGTGACCTATGCCGCCAGCCTCGACCAGGCCGTCCGGGAGGCCTCGGCCGAGGCCCGCAAGGGGGATATCGTGATCGCACTCGGGGCGGGACATATAAATCAAATCTGTGAGAAAATGATTTTGGCTCTCGGGGGGAGCTAAGCCGGGTGGAAGACGACCGTTTGGAATTAGGTATGGACCTCGACGCGCCGGAGGAGCCGTCCTACCTCCGCCGGCAGAAGCGTGTCGAAGTACACCACCGTTCGGTCCTCAGCGTCCGGAAGCTGGCGCGCCTGAAGTGGCCCGCCGTGGCGCTGGCCGCGCTGGCCGTTCTGGGATTTGCGGCGTACAGCCTCTATCAATACGCCATCACTTCGGATCGCTTCCTGCTGCGCGCGGAAGGCATCGAGATCACCGGCGCCCGTTACGTCACGCACTCGCAGGTGGTGGAGCGCTTCACCAACGAAATCGGCCGCAGTGTCTTTTCGCTCTCGCTCGCGGGACGCCGCGCCGCGATCGAGCAAATCGCCTGGGTGGAAAGCGCCGATACGGCCCGCGTTTGGCCAAACCGCATCCTTGTGGTGGTCCGGGAACGCACGCCGGTGGCCTTCCTCCGTACGGCGAACGGCCTGGTGCTGGTGGACGCGAGCGGACAACTCCTCGACCGTCCGGCGCGGGCCAGCTTCAGTTTTCCCGTCGTGACAGGGATGAGCGAGCTCGATTCTCCCGAGGAACGGCGCAAGCGGATGGGGCTCTTCAACGCCGTCCTGCAGGACCTCGATCGCGAAGGCGCGCGCTACTCCAAAGACCTTTCCGAGGTAGACGTCAGCGATCCGGAGGACGCGCGCGTCGTCACCGGCGAGTCGGCCGTCCTGCTGCACCTCGGTCCGAACGGATTTCTCCAGCGGTACAAGACCTACCTCTCCCACATCCAGGAATGGCGTCAGAGCATCCCCAAGATTCACTCCGTCGATTTGCGGTACGATCGCCAGATCGTGGTGAACTGATTTGAGCAGCAAGCAGAAAATCCTGGCGGCCCTGGACGCGGGAAGCGCGAAGACGTGCGTCCTGGTGGCCGAGGAGAACGAGCAGGGGAAGCTGCGCTTCAAGGGCTGGGGCTGCTCGGAATCGAAGGGCTGGAAGAAGGGCGGCATCATTAACCTCGAAGCGGCGGTCCTCTCCATCCGCTTGGCGATGGAGGCGGCGGAGGAATCGGCGGGAACGCACATTGAGCGCGCCGTGGCCGGCGTGGGCGCGGCGCAGGTGAAGGGACTGAACGCGCGCGGCGGCATTAACATCTCGTCGCGCCATCGCGAAATCCAGAAAGACGACGTGCGGCGCGCCATCGACGAGGCGCGCAAAGTGCAAATCCTGCCTGACCGCGTGATCCTGCATGTGATTCCGCAGGAGTATTTGCTCGACTCGCTCGAGGGCATCCGTGATCCGGTGGGCATGATGGGCGGCCGCCTCGAGGTGAACGTGCACGTCGTCACCGCCGCGGCCACCGCGCAGACCAACCTCGTGACGGCGGCGAATCGCGCCGGACTCGAAGTGGAAGACACGGCATTCGAAGCGCTGGCCGCCGCCGAAGCCGTGATCGGCAGCGACGAGCGCGAGCTGGGCGTGGTGCTCGCCGACATCGGCGCGGGATCGACCGACGTCGTGGTCTACCAGCAGGGATACTTGCAGCATTCCTTCACGCTGCCCGTCGCGGGCGATCACTTTACGAACGATATCGCCGTGGGCCTTCGGACGCCCATCCCGGAAGCCGAGCGGATCAAGCGCGGCTTCGGCGTCGCCAGCATCGACATGGCCGGCGATTCCGTTTCCATCGAAGTACCGCGCGTCGGCGACCGGCCGCCGCGACTGGTGCCGCAGCAGGAACTGGCCCGCGTCCTGCAGCCGCGCGCCCAGGAGTTGCTGGAGATGATCCGCGAAGAGCTGAATCGCTCCGGGCTCGAAGGACAGGTCGGCGCGGGCGTGGTCTTTACCGGAGGCGGCGCGCGACTCGCGGGCTTGTGCGACGTCGCGGAGCAAATCTTGAATCCCAGCGCGCGCATTGGCCTCGCGCCGCGCCTCGAAGGATCTCCCGAAGAGTTGTGCGAACCGGCCTATACTACCCTCTTAGGGCTGCTCTACTATGCTCAGCGCTTGCGACAGGTCCGGCGAGCCAAAGAGCAATCGCCCTGGGTCAAAGTGAAGTCTCTATTCTCCGGAGGCAAGAATTGATCGAACCCACCGCATCCACCACACCCACCCCCGAGCCCGAGTCGGAAGGCGGAATCCGCTTCGCTTTTCAGGATGAGCCGCTGCGCGGCGCGCGCATCAAGGTGGTTGGCGTGGGCGGCGGCGGCGGAAACGCCGTCAATCGCATGATTTCAGCCAAGCTCGAAGGCGTGGAGTTCCTGGTGGCCAACACTGATGCGCAGGCGCTCGGCACCTCCGAAGCGCCAGTGAAAATTCAGATCGGCGCGAAGCTCACCAAAGGACTCGGCGCGGGCGCGAATCCGTCGATCGGCCACAACGCCGCGATGGAAGATACCGACAAACTCTGCGAGAAGCTCGAAGGCGCGGACATGGTCTTCGTCACCGCCGGCCTCGGCGGCGGCACCGGGACGGGCGCCGCTCCTGTCGTGGCGTCGCTCGCGAGCCAGATGGGCGCGCTCGTCGTCGCCGTCGTGACCAAACCGTTTCCTTTCGAAGGCAAACGGCGCATGGCCCAGGCGGAGAAGGGAATCGAGGAGCTGGCCAAGAGCGTCGATACGTTGCTGACGATCCCCAACGAGCGGCTGCTGATCCTCGACAAGAGCATCAGCTTCTTCCAGGCCTTTCAGGTGGCCGACGACATCCTGCGGCAGGGGGTGCAGGGCATCAGCGACATCATCACGATCCCAGGGATTATCAATCGCGATTTCGCCGACGTCAAAGCAGTGATGAAGGGCATGGGCTACGCGTTGATGGGCACGGCCGTCGCCAAAGGCGAGGATCGCGCCATGGAAGCGGCGCGCTCGGCGATCAACAGCCCGCTGCTCGAGGACACCAGCATTCACGGGGCTCGCGGCATCCTGATCAACATCAGCGGATCGAGCAATCTCAGGCTGCACGAAGTGCATGAAGCGTCGACCGTGATCCAGCAGGCGGCGCACGAGGACGCCAACATCATCTTCGGCGCGGTGATCAACGAGGGACTTGGCGACTCGGTGAAGATCACGGTGATCGCCACGGGCTTCCGCGGAGAAATGCAGGGAGGACTCGCCGAGCTGATGCAGGCATCGTCCCCGCCGCTCCCGCCGGAGCCCGAGCCGCTTCCTCCGCCTGCGCCCCCTCCGCCGGCCGAAGAAAGCATCGATGAAGTCGCGCGGCATTACACCGGATCGGTGGCGGAAGACGACCTGGACGTTCCCGCCTTCCTGCGGAAAAAGAGATAAGATAACGCCGTGGTTTTCGTCTTCATCTTCAGAGAGGCATGGCGTGCGCTCACTCGGAACAAGATGCGCAGCAGCCTCACCGTGCTCGGCGTCACGGTCAGCATCGCCCCGGTCATCTGCGTCGTTGCCATCGGCACGGCCGCATCCGACCGCATCCACGAGGAAAGTCTTCTGCCCGGCCGCAACCGTGGTTGGGGGGGAACCGGCGCAAGGGGGGGTCCGTTGAAGGCGGGGGGATGGTCGCTGCGTTAGGGGTCGTGGTCCTGGAGATCGCCGTTGTCGAGCGCGACCAGAGTTCCGCCCT
>CAZRND010000399.1:0-4933 GCA_964601345.1 uncultured Acidobacteriota bacterium | reverse complement strand
AGGATGGGCCGGATCGCCCTCCATGGCTGCCGGATAGATATCGAAGGTCCCGTTGGGCGTAAGGCGAGAGAAGGAGAGGCGCCTGCCGTCAGGCGAAATAGAGGAAGGCAGATCAACGGACTTGCCGTCCGTCAGGCGTTGCGCTTCGCCTGAGCCGTCCGAGCGGATCCAGTACAAGCCCGCCTTGCTCGCGTCCGTGGACGAGAAGAGGATATGCTGGCCGTCCGGAGTCCAAACCGCGTGGCGATTGCTTCCGCCAAGAAAACTCAAGCGGGAAGGAGTATTTCGCTGCAGGTCTTTCACCCAAATGTCTTCGCCGGAACCACTGGCGATGGTAAGAGCCAGGCGCTTGCCGTCGGGCGAGAGGCGAGGGATGACGTATCGTCCGGGCGGCTGTAGCTCCTGCTGTTTGCCGCTGCTGTCGAGCCAGACGACAGGCCAAGCCGAGTTCCCCGCGCGGCCGGCCACGTAAACGAACGTGCCGGTTTGGGAGAAATCGAAGTCGCCGCCTGCCACGGTGTTACTGGAAGCATCCTCCAAGATCGGCACGGGCGGCCCGGTGATGCTCAGGCTCTTTGCATCAAAGGGCGCGGCGAACAGTGTGCTTTGGTGCAGATAAACCAAGTGTCCGCAGTCGCGGCAAAGGGCGCCAGCCTGGATGTTGCTCGGCAGGTAGCGTGGCGAGAAGCCGCCCCTCCGGAGCGTCTTGCGCTCTCCCGTCTTGAGCGAGAATACTTCGATGCTGGCGTCGTCATAACCGGTTCCTGCAGTGGAGCTGTGCGCGGTAAAAAGAACGGTGTGGCTGCCCGGCAGGACGTGGGGCCAGCGGTGCGTGCGCTCGCCTTCTTTCAACTTGGTCAGGGGCACGGGCGTTCCGCCGTCAGAGGAAACCTTGCTCAAGCTCGCGTTGACGCCCAACGAGAGAACGATGTTGCCGTCATCGCCCCAGCTTGCTCCCCGCAGTTGGGGCACATCGCAGATGGTTGCCGCCGCCCCGCCGTCCACGGAGATCTTCTTCAGCTTATTATCCGAGGAATAGAAAGCGATCCACTGGCTGTCCGGAGAGAAGAAGGGTGAAGCGGCATCTTCGGTCCCGGAGAGAGGCGTGATCTGGCTCTGATTCAGCAGGCGCGTGCCAAGACGCGCTTTTCCATCAGCCCCGCGGAAGATCATGGCCAGGCGTGTGCCGTCCGGCGAGATTGCGATCATGCCGTTATTGCGGATGCGCGCCAGGGCCGCGTCGTTGCCCACCTCGACGCTGAGACGCATCAGCGAATGCTCGACGGGACGCGTCACGCGCCATGTGTACGTCGCCAGAGCACTCAAGACAAGCGTCAGTGCGGCGGCGGCCAGCCAGGGAAGGAGCGAGCGCCGAGCCGGCAATGGAGGAGCCGTTGGACTCGCGACTTCCTCCGGCGCGGCGGCGATGGCCTCTTCAATCTCCAGGCGCGCGTCGCCCATGTCTCGCAGCCGCGCGCGGATCTCGCGTTGCAGGCAACGCCGCAGCAACCGGCGAATGAGCGGCGGCGTGTCGGCCGGCAGCCTGTTCCAATCCGGCGCGATCAGCAGCACCGCCGCCAGAATGTCGGAGGTCGTAGGCCCGCTGTAGAGCGATTGGCCGCTGAGCATCTCGTAAAGAACCACGCCGAACGACCAGATGTCCGCCCGCTTGTCCACTTCCGAACCGCGCGCCTGTTCCGGAGACATGTATGCGGCCGTGCCGAGAATCACGCCGGCGCGCGTCGCGGCGAGACTCAGCGTCGGCGAATTCGCGCTGACGGGCGCGGCGGCAGGCCCTTCAAAGGCCTTGGCCAAGCCGAAGTCCAGGACTTTGATCTGGCCTTGGGGAGTCACCTTGATGTTGGCCGGCTTCAGATCGCGATGGACGATGCCGTTGGCGTGCGCATACTCCAAGGCTTCGGCGAGCTGGCGCGCCAGCGGCAGCGCGCGATCGAGCGGCAGCGGCCCCTTCAAGTCGTCGCCGGGCACAAACTCCATCACCAGGGAGTTGCCTTCCATGCCGTGAATCGCCGCGATGTTGGGATGATTCAGCGCCGCCAGCACCTGCGCCTCGCGCTGAAATCGCGCCAGACGGTCGGCGTCCTGCGCGAATGCTTCTGGAAGGATTTGGATCGCAACATCGCGATTCAAATTCGGGTCGCGGGCGCGATACACATCGCCCATCCCGCCCGCGCCGAGCGAAGCGAGGATTTCATAGCAGCCCACACGTTGTCCCGAGGAGAGCGCCACTGCGGGATCATACAACAGGGTATAATGCCCGCAGGAGACATTTGTGGCTGCGACTACACACACGCGGACGGTCGAAGACTTTTGGACCATGCCGGAGAACGGCGGTCGCAGCGAATTGGTGAGAGGAGAACTTCGTGAAATGTCCCCGCCAAGCTTTCGTCATGGAGAGATCATCGGCAATGTTGACGGCCCTCTTCGTGCCTATGTGCGAAAGAACCGGTTGGGGCGTGTCTCAGTGGGCGATCCTGGTTTTATCCTGGCACGGAATCCGGATCTCGTCCTAGGCCCCGATCTCGCTTTTATCCGCACCGACCGCCTGCCTACCGCCGACCAACTGCCTGGCTGGTGGGAATTGGCTCCAGATTTAGTCGTGGAAATCGTCTCCCCCACTGATACACACTATCGGCTTGAAGAAAAGATCGATGACTGGCTCACGCACGGCTGCCGCATGGTTGTTGTGGTGAGCGATCGCAAGCGCACGGTCACCGTTCATCGTCCCGGGCAATCGCCGCGCATTCTCCGCGGCAACGATGTGTTCGACGGCGAAGACATCGTGCCCGGATTCCGCCTGCCCTTGCCGGAGATTTTCGCCTGAGACGGGGGCCCGCCCCGTGGCAGAGTGGGAATTGACCAACTTAACACTTTGCACTGGGTCAAACATTCCATTACTCTTATGTTCGGACGAAGAGGCATACGTCCATAACAAGGAGAGAAAATGGCAAAGAGAAAGCCGAATGCAGCGTTCATGAAGCCGGTAACCCCCAGCGCGGCGCTGGCAGAAGTCGTCGGCTCGAAACCAATCCCGCGGACCGAAGTCACCAAGCGGCTGTGGGCTTACATCAAGAAGCATAAACTGCAGGACAAGAAAGAACGGCGCGTGATCCATGCCGACGACACGTTGAAGCCGATCTTCGGCACATCGAAGCTGGACATGTTCAAGATGACCAAGGCCGTCAGCAAGCACGTAAAGTAGAAGGTCGTCTCCTCCGGACGCGTGCTGGACCATCGGGTCGTGACCGGCCCAGCACTCGTTGCGGATTTCTCCCATCCCTGGCTCAGCGCCCGACTCCCTCCGGGCAATGTGGTGGTGTCTCGCGCTGGGATATCATGCGGTCCATGACCCAGTGGAAGTTCAGTCTGGCCTTGGTATCCCTGCTGTTGCAGGCGGCCGCGCAGACACCCGTTGTATTGCACGTCACCGTAACCGACAAGCAACAGAATCTGGTCACGACTCTGGGCCGCGAGAACTTCAAGGTCTTCGAGGACGGCGTAGAGCAGACAATTCAGGACTTCCAACACGGCGACCAGCCTGCGTCTGTGGGTATCGTGTTGGACAGCAGCAGCAGCATGCGTCGTAAGCTATCAGACATCGTCGCCGCCGTACTCAGCTTTGTCCGGAAGTCCAATCCCAAGGACGAGTTTTTCGTCGTCAACTTCAACCACGAGAGCTTCCTCGACAGCGAGTTCAGCAGTGACCCGGATGACGTAAAAAAAGCCTTGGTGAGAACCGACGGGCGCGGTGGCACCGCCCTGTACGACGCCTTAATCGATTCTCTTGACCATCTGATGGGCGGAACGAACCCTGCCAAAGTACTGTTGGTCGTGACCGATGGAATCGATACCTCGGGTCGTTCTACGCTTGCGCAGGTTTTTCACGAAGTTCAGGAGTCCGGGGCGCTGCTGTACGCGGTGGGATTGCTTTACGGTGAAAAGGACAGCGTCGTGAGGCAACGAGGACGAAACGTATTGGAGAACATAGCCGAGGCCGGTGGAGGCGCGGCATTCTTTCCTACCGGCTCGAAGGAGGTTGAAAGCATCGCCGTTCGCATCGCCGACGAGATTCGTAATCAGTATTCGCTCTCATACACGCCTGCCGAACCAGGTTCACCAGGAAAGTTCCGAAAGGTCCGTGTCGTGGCACAAGCACCCGGTCAGGACAAGCTCGTCGTACGTACCCGCGCTGGCTACTTCACTCATCCTCTTCCGCCCGCCAAGTGACGCGAGGCCGGATGTCCGCGCAACGCGGCGATCGCCGCGCCGCCAGCCATGGGACCAAGCGCCAGGATCGCGAAGGCGTACTTCCATGACAGATCCTTTTCGAGCGTCGGGATCATCCGCATTGTCACGACCGTGAGAAGAAAGCCCAGGCTGGTTTGCAGCGTCAGGGCTGTGCCCACGTAATCGCGCGGGCAGAGCTCGGTGACGCACGCGGAGAATTGGGCCGAGTCCGCCACAACGGCGAATCCCCACACCAGGCAGAGCGCCGCGACAGTCCACGGTTCGCCTGACCACAACAGGCCCGCGCCGATACAGCAGGCGCCGCTGATTCCAAGCGAAGCCAGGATCACGCCGGTGCGCCCGACCTTGTCGGCGAGACGTCCGGCCAAGAGGCTCCCCAGTCCGCCCGCGGCGATGGCCGCGAATGCCACGGCACTCGACCACGTCGCCGCCGCACCCGCCGGAATCCTGGCTTGCACAAAGCTGGACATCAGGAACGCGGGCATCCAGGTCCATACGGCGTACAGCTCCCACATGTGCCCGAGGTATCCGAGGTTGGCAAGGACGATCTCCGGCTGCCGCAGCACTTGCCCGATGAATCGCCACTGGAACGGCGGCGCCGGCGTTTGATAAGGGCCTTCGGTGATGAAGAGCGCCGCCACGATCCCGCCGATCAAGGCGCATG
>CAZRND010000398.1:0-4947 GCA_964601345.1 uncultured Acidobacteriota bacterium | reverse complement strand
TCTTGATCTGCGATTTTTCATCCTGGCAGCTCACCACGGTGTTCGTCGGCAAGTGGGTGATGCGCACGGCGGAGTAGGTGGTGTTCACCGACTGGCCGCCGGGTCCGGAAGAGCAGAACGTATCGACGCGGATGTCCTTGGCGTCGATCTGTACGTCCACTTCTTCGGCTTCGGGCAGCACGGCCACGGTGATCGCCGAGGTATGCACGCGCCCCTGTTGCTCGGTGGCGGGCACGCGCTGCACGCGGTGAACTCCGCTCTCATACTTCAAGCGGCTGTAAACGCCCTTGCCTTCGATGACCGCGACGATTTCCTTCATGCCGCCGATCGACGATGCGCTCGAGGAGAGCACCTCCACCTTCCAGCCGTGCGTCTCGGCATATCGCGAATACATCCGGTAGACCTCGGCGGCGAAGAGCGAAGCCTCGTCCCCGCCGGTGCCGGCGCGGATTTCGAGGACCACATTCTTGCTGTCGTTGGGATCCTTGGGGATCAGCAGCGTACGGAGCTCGATCTCGACCGCGGCCTGGCGGGATTCGAGGCCCTTCAACTCCTCCTCCGCGAGAGAGCGCATGCCGGCGTCGGAGTCGCTCAGCATGCCGCGGGCGTCGATCGCCTCGCGTGCCAGATTCTTCCACTCGGTATATTTCTCCGCGAGCTCGGAGACTTCGCTATGCTGCCGGGCGAGCTTCTGGTAGCGCGCTCCGTCGCCGGCCACGGCGGGGTCCGATAGCTGGCGGGTCAGATCGGCGGAACGAGCCTCGATCTGATCGAGCTTGGCGATGATTTTCGCGTCCATTTTAGGCGATGACCAATTCTCCGCCGCGCTGCTTCTCGAGTTCCATGGCCTGGTCGAGCGCGTGAATGGCGATCTCGAGCTGGTCGTCGGAGGGTTCCTGCGTAGTGATTTTCTGGAGCCAGAGTCCGGGCGCCACGAGAGACGCCCAGAGCGTCCCTTGCCGGCGGGCCGCAAAGCGGATCAGCTCGTAGCTAACTCCGGCGATCACCGGAAGCAGGACGATCCGCGAGACGAGGCGCGCCGTGAACGTGTCGTAGGGAACGAGCGTGTAGACGGCCATGCTGATCAGCATGATCACCAGCATGAAGCTTGTGCCGCAGCGGGGATGCAGAGTGACAAAGGTCCGGGCGTTGTTCACGTTGACGTCCTGGCCGGACTCGAAGTTGAAGACGGTCTTATGCTCGGCGCCGTGGTATTCGAAGATGCGGTGGATGTCGTCCCATCGCGAGATGACGGTCAGAAATCCCAGAAACAACAGGATGCGGATCACGCCGTCGACCAGGTTGAAGACGTAGTGATTGCTGACAATCGCGACCTGCTTCTGCAGCGCGGTAGTCAGGTAGAGCGGCAGAAATTTGTAGAAGACGAAAAAGAATCCCACGCTGAAGATGATGTTCCCGGCCATCAGCCAGTTGCTGACTTCGCCCTTTTTTCGATTCGCGTCGGGGGCCGGCTGATTGGTCTTCTCAGCCTCGGCTTCGAGCATCGTGTCGGCGGAGAACTTCAGCGAGACGACGCCCAGCGTCAAGGCCTGGCCGAGCGTTCCGAGACCCCGGAGCACCGGCCACTTGAAAATCTTGTGGCGTTCGGACGGCCGCTCGATGGATTCGCGGCGGGCCGTGATCTCGCCCGAGGGCTTGCGCACGGAAATGCAATAGGCGTGCGGCGAGCGCATCATCACGCCTTCAATGACGGCCTGCCCGCCCACGAGCAGTTCTTCGCCGCCTTCCATCGCGGGAAGCAGTTGCGTGGCAGCCGCCAACCGAGCCAGATATCGGAGTTTGCCCATGTCCCCTCCATTATAACAGGGGTCTGATTTTCCGTGAAAAGGGGTGTTCGGAAAGGCGGGAAGTTGCGTTATGCTATTGGTTCGGTTGACACGGGCTTGGGCGCTATGTCATGTTTAACCGCTCTTGCGTCCAGAGTCATGCCCGAAGGGCAGCCGCAGGAAAGGTACTGAAGAGAAAAAGCGTGGAGATGATGCTGGAAAGCAATCTGGAGAGCGTCGATCGAGCCGAAGAGGAGACCGTACGCTTTGCCGGGGCCGCCGGGTTCGGCGAAGAGGACCTGCAGAAGGTCGGCATGGCGGTCCGCGAGACCATGATCAATGCCGTCCTGCACGGCAATCATTACGATTCGGAAAAGAAGGCTGGACTGAAGCTGGAATTGTCGAATGGACGGCTGGTGATTACGGTCACCGACCAGGGGGAAGGTTTCGAGCTGAAAGAAGTGCCCGACCCGTTGAGCCAGGAGAATCTGCTGCGACAATCGGGGCGGGGAATTTTTCTGATCAAGGCATTCATGGATGAATTGCATCTTCGGCGTCTTCAGCCCAAGGGCATGGAAGTCCGCATGATCAAATACCCGGCCAGCGAGGCCGGCAAGGAGGAATAAGAGTGTCGATCAAAGCTTCAACGCGTCAGGTGGACGATGTTACCTTGGTGGACTTGAGCGGGCGCATCACCCTGGGTGAAGGCTCAACGGTTTTGCGCGATACCGTCCGCGATCTGCTGGGCCGCGGCCAGAAGAAGATCCTGTTGAACCTGGGGGATGTCACCTACATCGACAGCTCCGGCATCGGCGAACTGGTCAGCGGATTCACGACAGTGAGCAACCAGGGCGGACAGCTCAAGCTGCTGAATCTTACCAAGAAGGTCCACGATCTGCTCCAGATCACCAAGCTGTACACGGTGTTCGAGGTCCACAACGACGAAGCGGCGGCATTGCGCAGCTTCTCGTAAAGCATTTGGATTGGGGCGGAGGCAAAAACGAGACAACAGCCAACCGCCCCTCCCAGATCCCCCCAGACCGGCAAGAGCAAGATTGGCTGCTGTCGTTCTCGTACAGGAACCAGCCTAGGGCAGATCCTTCAGCATCGTAAATGGATAAGAGGTTCCGTCGCTTCTAGTACAGAAGTACTCAGGAGAGGTCTATCGCAATCACTTCATGCACTCCAATCGAGGGAACGGTGAGCGAGATCGCGCCGCCCGACTCGCGGAAGTCCGCCCTCGCGCCCGAGACCAGCAGCCGCACGCTCGATGCCTTGCCCCCGGCCGGCAGCCGCACCTGAACCTGCTGTTCGCCTAGCGGCAGAATCTCCCGGCACGGCCCCTTCATCATCATCGGATTGCTGAGATTCACCAGGTGGACGGTGAGCGAGCTCTTTTGCCGCCACACCGTCACGTCGAGGATGCCCGGGCCGGTAACGGTGGCGGGCCGCTCCTCGTTCGTGGCCCAATCGACCGTGTTAGCGAGCAGTCTGCCGTGGTCCTGGCTCATGACTTCCCAGAAGGTGCGATCGATGTCTGCCGGGAACCACGCCACGCGGCCTTTGCCGTGCTCGCGCAGGTAGACTTCGGGGATGCTGGTCTTTTCCACGCGCGGATAAACTTCTTCCATCGGCAGATCGGGATACGACGGAATCAACGTTAGGGGAAGCGCGGCTAAGGGGCTGGTCGGCTCGGCCGCCACGCGGCGGACGCCGTTGATGATGCGCGGCGCGTCCTCCAGGCCGCGCAAAACCGCGTGCGGATGCTCCAGCCGCAGATAAGAATTCTGCATCGGGCCTTCCACGTAGCCGAGGAAGCGCGCGCCAAAGAGCTGGTTCAAACCGAAGTCCGGACGGCGCACGCCCCACTCGTCATAAAGAGAAGTCTCGTGCGTGGCGACGATGCTTCCACCGGCGCGGACATATTCCAAAAGCTGCTTGCATTGCGCGTCCGACAGCGCCGCTATGTTCGGCAGCACGAGCGTCCGGAACCGGGAGATGTGCGCGGCGTCGAACAGCTCGTCGTGGACCATCTCGAAGGGGATGCGTGCCTCGATCAGCGCGTGGTAGAACCCGAGGGTGTGATCCTCGACCTTGGCGCGGGCCTGCTCGCCGCCGTAGAAGGCGGCGGTCCGCTGCGAGTAGACCATGGCCACGCGCGCCAGCGGCTCCTCGTTGCGGAGATACTTTTCGTTGCGGTAGTGCCAATCGTAGATCTCTTCGACGGGCTTGAGCCAGCGGCGGTCGTGCAGCGTGCCGCTGAATTTCGTGAACCAGGGGCGCAGTCCGTTGGCGATGCCTTCCGCCACCCAGAGCCGGATTTCGGCGGCGCTCTGCACCGAATCTTTCCAGCGGTACGACTCTTCCACGCCCACGCTGAAGATGCCGACGATCGGCTTGCGCCCAAGCGTGGCGCGATACTCCTTGCCGTTCTTGCCGTTCGACCACGGCGCCGTCAGACCGGTCCGCGCCTGACGGTCGGCGAAGAGCGTGGAGGCGAGCTCGCCGATCGTCTTCATGCCCAGGCGGCTGAGCGCTCCTCCACCGGAGTTGGCGATGTACCGCGCGCTGGGATTGATTCGCGAGATCTCGCCGTCCCACAGCCGCCACAATTCGAAGAGCCGCTGCTGCTCCCAGGCCATGTAGTTGCGACGCGCCGGATCCTGCGGATTGGCGGTGCGCGGCAGGTCCATTCCGAAAGCGGCGCGGAAGTTCGCCTGGCAATGCTCGCAGTAGCACATGCCGGAGCCGGACCAGCGATTCGAGAAGATTCCGTCCACCTTGTAGCGCTCGACGATCTCGCGATGCACGGCGGTCATGAACTCGAAGTTGTAAGGACCGAGCGCGCAGGCCACCCATAGCTCTGGCTGCGCCCAGTGCCGCCGGCGGCGTCCCTGAGCGTCCACGGCGATCCAGTCGGGATGCGCGTCGTAAACATCCTGGTGGACGGCGTGCGGATCGGTCCGCGCGATGACCACCATGTTCATCTTGCGGCATCCGGCGACCAGCTCGCCGAAAGGATCGTCGTTGCCGTGCATCCATTGCGAACGGTAGTGCAGCGGGATTTTCGTGGGGTAGTAGGCCACGCATCCGCCGGCGCTCAGGCAAGCGGCGTCGGAGTGCGTCCGTCGAAAATAGTCGAGCCAGAATTTGGGATCGT
>CAZRND010000397.1:0-4978 GCA_964601345.1 uncultured Acidobacteriota bacterium | reverse complement strand
CACGAACAGATTGGGGACGTCGTGCGCCTGGCAGTATCCGTTCAGCACCGAGGTGCGCGCGTCGCTGCCCATCCGCGTGGTGCCGACTTCGTGGATGATGCGTCCGCCCGGCTCGATTCCGTAATCGGTGAGATTGCGCGGGATCACCTGGCCGCCCGCGGCTTCGATGATTCCCTTGAACGTTTCCTGCATGTGCTTAGCTTGCAGGATTTCGTGCTGGTCCCACTTCCAGTGGAAGCGCAGCACCGGGATGCCCCACTGGTCCACGGTATTGGGATCGATCTCGCACCAGCAGTCCTTGTTGGGGATCATCTCGCCGCGTCCGGCGAAGCCGAGGAACGCCCCGTACATTTTCCGGTATTGCTTCTTCAGCTCGGCGCCGTAGCCGCCGCCCGTGTAGCGCTCCGCGCCGCCGAAGATTCCCGGGCCGGGCAGGCCGCGATGGCTGCCGCCGAACTCGATGTGGTATCCGCGAGGGAAATCCATCTTCTTCTGATAATTCCACCACGGCATGTAGAGATGGCCGCCGCCGACGCCGTCGTCGTTGTGCGGAGGCAGCTCGGCGAGCTGTGGAAAGTATCCGGTCATGCTGGCGCCGACCGTATCCATCAGCGCCTTGCCGATTTCGCCGCTGGAGTTGCCGAGTCCGTTCGGGAAGCGCGCCGATCGCGAGTTCAGCATGATGCGCGCCGATTCGCAAGCGCTCGCCGCCAGGACCACGATCTTGCCGCGTACAACCTTCTCGCGGCGCGTCGTCTTGTCGATGTAGGAAACGCCGGTCGCGCGCCCTTCGCGGTCACTGAGCACCTCGCGGGCCATGGCGTTGGTGACGATCTCGAGGTTCCCGGTCTTGCGCGCCGGCGGCAGCAGTACCGTGGGCGAAGAGAAATTCGATCCCGTGGCGCAACTGCGCCCGCACTCTCCGCAGTAGTGGCAGGCTGGACGACCGTTGAGCGCTTGCGTCAGGATCGACAGGCGCGAGGAGATGCAGGGAATGTTGAGCCTCTTGCAAGCCTGCTGGATCAGCAGCTCGGTGCAGCGCGGCTTCGGCGCGGGCTGGAAGACGCCGTCGGGCGCGTTCTCCATATTCTCCTTCGAGCCGAAGACGCCGATAAAGGCCTCGGTCTTTTCGTAATAGGGCGCGACGTCGTTGTAGCTGATGGGCCAATCGAAGCCCAGCCCGTCGCGCGTGTAGGGCTTGAAGTCGTAGGGACCCATGCGCAGCGAGATGCGTCCCCAGTGATTGGTGCGGCCGCCGAGCATGCGCGAGCGGAACCAGTCGAAGCGCTCGCCGGGCGCGGTGGTGTAGGGCTCGCCGTCGACTTCCCAGCCTCCCACGGCGGCGTCGAAGTAGCCCCAGTTATGCTGATTGGATCTGGCCGCGCCCCGCAGCGGAGCCTCGTACGGCCACACGAGCATCTTCGATTCCTTGGCCGTGTCGTAGTGCCCGCCCGCTTCCAGCATCAGGATCTTCGCGCCGGCCTTCGCCAGCACCATCGCGGTCATGCCGCCGGCAGCCCCGCTACCGACAATGATCACGTCGTAAACTTTGGGAGACTTGATGGTTTGCACAGGCTGGATTTTGCGCCATTTCTGAGCCTCTGTCCAGAGGGATGATTGTGCTAAGATTCCGCTCATGCGAACCACACTTTGGATCACTCTGGCAACGATAGCGACATTGGTTTGTGTAGCGGGGCCCCAGCAAGAGGGTCCCTACAAAGTTCTGAAGATGGCCAAGGTCGGCGGCGAGGGCGGCTGGGACTACATCTATGCCGACTCGGCGGGGCGCCGGCTCTACATCCCGCGACGAGGCTCGCCGGCGGTTGAGGCCACCGATACCCGGCCCGCCGCCGCGGCGGTTCCGACGCGGCTTTCCATCTACAATCTCGACACGCTCGAGTTGGTCGGTGAGATCGCCGGCGTGGGCGGCAATGGCGCGGCCGTCGATCCCAAGTCCGGCCACGGATTCACGAGCAGCCGGCCGGTCTCGATGTTCGACACCAAGGCGATGAAGCTCATCAAGACCATCGACCTGGCCGATGCCGCGCGGCCGGACGGAATCTACTTCGACAGTTTCAACGACCGCGTCTACGTCTTCAGCCATCCGACCAAGGACGCCACGGTCATCGACTCGAAAGAGGGGACGGTCCTGGGCACGATCGATCTAGGCGGCGTGCCCGAACAGGCCGTGGGCGACGGCAAGGGCATGCTCTACGTCGTCATGCAGGATGTCCCGGGCAGCGTGACCGCCGTCGACGCGAAGACGATGAAGGCGGTGGGTCATTATCCGTTCGGCGACAAGGGACGCTGCAACGGTCTGGCGCTCGACGCCAAGAATCAGGTGCTGTTTGCGGCTTGCGGCAACTCCGGGAACCCTCCCGCGCAGCCGGCGCAGCCGATGATGGTGATCCTGAGCGCTACCGACGGCAAGATTCTCGCCAGTCTCCCGCTCGCCGGCGGGTCCGACGGCGCAACCTTCAATCCGGCGACGATGGAAGCCTTCAGCACGCACGGCAACGGGACGCTGACCGTCGTGAAGGAAAAGAGCCCCACAAGTTCCGAGGTCGAGCAGAACTTGCAGACCATGAATGGGGCGCGCACGATAACCTTCGACTCCAAGACCGGACACATCCTGGCCATGAGCCAGGAGCGCGGCCCCGCGCCGAATCCGCCGCCGGCAGGAGGCCGCGGCGGCGCGGGCCCGGTGATCCCAGGCTCGTTCACGATCGTCGTCGTGGGGAAATAAGCCTCGGAACCAGATCGGCCGATAGGATCTTCATGCACGCCCTTGCATGGGGGCAAGGCTTAAGAAGATACTAGATAGTCATGGCTGACGACGGGGCAGAGCACAAGCCGGTTCCGAATCGGTTCGAGCAGCTCGAGAATAAGGAGCACGAGCTCTGGAGGCTATCGCTGTGGTTGCTCGGGCTCATGGCCGTGGGCTGGGCGGCTTCCTCCTGGGAGATGCTCCGCACCCTGCCGCATCGCCTGGAGGGGTTGCCCATCGGCGTCGTCGTGCTGATGGTCCTGTTCGCCGTTTACGTCTGGAACAAGCGTAAGGAAATCAGCGAACTTCGCTCTCTGGTGCGGGCCATGCAGGAACGCAGCGAGAGCCTGCCGGATTCCCGCCAGCTCGAGCAGCTCTTCGGCATCGTCTCGCAATCGCAGAAGGGCTACCGCGACCTCATCGACAGCTTCGAAGACATCGTATTCTCCATCAACCTCGAGGGTGTGGTGCGCACCAGCAACAAGCGCGGCGCGGAGATGCTCGGCGAAAAAATGGCCGACCTGATCAACCAGCCCCTCGACCAGTTCCTGGCTGAGCCCGCGCGCGCGGCCGCGCTCAAGCTTCTGCCGCGTTTCCTCGAGCAGCGCCACTGGACCGGTCCCATCCGCGTCCGCATCCGCAAGACCGGCGAGATGCGCCACTTCGAGCTGGCATTGCGCGCCATCGTCAAAAGCGACACGGTCATGGGCATCAGCGGCCTGGCCCGCGACGTCACCTACGAGCGCGAGAGTGAGACGCGCTTCACCGAATTCTTCCAGACGCTGCAGGAAGGCATCTTCACGCGCACGCCGGACGGCTCGCTGATCGATGTGAACCCGGCCATGGTCCACATGCTCGGATACGAAGCGAAGGAAGACCTGCTCGCCGTCAACTGGCACAAACTGGATCCGGCGGCCACGGAGAAGAACGCCAAAGAGGGCGGCGAAGTCACGCTGACGCGCAAGGACGCCTCGCATGTCGTTTGCCTGATGACCTCGACGCCCATCTACAATCCGTCCGGCGACGTGGTGCGCTATCAGGGCACGTTGATCGACATTACCGAACGCCGCGAGATGGAGAAGCTGCTCTTCCAGGAGCAGGAGTTCGCGCGCCGCCTGGTGGATAGCTTCCCGGACACGATCGTGGCGCTCGACCGCGAGGCGCGCTATACCTTCCTCAGCTCGCGGACCGAGGAATTGCTGGGCTACCGTCCCGACGAGCTCATGGGTCAGACCATGGGGACCAACATCGCGCCCGACGATCTGCCCGAAGTGCAGGCGGCCTACCACGACCTGATCTCCGGAAAAACAGCATTCGCCACGCTCGAATATCGCCTGCGCCACCGCAATGGACATCTGCTTGTGGTGCGGACGAACGCCAGCCCCTTGCTCGATGCCGAAGGGCGCATCTCGGGCGTGGTCGCCTCGACGCGCGACCTGACCGAATTCAAGCATCTGGAGCAGCAAGTGATCCAGTCGGAGAAGATGGCCGCGATGGGCCGGATGATCGGCGGCGTGGCCCACGAGCTGAACAATCCGCTCACGGTGATCCTGGGGGCCAGCGATATCTCGCGCAGCCGCGCCACCGATCCGGCCGCGGCGCGCCACTTCGACATCATTCATCAGCAGGCCAAGCGCACTGCCGATATCGTGCAAAACCTGCTGGCGTTCTCGCGCCCGCGGGCTTCCGGCGCGGCCCTGATGGATCTGAACGAGGTCGTGCGCCGCGCTCTGCAATTGCATGAGTATCCGCTGCGCGTCAACAACATCAAGGCCGACTTTGTCCCTACGCCGGGCCTGCCCTTGGTCGCGGGGGACTCGAACCAGCTCGTGCAGGTGTTCCTGAACTTGGTCACGAACGCCGAGCAGGCCATCCATGAAGTACGCGATTCCGGTTCGATCAAGATCCGCTTGGGCCAAAAGGGCGGACGCGTTCAGGCCACGGTGCAGGATAACGGCCCCGGCATCAGTCCCGAGCAAGCGCCGTACATCTTCGATCCTTTCTACACGACAAAGCGTCCCGGCCGCGGGACGGGCCTCGGCCTCAGCATTTGCGTCTCGATTCTCCGCGAGCATG
Organism: uncultured Acidobacteriota bacterium; assembly: GCA_964601345.1. Classification (GTDB taxonomy): domain Bacteria; phylum Acidobacteriota; class Terriglobia; order JAJPHL01; family JAJPHL01; genus CAZRND01. Next base: position 135 of record CAZRND010000397.1, on the reverse strand, counting down.
GCGCGACCATCGAGACGCAGCCCGCTCCGGGCGAAGGCGCGCTCTTTACACTTTCGTTCCCGGCCGGGATTGCGCTTGCGCCGCCCGCGCCCGCGCCGGCAGTGAATCTTCAGGGGCGGTCGGTGCTGGTGGTAG
>CAZRND010000396.1:0-5002 GCA_964601345.1 uncultured Acidobacteriota bacterium | reverse complement strand
GGGGCGGGCGGGCGGGTCGGGGATGAGGACGTCGCTCAAGGACATGGAACAGCGCTACATCTCCGAAGTGCTCGACCATACGCGCGGCAAGAAGACGCAGGCCGCGAAGATCCTGGGCATCAGCCGCAAGACCCTGCTCGAAAAACGCAAGAAGTACGGCCTCTACTAAAAAAGCAAAAACGGTCAAGCAGGGCCTGGAGCCGCGTGGTACAAAAAAGGCATGAAAGCGGCTACTGAGAGGGACTATTCCGAGCGCTTCGTTCGCTCGCTGGTTTACATCCAGGAGCACCTCGACGAGGAGCTGAGCCTGGAACAGGTAGCGGGCGCGGCGGCGTTCTCGACCTTCCATTTCCATCGCATCTTTCGCGGGCTGTCGGGCGAGTCTCTGCACGGATACGTCCGGCGTCTGCGGCTCGAGCGCGCCGCCCAGCGCCTGAAGCGCGCGGACGAGCCGGTAACGTCCGTGGCGCTCGACGCCGGGTTTGAGACGCACGAAGCATTCACGCGCGCTTTCACAGGGATGTTCGGCGAGTCACCATCGTCATTTCGCGCGGGATTCGAGCCGCCCCGATATCCTGATCTGCCGCCCGTGGACATCAAGGAACTTCCACCGGCGAAGATTCTCTTTCTGCGTCACGTAGGAGCTTACGACCAGGTGGGCGCGACCTGGATGCGGCTCATGATGTGGGCGGGGCCGCGCGGGTTGCTCGGTCCGGGCATGCGGCTCCTCGGCATCGTGCACGACGACCCGGACGTGACGCCGCCGGAAAAGCTGCGCTACGACGCCGCGATCGTCGTCCGGCAGCAGGTCGAGGCGGAGGGCGAGTTTGGCGTGATGGAATTGCCGGGCGGACGGTATGCCGTCGCGGTGCACAAAGGTCCGTATGACACACTTGGCGCGACCTATCAGCGCGTCTACGGCGGGTGGCTGCCGAAGAGCGGTGAAGAGTTGCGCGACGCTTATCCGTTCGAGGAGTATTTGAATTCGCCGCAGAACACGCGGCCCGAGGATTTGTTGACTGCGATCCACCTACCACTCTTATGAAAACTGACACTCTTGTCCAGGCGATCGGCGCGACCGAAGCGCGCACCAGGAACACCGCGAGCAAGCGCCTTCAGACGCTGAGCGAAGAGCGACCGGAGCAGGTTTATCCGCATTTCAATTTTCTGGCGGACCTGACGCGAGGCGACAACAACATCCTGAAGTGGAACGCCCTGCTGACGCTGGCGAACCTTGCTGCGGTCGATAGCGCGAAGAAGCTTGACCGGATGCTCGACGAGTATCTTGCTCCGGTGCGCGGTCCGGTGATGATCACGGCGGGGAACGCCATGAAGGGAGCGGCGGTGATTGCCGCCGCGAAGCCTTACCTCGCCGACCGGATCGCCGGCGCGATTTTCCAAGTCGAGCGGGCCAAATACGCGACGCCCGAATGCCGAAATGTCGCGGTCGGCCACGCCATCCAGGCGCTCGGCAAGATCTTTCCGTCGATCGAAGACAAGCGCGCGGTCGTGTCGTTTGTCACGCGACAGAAGAAGAATCCCCGCGCGGCAACGCGCGCCAAAGCAATCAAGTTCTTAAAAAAGCAGTTAGTCTAGCGCGCTACCAAACCAAGCGGGCCCCGACCTGCAAACGGCGCGGCGTGTTCGCTTGCGTGGCGATCGTGCCGAAGGCCGTGCTGGTGGCCGTCGTGTTCGGCGATCCGAAAGTCACGCGATTGCTCACGTTGAAGGCTTCGAAGCGCATCTCCAGGTGGCGTTGCTCGCTCCACAGTCCGAACTTCTTGCCCATGGAGAGGTCCACCTGCTCGGTGTGGTCGCGGCGGAAATTGTTGAACTGCGTGGGAAGGGTCCGGATGTTAAAGACCAATTGCTGGTTAGACAAAGTCACGAACTGGCTGGTGTCGAAGGAATTTCCATCCGGCTGGTGCGGATCGAAATTCAAGGGACCGCCGAAGTATACGACGTTGCCGAGCCCAATGACCGGACCGGATTGCAGGATCAGCGTGCCGTTGAACTTCCATCCGCCGAGGATCGTGTTCGCCCAGGCATGTCCGAGGTCGATCCGCCGGCCTCGGCCGACCGGCAAATCGTAGGTGCCGGCAAGAACTTCGCGCAGCGGCCGCGAGTCGCCGGCGATTCGCTTGGCCGGCGCGGAATCGGTGTCGTTCAGGTACATCGTCCGGTCGGTGAGGCGGTTCCAGATGAAATTATTGATAAACGTCAGGCCGTTCGTGAAGCGCTTCTGAAGACGGACATTCAGGCTGTGGTAGTACGAACTGCCCGCCGGGTTGCCTTGCAGGACGACGCCGTTCGATGTTCCCGACCCGACGGGATACTGCGGGAACGGAATCAAAAGCTGCTGCAAGGCCACGGTGGATCCATTCAGCGACGTGCTGTTGGGCAGTAATCCGCGCAAGGGATTGGGAACCGTTCCGGTCAGCAGCGTGTTCAGCGCGTTGTCGCGTGTGGGCAGCGTGCTCAGATACTGTCGCGGGATCGAATCAAGCTGGGTGTTGATCGGCAAACGCACGGCATGGTTGCCGATGTAGGCGACTTCCATCACGATGTGGCCGGGCAGTTCCCGCTGGATGCCAAAGTTCCAACGCATCGCGTAGGGACTTCGCGCGTCCGGCATGTAAAACGAAATTCCTTGCCCCAGAAACGTCCCTGTACCTTTGGACGATCCCGCCGGCGCCACGAATCCGGTGGGAAACGGATCGGACAAAGTTGTCGCCGGAGTCCGGAACGAATCGTTGGTGGCCACGTAGGCGGTGGACTGGCTGAATCCCTGCTGGTTGAGGCTGACGGAATTTCCCGTGGCGCCGTTCCCGATGATCTCGATGGGAGAGACAAACACGGCGAATCCGCCGCGGACGACGGTACCCGCGCCGAGCCTGCGCGGCGTCCAGGCGAATCCGAAGCGCGGGCTGAGGTAGCCGGAACTGGTGTGATAGATGGAATGATCGCCGCCGTTCACGAAGGCGAGCCCGCCGAGCGCGTGAAATTGACTGGCGGGAAGCAGGGTGTTGGGATTCGCCGCGTAGGCGGCCGCCGCGGCGGCGGAAATCGGATTCGACGCCGAAGGATCGAACCCGCGCACGGCGCGGTCGTACCGCTCGCTCGACGGCGTCTCGTGCTCGAAGCGCAATCCGATATTCAGCGTGAGATCGCGGCGCGCGCGCCAGTCGTCCTGCGCGAAGATCCCGATGTACTTCGACTGTGTCGTGCTGCGCGAATTCAGATCGAAGGTCCCGCTGCTGGGCAGTCCCAGCAGGAACGCCGCAAAGTCCTGTCCGAGCGGCGAGAGGGCACTGTTGTTGAGCGACCCGTTGGTCCAGTTGCTCGTCGCGGTGGTGCTCCCGAAGGTGTACTGTCCCGCGGAGTTCCCCTGGCTGAAGGCGCTCCAGATATACTTCCGCGCGTCGACGCCGATCTTCAGCGCATGATTGCCGTGGGCCTTCACCAGGTTTCCAAAGAGCTGGTAAGTATCGTAGACCTGCGATCCGTCGCCGTTTCCGCCAAGCGATTGGAAGCTCGACTGGCTGCCGGCGGTGACGCTGGTGCTGGTGAAAGTGATCGCGGGAAGCTGCAACCCTTGCGATGTCCCCGCGATGTACGCCGGAAAGCCGAGCCCGGTGCTGGGATTGAATCCGTCGTTGGGCATGCCGCGATTTTCGATGTAGCGTGTCCAGCTCGCGCGCGTCTCGAGCACCGTGGTGCTGTTGAGCGTGTAGACATTGTCGGCGGAGACGGCCTGGTTGATCCGGTAAAGAAACGTTCCGGTGGCGATGTTGTGGAAATAGTTGTTCTTGTCCTGCGCGCGATAATTGTGCCGCGCATCGAAGAAGAGCCTGTCCCGGTCGGTGACGTTGAAATCGATCCGGCCCAGTTCGTTGTCGTATCCGTCCAGATCGATGGCGTTGACCACGTAGTTCTGAAATCCGTCGGCGCGTCCCACTCCGCTCGGCGTCGGGAAGAACTGCAGATACTTCTGCGCGATCGAATTCAAACGGGCCGCGGGGATCACGTTGTTCGGAAACGGCGTCCGCGCCGTGTTCGATCCGGATGCGACGCCGGTGAGGGGATCGTAGATGCGATAGTCAAACCCAGGACGCGAATTGAGCAGCGCGGAAAAGTCGCCGCCCCGCTCCGCGTTGGTCGGCACAGTGGCGAAGTTCACCGGGCTGCCGGTCTCGAGCGGCGAGTTCGCCGGATCGGAGTCGCGCAGTCCTTCCCAGCCGAAAAACCAGAAGACGCGGTTGCGTCCGTTGAACACCTTGGGAACCCAGACCGGCCCGCCGGCCGTCACGCCGTACTGGTTGTAGTGATACGCAGGGCGCGGATTTCCGGCCTTGTTTGTGAAGAAGGAGTTGGCGTCCATCACTGACGATTGATTGAATTCATACGCGGTGCCGTGAAACGCATTCGTGCCGCTCTTGGTGATGAGGTTGACGGTGCCGCCGCCGGTGTGTCCGTAGGAGGCATCGGATTCGAAAGCGTTGACGCGCACTTCCATCACCGCGTCGTGGGGAGGACTGTAGGCCATCTGCTTCTGGAATCCGGCGTTCGGCGATCCGTTGAGCAGGACTTCGTTGGTCCCGGTCGGCGCGCCGCCGATGCTGACGGAATTCGCCGCGCCGTTGTCGAAGGGACGGATCGGCCCCGGCTCGAACGTCGAGATGACGCCGAAGGCCAGGTGGGCAAGCATCATCGGCGTCCGCCCGTTGATGGGCAGGTCTTCCACTTCCTTCGTGGTGATCGTCTGCCCGACGGTCGCCGTGCCCGAATTGATGAGCGGCGCGTCGGCGCTGATCGTGACGGATTCGCTGGCCGAGCCGAGTTCCATGCGGAGGTCAATGACCGGATGCTCTGCGGCGCCGAGCGTCGGGCGGCGCCGCACCGGGCGTTTGAATCCCGTGGCCTCGGAGGCGATTTCGTGCTCGCCTCGTGTCAGCCGAGGAGGAGGTTAGGCTGTGAAGGCCACAAAGAGCGGTGTCCGCCC
>CAZRND010000395.1:0-5045 GCA_964601345.1 uncultured Acidobacteriota bacterium | reverse complement strand
CCAGCGGATAGAGCAGATCCCATCGGTCGAATCCGGCTGGACCGGAAGCAATCAGATTTTGCTCGGCATCGTCGGTCGAGCCGGGCGGATTGAAGTTGGCGCACGCGACATTTTCGGTGATGCCGCTGGACACCGCCGCCGCGGCCAGCCGGTCGTCGACCGCGGACAGCAGCATGGTGGTGGTGCCGCCACCCGACTGTCCCGTCGAAGCCAGCCGTTGTGGATCGACCAGCGGATGCGATGCCAGATAATCCAAGCTGCGCGCGGAATCCCAGGTCTGCAAGCGCGTGCTGGTGATGCCCTTCAGCAGCATCTGGCGGCCGGGGAAGGTATGTTCTTCGTCCGCGCCCAACCTGCTGCGGGACGGCCGATTGCCGGGGTAATAGGTGCGTTCGCCCTGGCCCATGGGATCGAAGCCCAACACCAGGTAACCGAGGCGGGCCAGGCCCTGACAGCAGATCTGATACGTGTCGCCCGCTTTTCCGTCGGTGGTGTGGCCCATCTGAAACAAGACTCCCGGAAAAGGCGGGCGGCCGGATGCAGGAATGTACAAATTGGCGGAGATGTGGAATTTCGGCTGACTCTCGTACACCACTTTCTCCAGGCGATAGCCGGGCCGTTCCAGCGAGCCAACGGTGCGAGCATTCAGAGGAGTGCGCTCCGGCATTCCTCCGGTCAGCTTCCAAAACGTTTCGGTGACCCAACGTTGCCGTTCCTTGATCGCCGCGGGCGTGGTCAGCCGGGAGATGGCCCGGTTGCGCAACTGATAGGCCTGTTCCGCCAGATCACGAAGGTAGTCCGGGAGACAGCGCGAATAATCCCGATAGAGAATGGCGGGAGCGCGCTGCTGGGCGAAACTGTCCCGGCGCAGGACCGCGCCGATAGCAGCAAGCGCGAAGAATTCTCGACGATTCATCTGCAGCTCCAGCCCATGTTGCCATGATTCTTCTCCTCAAAGTACCGAAACCGACGGTAAGTACCGCTTAATATTCGGCCGTCTCCAACGTCTTGCATAGAGAGCGGTGGCGCTCCTATGATTCTGCCCGAAACGGTACTTCAGGACTTGAGGTATGGAATCCGTGCGTTGTTGCGTAGCCCCTGGTCCGCAACGATCACGATCCTGTCGCTCGCGCTCGGCATAGGGGTTAACACCGCCGTTTTTACCGCGCACAAGGCATTCGTTGACCGGCCGCTCGATGCTCGCAACCCCGGCGAAATGGTCAACATCGCGCTACGCCGGGATTCCGGCAGCACTACATTTTCGTTCAGCTATCCCGAGTATGAAGCGTACCGGGAGTCCGTTCGCGGCTTCAGCGGCGTGATCGCATTTCGACTGGCGCGAGTGACGGTGTCAAACGCCGGGGAGATGATCGATCAACGCACGTCCTATGGACGCTCGCCGCTCGGAAGGCTGATGTCCGCCGGCACCGGCAATGCGGAGTTCGCGTACGTCTCCATGGTTTCGGATAACTACTTTGAGGTTCTTGGCGTCTCCGCAGTCCGCGGACGCACATTCGCGCCCGGGGACACGGCTGAATCCGCGAGCCCGGCGCCGGTTCTGGTGAGCGAAGACTACTGGCGGAGGCGTTTTGCCTCCGATTCCGCGATCATCGGAAAGAGAGTCGATCTCAACGGCATTCCAGTCACAGTGATCGGAGTAACGCCACACGACTTCGCCGGCACGGGCGTCTCCGCTCCCGCGTTTTGGCTTCCGCTGAGCATCGAGCCGCAGATCAATGCAGACCGTCAATGGTTACAACAGAGGGAGAACCGGCAGTATCGCTTATTCGGACGCCTTGCTCCCGGCGTCACGACCGCCCAGGTAACCGCGCAGATCGCGTCGGTGGCGGATCGTCAGCGAACGCTCAGTCCGCCCCAGAGCGAGTCAGCCGGACCGGTCACGGTGTTGGTCTGGCCCGGTTCGCCGTTCCCGCTTCCGCTCAGCAGCTATGGTGGTCTGACGTTTGCTATTCGCCTGATCATGTTTGGCGCGGCGATGGTCCTGGCGGTGGCTTCCGCGAACGTTGGGAGCCTGCAGTTGGCTCGCGCTCGATCGCGTGAGACCGAATTGCGCACCCGCTTGTCGCTTGGCGCGACCCGGCTGCGCATTATCAGGCAACTGCTCACGGAGAACGCGTTGACGGGCGTGCTGGCAGGCGTGGTTGCGCTGCTTGTTTCGTCGGCCGTGCTGAAAGCGGGCATCAAGATGTACGTGGATTCCATGCCCATCGAATTCGGACGGTTCGTATTCGATGTGAGCCCCAACCCCGCGGTTTTCGCATACGCTTTCGCGATTTCGTTGATCGCCGGCATGCTATCGGGGCTGACGCCGGCGATTCAGAGTCCTCGGTCGGCGCTGACATCGATCGGCAGAGCCGGCACCGCGTCGGCTCGGAGCCGAAGGCTTCAGGGCGTTCTTGTCGCTGTTCAAGTTGGTCTCTCGCTCGTGCTGATGATCGTGGGAACCATGTTTGTCCGCTCTGCCGTGAATTCGCTCGAAATGGAGACCGGATATGACAGCAAGCGCGTTGTGCAAATCGACCTTCAGTTTCCTAAGAGCGCGGAGTACACCGCGGCGCGCAGAGAGGCTTTGATCAACGAACTCCGGATGCGAATCGCGGCATTACCTGCGGTATCCAAAGTGACCAGCGGCCGGCCGCCAGGCGCCTCCGGTTTTCGAACGGCCGCCATCCCAACGAGTGAATCAAAGGGAACGGCCACGATCGCGCAATCGATCTTGCACTACACCTATGTGCAAGCGGACTACTTTGAAACCCTGGGCATTCCGATCTTCGCCGGCCGCGGCTTCGAGCGTCAGACCCAGGGTGGACAGGCGGTCATCCTGAGCGAATCGGCGGCCAGACAGATCTTTCGGAGCGAGAATCCGCTCGGACGCAGTATCCGGTTGGGAGTAACCGACGAGCGAGCGCATCGCGGCAGCGAGTTAATTGCCAATGGAGCGGCGTATGAAATCATCGGCGTTGCTCGCGACGCTCGGGGGACGGAGTTTGACGGCAGCGACTCTAAACAGATCTACCTCCCGCTGGCAAACGACCGGCTGGATAGTCGCCCGCTCCTCATCCGTGTGGAGTCCAACGCGGTTCAGGTCGCGGTGTTCGATCGGGTCATCGCATCCATCAATCCCGAGATCATGGTGACTTCCTCCACGCTTGAGGAGGCGCTTCGGCGGTCGCCACCATTTTTTGTTTCAAGCCTTGCGGCGGCGTTTGCATCCGGCATCGGCCTGTTCGGACTCCTGCTCGCGCTGATCGGCATCTTTGGCACGGTCAGCCATGTGGTCGCGCTGCGAACCCGCGAAGTCGGCATCCGAATGGCTCTCGGCGCCCAGAAGCACGATGTGCTTCGGCTCATCCTCCGCGAAAGCATGCAGCCGGTGGCTGTCGGGCTGACGGCGGGAATCGTCCTGGCTGCGGGAGTGGTTTACGTGCTGCGCGGAATCCTCTATGGGATCAACGCGGTTGATAGCGTCTACTTCGTGGTCGTCTCAATCTCGTTCCTCGTGTTCGCCTTGCTGGCCTCGTATCCGCCGGCCCGGCGAGCCATGCGAGTTAATCCTGTGGAAGCTCTTCGATACGAATAGGGGAACAGGGAGCGCGGCATTAAATTGAGCCGAGTTGTAACACGATAAAAAACAATACTTGACAAATTAGGTTAATAGTACGTATACATATGTGGCTTAAATGGAACCACATTGCTCATGTATATATCGGAATAATCGCACGCCTTCTGGCACAAAAACGCGAGAGGTGGTGATTGTGAAAATCCGCGCGGCGTCTAACATCGTGAAGGCGCTGGCCGTGCTGTTCGCTACACACGCGCTAGCCGCCCCTACCGGATCCATTCAAGGCCGGGTCCTGGCGGCCAATGGCACGCCATTAGCGGGTGCTATCGTTTCGGCACACACGGCTTTGCCGTCGGCCAGCGGACCCCGTTTCTTGCCAACGGTAGTCCCGATCCCGGTTGGCCCGTTGCTGGCTTCGGCGACCTCCGATGCCGACGGCAGTTTTACTCTGAAAGGACTGCCGAGTGGCGGCATCGTCATCTGCGTCGATCCAGGCGTTGGGAAGAATCTAAATCCATGTCTCTGGTCGGCATCGCCTCCCAGGGCCCAGCTCGCGGACGGCCAGCGGATTCAGGGCCACGAGATTCAACTTCAGCCGGGTGCTGTAGTGAGCATCCGAGTGCTGGACGCCGGCCGCCTGATCGCCGCGGGGGGAGCGGGACGTGAGCGCGATCTTCGCGCAGGCGTCATCGGGCACGCCCGCATGTTTCTCAACGCCGCGCTGGTCAGCTCCGATAGCACAGGGCGCACCTATGCCATCTCCGTTCCTCTCGATACGTCGCTGCGTTCTATCGTGCAAAGCCACGACCTCAAAATCAACGACGCCGTGGGCAACGCGATCCCGGCCACGGGACTTCTGACTCCCTTAAGCGTCGCCACTGGTACCGTGAACGCACCGGTCCTCACGATCAGCGTCGTGGGAGTCAAATGAAGCAGAGAAGGCCATCGCGAACGATGCAGAGTTGGCGTGCCGGCTTCCTGGTCTTGCTGTTCTGTGCGATGGCCTTGGGGCAGGAGCCCACGCCGCCTCAGCCCAACTTACCGAGTAAGGAATACATTCGCGTCGCTGGAAGAGTGTTGGCCATAGACGCTCCCGACCCTAACGCCGGACTTTACATCTCCCCCTTCGCTCAAGCGGTAGGCACGTCGGGCGGTACCCAGTTTTCCCTGTCCATCACTGCCCCCAGCACGCTGAAATGGACGGTTTCCACTGATTCCACGTGGATCACCTTGGCGTCGCCGTTGAGCGGTCAGGGAGGCGCGACTGTTACCTACGGCGTTGCCGCCAACTCAGGGGGGCCCCGGCTCGGCACGATTTGGGTGAACTCTTACCCGCTCCGCGTGGACCAGATGGGATCCGGGACGTCGGTCCCGACGGCGACGGTGGCCAAGCTCGGGGTTCAGCCCGCGAGTCTCGACCCCGCCTCGCCCAACCCGACGCCCCCGGTTACGTTCCCGAACC
>CAZRND010000394.1:0-5058 GCA_964601345.1 uncultured Acidobacteriota bacterium | reverse complement strand
CGCGATCCTGACGCGCGAGGAAGGGAAGACGCTCAGCGAGTCGAAGGGCGAGATCCTGCGGTCGATCAACATCCTCGACTACATGGCCGGCGAGGCGAAGCGAATCGGCGGCGAGACGCTGCCCTCCGAGCTGCCCAAGAACTTCGCGTACACCATCAAGCAGCCGCTCGGCGTCGTGGCCTGCATCACGCCGTGGAATTTCCCGGTGGCGATCCCGGTGTGGAAGATCGCGCCCGCGCTCGTCGCGGGCAACACGGTGATCTTCAAGCCGGCGACTATCACTTCGTTCACCGGCATGAAGGTGATCGAGATCTTCGAGCAGGCCGGCATTCCCGCCGGCGTGCTGAACATGGTGGTGGGTTCCGGCTCCGAAGTCGGCGACGAGCTCATCAATCATCGCGACGTGAAGGCCGTCAGCTTCACCGGATCGAACGAGATCGGCGCGGCCCTCTACGCGCAGGGCGCGAAGCGTCTGATGAAGGTCCAGTGCGAGATGGGCGGCAAGAATCCCGTGGTCGTGCTCGAAGACGCGGACCTCGGCCTGGCCGTCGAGGCCACGCTGCAAGGCGCGTTTGGATCCACGGGACAGCGCTGCACCGCGACCAGCCGTGCCGTGGTCGTCGATTCTATCGCGGACGAGTTTGTCACGCGGCTCGTAGAGCGCGCCAAAACATACAAGGTCGGCAACGGCGCGGAGCCGGGCGTCCTCATGGGTCCGTCGGTCGACGAGAGCCAGTTCCGCACCGTGCTCAAGTACCTCGAGATCGGCAAGCAGGAGGGCGCGAAGCTGATCCTCGGCGGCGACCGTCTCAGCGGCGGCCCGTTCGACAAGGGATACTTCACCGCGCCGACGATCTTCGATCACGTCAAGCCCGACATGCGCATCGCGCAGGAGGAGATTTTCGGGCCAGTGCTCTCGGTGATCCGGGTGAAGGATTTCGAGGAAGCGCTCGACGTCGCGAACAACGTGATCTACGGCCTCAGTTCCTCGATCTACACGCAGGACGTAACGCGCATCTTCGAATTCATCGACAAGATCGAAACCGGCATCACGCACATCAACTCGGCCACCACGGGCGGCGAGGCGCAGATGCCTTTTGGCGGCATGAAGGGCACCGGCGTCGGATTGCGCGAGCAGGGCAGCGTGGCCATCGACTTCTTCACCGAGTTGAAGACCGTCTACGTGGACTACACCGGCAAGAAGCGCGAAGGGAACCTCTATTGAAAAAGTGTCCCTTCTGCGCGGAGCAAATCCAGGACGAAGCCGTCAAGTGCCGCTTCTGCGGCTCGATGCTGGGAGCGGCCGGCGAAGAAAACGTGATCCTGCGGATCAATCCTTCGTTCAAGCCGATTGGCGCAATGTACGCCCTTTGCGCCACTCTGGGCGCGCTCGTTTTGGCGGGAGCGTTGCTGCTCGAAACCGTGCATCCGCTGGTGGTGGGCCTGCCGGTGGACCTGTTCTTGATGGGCTATGCGCTCTATTTCCATCTGCAGCGAAACAAGACTCATTACATTCTCACCAATCAGAATCTCACCGTTGAAACCGGCATCATCTCGAAGGCCGCGACCCATATCCCGCTGGCCAAAGTGCAGGACGTTACCGTCAAGCGCAATCTCATCGACAGGATTTTCAACATCGGCAGCATCGTCGTCGAATCGGCCGGCGCGTCAGGACGCATTCCGGAAATCAACGTGGATTCTCCCGAAGCCGTCAGCCGCCGGATCCTTGCCGCCGTGGGCGATCGAAAAGGCTGATGCGAGCCGAAGTCGAGGCCAGCCCGCTTTATAACCACGATCTCGCTCCGTCCGAAGCCTGCCATCGCTTTTTGGGAACTTAAGCCTTCGGTTCGCTGTGGGTCTCGATGTCGGTGAATATCCTGACCTACATGCTGGCGGCCAGCCTGATCCAGGGCGGCATGGACTGGAAGCAGGCCGTCTTCACCATCTTCCTCGGCAACACCATCGTGCTCGCGCCGATGCTGCTGAACGCGCATCCCGGCGCGAAGTACGGCGTGCCGTTTCCGGTGTTGGCGCGCGCGTCGTTTGGAGTGCTCGGCGCGAATGTCGCCGCGGTGCTGCGGGCGTTGGTGGCTTGCGGATGGTTCGGCATCCAGACCTGGATCGGCGGCGAAGCGATCAGTACGCTCCTCGCCACGCTCTGGCCTCCGTGGAAAGACGTGCCCGGTGCTGTCGGTATCTGCTTCTTCGTTTTCTGGCTGATCAATCTGGCCGTGATCCTGGCGGGCATTGAGTACATCCGCGTGCTGCAGGGGATCAGCGCGCCGGTCCTGCTCGGAGTCGGGCTGCTGCTTCTCGTATGGGCCTACGTCGGCGCGGGCGGATTCGGACCTATGCTCGCCGCTCCCTCCAAGTTCGAGAGCTTCGGCGAGTTTCTGAAGTTCCTGATCCCGGCCCTCAACGGCACGGTGGGTTTTTGGGCGACGATTTCACTCAACATTCCCGACTTCACCCGCTTCGCGCGTGGACAACGGGAACAGATGATCGGGCAAGCCGTCGCGCTTCCGCTTACGATGACGCTTTACGCCTTCATCGGAGTGGCGGTGACGTCTGCCACCGTGATTATCTACGGCACGGCGATCAGCGATCCGGTGCAGTTGCTGGCGCGCTTCCAGTCTCCGGTCGTCGTGGCGATCGCGCTCGTGGCAATTCTCCTCGCCACGCTCAACGTGAACATTGGAGCGAACGTCGTTTCGCCCGCCAACGATTTCTCGAATCTCTGGCCGCGCCGCATCAGCTTTAAGACCGGCGGCGTCATCACCTGCTTCATGGGCATCGCCATGATGCCGTGGAAGCTGCTGTCCAACTACAAGACGCTGATCTTCGGCTGGCTCGGCGGCTACGCCGCGTTCCTCGGTCCTGTGGCCGGGATCATGATCTGCGACTACTTCGTGATTCGCAAACGCATCCTGCTCGTAGAAGACCTGTACCTGCGCGGCGGATTCTACGAGTTCTCGCGCGGCTTCAACTGGCGCGCCATTGGAGCGCTCGGCATCGGCGCGGCGGTCGCGCTGGTGGGCCTGGTGGCCGAGCCGCTGCGATTTCTCTACGACTATTCCTGGTTCGTCGGCTTCGCCGTATCCTTCGCCGCCTACTTCGCGCTGATGCAATCGCAGCGTCGCGCGGAGATTACTGCTTCGGAAGCTTGAGATTCTTTCGCAGAAAAGTCTCCACTTCGCTCAGCTTGCGCGCGACTTCGATCTCCTCGGAGTCTACCGTGAACTTGTTCCCGATCGTTCCGTCTTGGCCGAGGTAAGCGATCAGGCTGCTGCGCCCTTTGTATTTGAGCGCCAGTTCGACTTCCGATTGCGTCCCGTCGCTGCCGGGAAGTGCCACGATGGCATCCGACGAAAGAATATTAATGTGATTGCGGCTCTCGACTTCCGCGCTGCTCTTCCACAGGTGCGTGAAGATGGCCGTCTCGACCCATGGATTCGGATACCCGCCCGGCGCAACCGCAGGCTCGCCTTGGACGCACGGTATGATGCCGATGACGCGCCCTTGCCGATTCGGGGTGTTGTAGAAGGCCTCGCTGACCGCGGCCATGACGCCTTGCCCGCCGCCAGTCAATAGATCCACTCCAAGTGTCGCCAGGAGTTGGCCCAGGGGCCGCGCGAGATCGTCATGCCGGTCGGCACCCGATCCCATGACTCCGGCGACCCGGCGCCTGCTCACAGAAAGCTGGGGAAGATTTGGGTGCGGTAGTCCTCGAGCGTTTTCTCTTCTTCTCCGCACATGAGATAGATGTTGAATTGCGTTACGCCGGACGCGGCCAGCTTCTTCAGCTTCTCTTTGTGCGCCGTCGCTGGACCGACCAGGCAGAAGCGGTCGACCACTTCGTCGGAGACGAATTCGGCGTTGCTGCTGCCGACCTCGGCGTGATGCAGATAATTGTAGCCGGTGCGATTCTTCACGTAGGACGTCAGCGCCGGAGGCAATTCTTCCGGCTTGTAGCGGCTGATCAGGTCCATCACGTGATTCGAGACCAGGGCGGGGAACCAGCGGACGCGGTCGCGGCAAACTTTCAGATCGTTCGACATCCACACCGGCGCGGCGGACATCACTTCAATCTTGCTGAAGTCGCGTCCCGCTTCCTTCGCGCCTTCGCGGACGAATCCCAGGCACCACTCGATCAAGTCAGGGTCGGCAAATTGCAGGATCACGCCGTCGGCGATGCGGCCCGCGCAATTCAGCGCCTTCGGTCCGTATCCCGCGACCCATACCGGCGGCACGGCCTTCGTGGTCCAGGTAAAGCGCGTCGGCTGCCCCTCATAAACCACTTCTTCTCCGGCGTTCAATCTCCGGATCACCGAGACGCACTCTTCGAGCTGCGCCAGCGTGGTGGGCTTCTTCCCCATGACGCGGCGCGAGCTGTCGCCTCGCCCGATGCCGAGCACCATGCGATTGCCGGAGATGACGTTCAGCGTCGCCAGCAGGCTCGCCGTCACCGTGGCGTCGCGCACCGCGGGATTCGTCACGCAGGTGCCGAACTTCATGCGCTTGGTGTTCGATGCCATCAGGGTCATCAGCGGATAAGGTTCGAGCCAGAGCACGTGCGAATCGAAAATCCATCCATATTCGAAGCCCGCGCTCTCGGCTTGCCGCGTCAAACCGGCGACTCGATCGATCGATAAATCCGGCTTCAAAGTAAAACCAAATCGCATAGGCGGGAATCTTAACATACAATGTTCTTCCCATGAGTTTCGACACCGTCATCATCAACGGCACAGTCGCCACCGCGAGCGATACGTACGCGGCCGACGTCGCCGTGAGCGGCGGAAAAGTCACCGCCATCGGAAAGGATTTGCCGCGCGAGAACGCCGGAAAGATCATCGACGCGAAGGGGAAGTACGTTGCGCCTGGGTTCATCGATGTTCATACGCACACAGAAGAGGGCCTCTCCGATCCGGCGCGGAAAGGCAATGTCAGCTACTTGACCCAAGGCGTCACGACGGTCGTCGCGGGCAACTGTGGCACCAGTCCGCTGGATTTTGCGGCGACCTTGGCGAAATGGCGCGATCAGGGCATCGGGACGAATAC
>CAZRND010000393.1:0-5103 GCA_964601345.1 uncultured Acidobacteriota bacterium | reverse complement strand
CTGCAAGATCGCCTTCATCGGCCAGCGCCCGGATGCGGCTCAGCATCTTTCGCTCCGACAGAATCGCCCTGCGGATGGGCTGATCCGGGGCCATGGGGTGCGGCCGTCGGGTCTCGCTGTAGCGGCGCACGAGCACCTCGTCGCTCGCTTCGAGGAAGACCAGCGACGCGCGAACCTCGTGCTGTAGCTTTCGGAAGATGGCCGGTAGGCGCGTCAGCCCGTGCCCTTCACGGATGTCCACCACGAGCGCCGCGCGAGCAATCTCGTGCGATCTTCCGCAGAGCTCGGCGAAGGTAGGGATCAATTCGACGGGCAGGTTGTCGACGCAAAAGAATCCGAGATCCTCGAAGGACCGCAACACCGATCCCTTGCCCGAGCCGCTCATGCCGGTGATGACGACGATCTGCACGTCGTTCCGCGCGACGGCCTTGAGGGCGCTCGACGGCGGAGCCGAGCCGCGGATGGAGATAGAGCTGACTTTGGGCGGTCGTTTCATTTTTCCGGTCACGGGGTGAACGTGATCTTCGATTCTCCCGCGTATTTGTGGTAATTGCGGAAGTCGATCACGTTCCGTCCGCAGTAGCTCGACCCTCGCAGGCAACTGAGATTCTCGGAATGGACCGGCAGCAGGAACTTCTCGGCGCCGAGCATGACGAAATCGTAGTCCACCGCGGTCTCAACCGTGTTCAGCGGGAACGACTCCGGCAGATTGACCGCTTCCATCTCGATGCGCAGGGCGCGCGAGGTCTGCATATCGATCCAGACGGCGCCGCGATAAGCCGGGAGGATCGTTTGCGTTCCCGAGGTCACTTCCCAATGCGAATTGGCTTTCGACACCTCGAAATCATAAACCATCGCCGATTGATGCGAGGTGACCGATTCGCGGCGGAACTTGAATTTCGCGTCGAGGGACGGCGCAAACAGGTTGCGCAGGATGGTGCCGAATTCACCCGTCGACCAGGAGCCCTCCATTTCCTCCATCTTCTTGTTGAAGGGCTTTCCGTTGACGGTGATCTTGCGGTAGCTCTCTTTGCCGTCTTCGTAGACCACTTCGGCGGAGACGACGTCCCGGGCCTGCCAGCTCACGGGCCGCGTGCGGCTGTCGTAGCGGGTGGTGAACTGCTGGCAAATGTAATTCGGCAGGACCTCGCTGAAATTCTCGGCCATATCGCGGGCACGCTCGATCATCGCGGCACGCGGATCGGCGGGCGGCTTCGGGGCTGCTGGTGCGCTCGGCCTCTCGGCCTCCACGCGGCGTGATGCAGCCGGCGGCGCAGGCGACGGGATTCCGCGCGACAGCCGCGGCGGCGTGAAGTCGTCGTCTTCCTTTGCGGGCTTAGGCTCGTCCGCCTTCCTCGCTTGGAGCCGCACTTCGAGAGCCAGGAGCGTTCCGTCGCTCTCCTGAATGGCCTTCAAGTCGAGCGCGTCGCCCGCTTGCAGAAAGAGAGCGCGGATTTCCTTGTCCTCGCGAAAGTATTTCGTCCGGTCGGAAGTGCGCACGCGGACGACGCCTTTGTCGGCGGTAGCGACGACCAGCGATTGATCGCCGGCTTCGCGAAGGGTTCCGCTGATGCGCAAGGAGGGAGTCTGGCCGGCAAGCAAGACTGTCTGACACACCAGAAGCAGCAGGATTCTGGACATGAGGCGCCCTGCTAAAAATGATACTACAGCTTCAGCATGCGCTCGGCGTTCTTGCGGTAAATGACGTCCTTTTCCTCGGGCGAAAGGCCGAGACTTTCAATCACGCCGATCGTCTCCTCGATATAAACCCCCGGCGCCGGCTCGAAGGGTGTATCCGATGCAAAGAGCACGTGGTCTATGCCAAAAAAGGCGAGGCCGCACTCGGTCGCCGCCTTCGCGCCAAAGAGCGCCGTGTCGGCATGGAACATCCGGAAATAGTCGAGCGGACGTTTCTTCATGCTCCGCACGAGCGCCGCGTAATCCTCGTTCGAAGTGCGCGTGCCCATCTGGTCCCATCCGTGACCGACGCGTCCCTCGAAGTAGGGGATCATCGCGCCCATGTGATGCGTCACGATCTTCAGATTAGGAAAGCGGTCGAAAAGGCCGGAAAAAACGATGCGCGCCATGGCCACGCTGGTTTCGTAGGGCCATCCGAAGGTCCACCAAATTTCGTACTTCGACCAGGTCTCGCTCTGATAATCGGAGAAGGCGGCGCCGCGCGCCGGATGCAGGAACATCGCCAGATCGCGCTTCGCCAGGATCTCGAAGAGCGGCAGGTATTCCGGCCCGTCGAGCGGCCTTCCGGCGGCGTTCGAGTAGACTTGCGCGCCGCGCGCGCCGAGTTCGTCAATCGATCGTTCGAGTTCCCGCGCCGCGGCATCCGGATTGTTCATCGGCAGGCAGGCCAGGAAGCAGGGAAAGCGCGCCGGATAGCGGCTCACCAGCTCGGCCATCTCGTCGTTGGCGATGCGCGCGAGCACGGGCGTAGTTGCGGCGTCGGCGAAGGACTCGATGGGCGGCGAGACGATGGAGAGAACCTGGCAGTACTCGCCGAAGCGATCCATCATCTTAAAGCGGGTATCGAGGTCAAAAGCGACTGGAATGCTGCGGCTGCGCTTGCCCATGTCCTTGAGGCCGGGCGCCACTTCCTCAAACTTGGCAAAGAAACGCGGGGGCAGAATGTGGTTGAAGACGTCGATTTTCACAACGCCTATTCAAACACAGATTTAGGAGGGCAGGGAGGCGCTGCGCGAGCGCACCGGATTCAGCCGAACCGCAAGCGTCTGGCAGACCTTGTCGGCGCTGCCGTTGAGCTTGGATTCGTAAAGCGCGGCGCGCTGGGCGAGACGCTGCTCGGCTTCCTTGATCGTCGCTGCGGCGATCTCTTGCGCGGCAGCTTGTAGCTTCGCCGTAAACTGCGCGATGGCCGGAGCCATTGCCTTTTCAAACGCCTCGCGCGTCATGGTCTCGATCATGGAGTAGATGGCATCCTGCGCGGGAGCCGTAGCCGGTGCGGGAGTTGGCGCGGGCGCAGGCGGAGCCGGCGATGCTACGACCTGCAAAGGGCCGGTCTCCTCGGGAAACTGCACGCCCCAGAAATTGTCCTTCTGCTCGATGTCGACGCCGACTTCGGTTTGATCTTTCTTTTTCTCGCCGATCCAGACCACGGTCGCGAGAGTCGCCCGCTTGCCCATGCTCAGCTTCCACTTGGCGCCAACGGCCGTCTCCGCCGCGAGCATGACCTTGGCTCCGCTGCGGTTGATCACGACAGTCTTGGTGTTTTCCTTGAGGGACTTTCCCGCAGCGTCGGTACCCTCGAGCATGACCGGCATGCAGATCAACATCCGTGTGCCTGATCGACCAATTTCGGAAAAGCGTGGCGGTGCTGGGTTGAGAGCCATGATCGCTCTCCTTATAGTGCACGCCGGGCTCCAGAGTACCAACGTGCTGAAACCAAGTGGTTTATTCGTGAGCTAGGGGGAAATCGCCGATCTAGTGGATGTTACGATTTGTTACGGTTGTTGGGGTGAGCGAGGGGACTTGAACCCCCAACCCTCGGAGCCACAGTCCGATGCTCCACCATTGAGCTACGCTCACCACAGGTCTCGAAGGCAGGGGAGCCATTTTATCACAGACTCTAACCACGGTCGGGCTTCATGAGGTCGATCCGCGCGCCTCTCGCTGAGTGCTTGATGAGGATTTCGAGCCGTCGCGCGCGC
Source organism: uncultured Acidobacteriota bacterium (assembly GCA_964601345.1). GTDB lineage: Bacteria > Acidobacteriota > Terriglobia > JAJPHL01 > JAJPHL01 > CAZRND01. The sequence continues at coordinate 1,423 of CAZRND010000393.1, read as the reverse complement.
GTCTCGTCTTTCTTCGCCTCCATGATCCAGAAGATCATGAGCTTCCGATAGCCGGGTGGTTGCGCGTCGAAGAAGGCCGCCGCTTTTGGGCTCGCGCGCAGGATCTTTTCCTGAGGCGGGCCGAGTTTCTTGGGCCGGTTCTCGTATGAGTATTGCTGTGTCTTCTGCCGGTCGCGCGCCTCGAAGGCGCGCATGCCCGGCGGCTTCATCCGGTCGAGACGAATCAGTTCCTCGACGCGCCGCGTGTTCACCTGGCTCCAGACGCTGCTCTTGCCCCGCGGCGAAAACCGGATCGAGTACGACTTGGCGTCCAGGCGCCGGACGACGCCGTCGATCCAGCCGAAGGTCAGGGCTTCGTCGAGCGCTTCGGGATGGGTGATGCCCCGGGCGAATTCCTTTTTGTAGAACCCGAGCACGAGCTCGCGGTCTTTGTCGTGATGCTTTTCGAGCCAAGCTCGAAAAACGTCCGCCGACGGGAAGAACTTCGCTTTGCTACTTGGCATCCTTGTCGTACTGTATCGCACCGACGACATTTCCCTCGGTGTCTTCGAAGAAAATGAGCGTTCCGACGCCCGCGATCACCGTCTTCGGCATGACGATCTTACCCTTTTGCGCCTGCACCGCCGCGACGGTTGCGTCGATCGACGGCACGGAGATGCTGCATTCGAAGCCGATCATCTTCTGCCCGGGCAGAAGCTCGCGGCGTCCTTGCAGCGATCCCAAGATCGCGGGCTCTTTCTTCTCACCCTGATCGATCATGTAGAATCCGGGCGGTCCCCAAGCCTCGAACTTCCAGCCGAAGACCTTTGAGTAGAAATGGCGGGCGCGATCGACGTCGTTCGCGTTGATGGAAAAGTGGGCCACATGAGCCATAAGTTTTTCTCCTTCCCCGCTCAGAATAGCGGAGGGGTGAATGGCAGTCTTGCTCTATTCTGACATATAATGTCGCAAATGCGACAGCGCCCAATCCGCGGCCCAGACGGCACGGTGATGGTACGAACCTACGGCGTCACATTTCCTCCGAGCGGGCATCGCAGCCGCGTACATAAGCACGAATGGGATCAGCTTACCTATGCGGTACACGGCGTCATGACCGTGCACACGGACAAAGGCATCTTTGTTGTTCCGCCGCACCGCGCCGTCTGGGTTCCTGCCGGTATCGAACACACCGAGGAGATGTCCGGTCCGGTGGCGGCGCGCTCGCTGTTCCTTGTCGCAAAGCTGGCGAGAACCATGCCGCGCGAGTGCACCGCCGTGAACGTGCCGCCCTTGCTGCGCGAGCTGATTCTCTACGCGATCGGCGTGGGACTCCTCGATCGTAAAGTCCCCGAACACGCGCGCGTGATCGGCGTGCTGCTCGATCAACTCACGGCGCTGCCCGTCGTGCCGCTACAACTGCCCGTTCCGCGCGACGCGCGCGCGG
>CAZRND010000392.1:0-5117 GCA_964601345.1 uncultured Acidobacteriota bacterium | reverse complement strand
GCTAGCGACGGCGGCTCCGGACTGAGCAAGAGCAGCTTCTCGCTCGGCACAAACGTACCTGCCGGCACTGAGACGTCCGCAGCCTCGACAAACACAATGCCGGTTTGCGACATGGCCGGCAATTGCACAACCGCCGGACCTGTCGCCGGAAACATGATCGACAAGAAGGGGCCCAAGATCTCGCTTATCAGTCCAACTGGAAGCTACATGTTGGGTCAGACCGCGGCCGCAAACTATTCCTGTGCCGACGGCGGCTCTGGACTCGCGTCCTGTGCGGGCCCTGTGCCGAGCGGAAACAACATTGATACCTCTAAGGTTGGCACGAAGACTTTTACCGTCAACGCCACCGATAAGGCCGGAAACGCTTCAAGCGCCTCCGTTTCATATTCCGTTGGATTCAACGTTTGCGTGCTCAACGATCAGGACAAGAACACCAAGAGCGGCGCCACGATTCCGATCAAGCTCCTCCTCTGCGATACGAACATGACGGACGTGTCGTCCGCTTCACTCACGGTGACCGCGACGAGGCTGGACCTGATCTCGCCGACCAACACGTTTGTCGCGCAGGAGAATTTCGTCTTCCGTTATGTCAACGGCCTCGGTCCCTCGGGCGGATACATCCATAATTTCCGCACCGATGACCTGGCGGACGGCACGTACGCCCTGAGCTTCGTGGTGTCGGGCGACCCCACGGTCCATCAAGTGCAGTTCGTCATCGTGCGATGATGGCAATGCCACGACGGAGCTGAGGCTCTACCGGCCCGGCGCTTTGACGCAGCCGCGCGGTGTGGCAGGCGCCGGATCGTAACTCGCCGTCGGACGCTCTTGGGTTGTGGCGCGAAACTTGTTGCCTCTGCCGAGAGTCCCATCCACCGAGTAGCTCGTTTTTCCCGTTTGCCCATAGCGCAGCGGCCGGGCACTGAACGCGAAGGTTCCGACGAAGCCCCGGCTGTCGACCGATCCCGGAGTGTAAGTGAACCGATAGCCGGCCATTTCGAATGTGTCGCCCTTCGCCATGGAGGCGTCGAGGAGTCCGGCATGCTCCGCACCCCAGGCTTCCTTGCCGCGGGCTGGACCGAGTACGCTGAGGGACTTGCTGTAACCGCGCGGGAACTGGAGGGTATACGTGGATTCCGCGTAGCTCACCTTCCGAAGCGTATCGAGCGCCGCCAGCTCGTTGCACTCTGGAGTGGTCCCGTCCGGGCTGACATTCGCATTGTGAAGGTCGTCATCGCCAAAGACCTTCGTGGCAGTCGTGCCCTGCTGAGCCTTCTGCGCCTTCTTCTCGCGCTCCGCCCTGGCAATGTCGGCGAGGGATTGCCCGAACACGACGCCGGCCGCTAATAGCAGAAACCCAAGCACTCGAAAGTCTGGTTTCACAAGCATCCCCCCGTCACGAGAGGATAGCACAGTCGCTCGATTCGCAGGCAGTCCGATTGTAATACGCCGGTGTATTGCGCTATAATCCGGGGATATGGCGTCTCCTGTGACATTGCGCTTGGATAAGGCGATTCGCCGGAGGATCGCGAACGTCGCCCGGCAAAAGAAGATCTCCCCTTCCCGCGTGATGCGTGAGGCGATCGAGGCCGGAATCCGAGAACACGAGCGAGCGCTGACTCCTTATGAATTAGTGGCGGACTTGATTGGCTCTGTTGACACGGGAGATTCTACGCTGTCGGAGAACATCGGTCGCAAAGTCGCTAAGATGCTCCAAGACAGGCACTACGGCCGAGTCCGGTGATCCTCTGCGACGCGGGACCCCTTATCGCGTTGGCCGACGACAAGGATCAGCATCATCACCAGTGTCTAGCCGCTTTCAGGCGGCTGAATGAGCCTCTCGGCACGATCTGGCCGGCGATCGCTGAAGCTATGTTTATCCTCTCCGGCAAACTTGACTGTCAGGATTATGTCTGGAAAATGTTGGAGCGAGGTGTGCCCCACTTATTGCGATTGGATCTGGAGGACCTTCCCCGAATCCGGGAGTTAATCCACAAGTACGCCGACCTGCCCATGGATCTGGCCGACGCGGCCCTGATCAGAGTTGCCGAGCGTGACGCAATCCAAACGATCTTCACCGTGGATAAGAAGGACTTTCAGGTTTACCGGCTCTACGGCCGCATCCGGCCGACGTTGATTCCCTAATGGGATTCGAACAGCGCTAAAACTGTAGCCGCAGCGACATGGACATTTGCCGCGGATTCGCCGCCGCGGTGTAACGTCCGAGATTGGCGTTGGTCTGCTGCAGAATCCCCTGCTGCCACAAAGGCCACGAGTAGGTCGGCGAGATGTTCGCCGCCGTAAACTGCGTGTGGTTGAAGATGTTGTAAATCTCCGCGCGGAACGTGAGCTCCTTGCGGCTCTCCTTCCGCAGCGGGAAGGCCTTGGTCAGCGTCACGTCCCAATTGTTGAGGTGCGTGTTCGGCAGCGGGATGAGGCTGCCCGGCCCCGCGTTTCCAAAGCACGACAGCGACTTCCCGATGCCCTGCTGCGGTGTCGCGCCCGGCGTCCAACTGCATGGATACGGAATTTGGAACGCGCCGATGTTGACGAGCTGGTTGCCGGGCGTCCCATTGGCGTTCGCGCCGGGCGCCTGAACCAGAGGCGTATTGCCGGCAAACGATACCTGGTTCGCCGGAAGCTGCGGATTGCCGACCACGATCATTCGCGCCGCTTCGAATCCACCGGTCCAGTTCATGAGCGGATTGGTCGCCGTGTTACCGGTGAAGCCGATGCCCGGCACGGCGACGCGAATATTGCTGCGCCACTGCGTGATACCGGAGATCGTCCAGTGATCGGTGACCCATCCCACGGGACGGAAGTGCACGTGCTTCCCGGGATTCGGCATCTCGTAGACATAGTTGACCACCAGCACGTGCGGCGTCGGTTGGTACGAGGGTCCATAGTTGCGGAACTTGTCCGGGAAGTAGGGACTGACCGTCGGAAACTCTCCGCTGTACGCGGACATGGTCTTCGACCACGTGTACGCCAGCCCGTACGACAGGTGCTGCGTGAAGTTGCGCCGCACGCTCACCTGCAACGAGTTGTAGTTGCTGTTCCCCGAATAATCAATCTCGCGAAGCGCTCCCAGGCCTTTCAACGGCCGGTAGTAGTTGTCGTTGAGATTCTTGCCCACCGTATTCGGCGGCAGGAACGCCACGTTCGGATTGAAATTCGCGGGATCGTACTGCGAGAACATCGGCACAGCGTTGAGCTGGTGGCGAACCGAGCTGTGCTTGCTCAAGTTGAAGACGTACGCCGCTTCGAGCACCGTCGCGAAGCCCACTTTCTGTTGGATCATGAAACTGCCGTTGTAGGTTTCCGGAACCGGCTGGTAGCCGACCGTCTGGTCCGGCGTAATCGGCGTGATCCCGGCGCTCGCCGCCAGGCTCGGGATCTTGTCCACGCTGGAGTAGTAAACGGCTCGGTTATAGATATCCGGCGGATTCCCGGAAGCGTTCTGGGCGTTCTGCGTCGAGCTAAGGTTAAAGAACTGGCCGAATCCAGTGCGCAGCACGGTCCGGCCCGTACCGAAAACATCCCACGCCATGCCGAATCGGAAGGCCGGCAACACCTGCTTCACGGTCCACATCGTCAGCGGCAGGTTGGGATTCCCGTCCATGGCACGCTCCATTCCGGGCGCGGCTGTCGGCGTGGCGGTGTATCCGCCCACCGACGCCGGTACGAATGTCCCGGCAAGCGCAAAGAAAGTCGTCGTGCCGGTCTTTGGATCCACGGCAATCTGGTTTGCGGTGGGACAGGCTCTCGCGGCCGTCGAGACCGTGCATCCGGGGAAGTAGAGACGCAAGGCCTGCGCCGGATTGTACGACGAAGGAACAAATGCCGTGGTGTTGAGATCCAGGTTTTGCGTCGGAAGCTGATGGTAGAGACGCAGGCCGATGTCAATGGCCAAGCGCCGGTTCACGCGCCAGTTGTCCTGCACAAACGCTTCGACGTCCGTGTACCAGTAATTGCCGACTACGCGTCCGCCCTCGTTATAGCTGTTGTAGAGGCCCAGATAGGCATTGGCGTATCCGTCCTGGGTGTTATTCGGCATGGCCGACGAGCTGGCGAAACTGTACGACCCAAGGTAAGAGCTCGAGAACTGGTTCTGCTCCACCTTGCCGGTGCGCTCGTAGTACAGGCCGGCCTTGAAGTTGTGCGTCCGCCACGTCTTGCTCAGCGTGTCGTTGAAGCTGTAGATGTCGTTCCAATTGGTGTACGGACACTGTCCGGAACAAGGGCTGCTGTAGACTCCCTCGTTCGGCTCCTGTCCGCCGCCGAAGGCGATGTCCGGGATGCCGACTTGAAGGTTCTGGCTGCCCGGCGAAAGCGTGGGCCGCGGCTGGTTCTGGTCGGCCTTGAACTTCGGGTCGTTCACGAAATTCAGGAACGACGGCGGATTCCCCATGCGCGCGCGGTCAATTTGGGACTGGTCGTGGGCGTAGTAATCCCAGGTGTTGTAGCTCTTGCCGAACGTGAACTCGTTGACCATCGTCGGGCTGATCGTGTACGTGATTCCGACGCCGTATCCGTGGCCGGGGTTGGGGTGGTCGATCGCCAGCGGCGCGTACTGGCCGCCCGAGTCTTTCACCGAGCCGAGATAGGCGGTGGTGTCGAGGTCGTAGTCGTTGATGTACCGGAACCACGTGGTCAGCTTCGAGGTCATGTTGTAATCGATGCGCAGCGTGTCGTTCCGCCGGGGATGCGTCTCGTTGAACTGCCAGAAGTAATTCCGCGCGTATCGCTGCGTGGCGTACTGCGCGTCCTGGAAACAATTCGAGGCGTCCACGCCCTGATGTCCGCAGATGTTGGGCAGCGGCAGGAAATTCAGAATCGCCTGCCCGGCGGCCGCGCCCGGATTGCGCGCCGCCAGCGGCGCCAGGTTGTTGTTCGGGATCGCGAGCCCGGTTTCGGGATCGGTAAGGCTCGAGGCCACGCCGTTGCCGTCCGTATAGCCGGAAAAATCTCCGGCTCGCTGCGCCACCGTAGGCATGTTCGCGTACCCGCTCAAGGTAGCCGGCTTTTGTCGCGTGTACTCCTGCGAGAAAAAGAAAAAGAGCTTCTTCTTTTCGGTGTTGAAGACCTTCGGCACGTAGACGGGCCCGCCGACGCTGTAT
>CAZRND010000391.1:0-5142 GCA_964601345.1 uncultured Acidobacteriota bacterium | reverse complement strand
CCACGGTCTAACAGCAAAGCAATCACAGCGTGCCTTACAGATTCGGAACGGTTTTGGTTAGCCCCGAACCGTTCTCCGCCGGCGACCTGGAAACGATCGAGGATGTCGCCCGGCGAATGAAATTCGACATTGTGCTCAGCCCGCGCGTTTCGCTCGAACCCGCGTTCGTCGCTCTGGCCGCGGGACCGGACTTGCAGCAGACGCTCGACCGGATGCCCAGCAACGTCGCGGCGCCCACCGACGACGATCCGTTTTTCTTCCACACCGCGCGGCTGCGCGACTTGGCGCGCCTCAAGTTCCGGCAGTCCGGCGTGCTGTATACGAACAACATCGGGGCCGTGGCGGTTCTCGCCGCGCTGCTCGCGATCGTGACCTTGCTGACCGCGCTCTGCATCTTCGTTCCTCTGCTGCTCAACGCCCGGCGCGAAGTCCTGCGCGGATCGCTCCCGTGGATCGTCTACTTCTGCGCCATCGGGATGGGCTTCATGCTGGTCGAGATTTCGCAAATGCAGCGACTGATCGTCTTTCTCGGCCATCCGATTTATGGCTTGACCGTGGTGCTCTTCTCGCTGCTGCTCTCGAGCGGCATCGGCAGTTACTGGAGCGAGACGATAGGATGGAAAGCGCTCGCCCTTCTGCCGGTGCTTCTCGCAGTCTTCGGAGCAGTGACGCCGCAGGTCACGCACACGCTCGACGGCGCGACGACTCCGGTACGCATCGGTGTAGCCGTGCTGGTTCTTGGTATCCTGGGCGTGTTCATGGGAATGGCCTTCCCGCTCGGGATGCGCGCGGCCTCCCGGCGCAACGCTGACCTGACACCCTGGCTCTGGGGCGTCAACGGCGCGACGTCGATATGCGCTTCCGTTTTCGCCGTGGCGATCTCCATCCATTTTGGAATCGCTGCCACTTTCTGGACCGGATGGGTCAGTTATACGTTGGCCTCCGCCTCCTACTGGATTGGATATGACCGCGCGATCTGACCTCCGCTGGATGCTGCTGGCGATTCTGGCGGTGGCGCTCTTCTTCTGGAAGATCGTCTTCACCACACAGTACTCGCTCATTCTGGATTACGAGAACGCCAACCAGAGTTATGCCTGGACGCAGTTCGCGGCTTCCAACTTGCAACACGGCCACGTTCCGCTTTGGGATCCGAATGTTCAGGCGGGACGCAGCTTTATCGGCGAGATGGAATCGGGACTGTTTTATCCGCCGAAGCTCTTGCTCTACTTCTGGCCGCTGAACCGCGACGGATTGCTCTCCCCGCGCCTGGTCGATCTCTTCTTCGTGTTGGATCACATGCTGGCGGCCGTCTTCATGTTTCTGCTGGCGCGTTCGATGGGCCTTTCCGGATTCTCCGCCCTGGTGACGGGCCTGTGCTTTTCCCTCGGCGGATTCGCCGGCCATGTCACATGGCTGCGCTACGACGACGGCCTGATCTGGCTGCCGATGATCTTCCTGTTTCTGCGGCGCGCGATTCTCGCGCCGGCCATCCGCCCCGCCCTGCGCGACGCCTTTCTCGCCGGGCTCGGGATCGGCCTCGTGATCCTGGCCGGGTGCCTGCATCTGGCGATGATGGACGCGATCGTCGTCGCGAGCGCGGCCGGCTTTGCCGCGGCGCGCGGCACGGCGGGATGGAAGCGCTGCGCGCTCGTGGTGCTGGTCGCGGGACTCGCCGCGTTCTTCACCGGCGCGGTGCAGTTGCTGCCCAGCTTCGAATATGGCCCGCGCGTGGTGCGCTGGCTGGGGTCGAGCATTCATCCGGTGCTGTCGGGAATGCAAAAACTTCCCTACAACGAAATCCAGGACGGTTATTCGCCGCGCGCGCTCTTCAGCTATCTGCTCGGATTCCCTTTTGCCGGAGATATGGGAACACCGGAATTGTCGCCGTATATGGGCCTCCTGCCGGCGATTCTGTCGGTGGTGGGATTCTGGAAGTGTTGGCGCGAGCCTTGGGTCCGGTTCTTCGCGGGACTCGCGCTCTGCTCGTTTCTCTATACGCTAGGCCTTTATTCCTTGCTGCACGGAGTGACGTACGCGCTGGCGCCGTTCCTCTGGATGGCGCGCGAGCCCGGACGATTTATCTACCTGGCGCACTTTGCCATGGCCCTGGCGGCGGGATTCGGAACGCAAGTGCTGCTCGCAGGCCGCGAGGAACTGGCGCCGCTGGTGCGCGTGCTGCGCTGGGGCGTTCTGGGTGTGACGGCGGTGTTGTCGGTGCCGGCGCTGCTCGGCAAGCCGGACGTGAACGAGTGGGCCTACATGTCATGGCTCATCCTGGTCGGCTCGGCGGGACTGATCGCCTACATGGTGCATGCAAAGCCCGGAGCGATGGCGAGATTCCTGCTCATCAGTGTGATCCTTTTCGATCTGAACGCCTTCACCTGGACTATCCATACCAAGTCCGAGGACTCCCACAACGGCGTGAACCAGCTTGAGACGCTCTTGAGCGCCCGGCCGATGGCGAAGTTTTTTGAAGCGCAACCCGGACCCTTCCGCGTTCAATTCGCCGAGTTGTGGATGCCCAATATCGGCGACGTGTACGGCCTGCACACAACAGGAGGCCACGTGGCGACCTCGTTGCGCGAGCTGGTTCCGTTCCTGGAAAGGAAGGATGCGGCCGAGTTGCTCAACGTCCGCTACATCATTCAGACCAGCAAGGCGGGGCGTGGAAAGACCGTGTACGAGGATGCGCACTGGAAGGTCTACGAAAATCCATCGGCGAAATCCCACGCCTGGATGGAGCCGGCACAACCCGCCGTGGTCCGGTTCGTGGAATACAGCGGGGACCGCATCATCATGGATGTCTGGACCGAGCAGGCCGGCGCGCTGGTGCTGAGCGAAGTGGATTATCCCGGATGGAGTGTGACCGTGAACGGGCAGAACCGGCCGTCCTTGAAGATGCATGGGTTGCTTCGCGGCGTTGAGATTCCCGCGAAATCGAGCCGCGTGGTGTGGCGTTATCGCTCGAATCTGGTTATCGCCGGCACCACGATGACAGCGCTCGCTTTCGCGGCGGCCGCGCTTCTGGCCGTGCTAGTATTCAAATAATGACCCCGCTTCCCGCCCAAACGCAGCTTTTTCCGGTCGCTGCCGATCCGCTGGCGGACTGCGCGGGGAAAAAGATCGGTATTCTCATCGTGGCCTACAACGCGGTCACGACGCTGGCGAAAGTCCTGCAAAGAATTCGACCCGACGCCTGGGATAACGTCGCCGAAGTCGTGGTGTTCGACGACGCCAGCCAGGATTCCACCTACGAACTCGCGCTCGGATACAAAGTGTCGGGCGAGATCAACAAGCTGAACATCATCAAGAATCGGGAGAACCTCGGATACGGCGGCAACCAGAAGGCCGGATACCGCTACTTTATGGAAAAGAGCTTCGACGTCGTGGTCCTGCTGCACGGCGACGGCCAGTATGCGCCCGAAATTCTCTCGCATCTTTATCATCCGATTGTCGCGGGCGAGGCCGACGCCGTCTTCGGCTCGCGCATGATGAAGGACTACGGCGGACCGCTCAAGGGCGGCATGCCGCTCTACAAATACGTCGGGAACCGCATTCTCACCCGGTTCGAGAATCGCGCCTTCCACATGAACCTGACGGAATTCCATTGCGGCTACCGGGCCTACAACCTCCACGCGCTGCGGGAAATCGACTTCACGCACATGACCAACGATTTCCACTTCGACACGGAGATCATCGTCAAGCTGCGGCATCAGGGATTCGGCATCCGGGAAGTTCCCATTCCCACTTACTACGGCGACGAGCTTTGCTACGTAAACGGCCTGAAGTACGCGCGCGACGTCGCCAAGTCCGTCTACCGCTATCGGAAGACGATCTATTCAGGCACGCGATATCCGGAGTATCAGGAATACTGGGTCCACTATCCGCTGAAAGAGAGCAGTTTCTCCAGCCACTACTACATGTGGCGCAACGTGGGGCGCGACCAGCGCATCCTCGACGTGGGCTGCGGCGAGGGATTCCTGGCCGCGAAAGTCGCCGACCAGGGCAACCGGGTCACCGGCGTCGACAACATTCCCCTGCCCAAGTACGCCGAAAAACTGGATCAGTATTTTCAATGCGATCTCGCCGCCGGCATCGAGCCGGTGGTCGAGAGAATGGGCGACAAGAAGTTCGACCGGATCCTGCTCCTCGACGTGCTCGAACATCTGCCCGAGCCGGAAAAGATCCTGAAGAGCTGTCGCGAGCTCCTGGCACCGCGCGGAACGATTTTGGTGTCGCTACCGAATGTAGCCAACATTACAGTGCGGCTGAAACTGCTTCTGGGAATTTTTTCGTACACGGATCGCGGTATTCTGGATCGGACGCATCTGCGCTTTTTTACGCGTAAGACGGCGCGGCGGATGCTGCGCGAGTGCGGATACTCGATCGCGGCCGAACGGATGACGGTGATGCCGGTGGAGCTGGCGATGGGGCTGCCGGCTTCGAATCCGCTGATGCGTTTGCTGACGTTCGCGCTGGCCTGCTTCACAAGGGTCTTGCCGGGCTTGCTTGGATATCAGTCCTTTTTCGTGGCGCGAAAAAAAGATTAACGGGAGGAAGAATGAGCGGAGTACGGGTCTTGGCCGGTACACGGAAGGGTGCGTTCATCCTGACGTCGGACGGGAAGCGGCAGAAGTGGGACGTGAGCGGTCCGCACTTTGCCGGATGGGAGCTTTACCACTTGAAGGGATCGCCGGCCGATCCCAACCGCATCTATGCCTCGCAATCGAGCGGCTGGTTTGGGCAGCAGGTGCAGCGCTCGAACGACGGGGGCAAGACCTGGGAAGCGGTCGGCAACAAGTTCGTCTACGACGGCACTCCCGGAACGCATGCGTGGTACGACGGCACTCCGCATCCGTGGGAGTTCAAGCGCGTCTGGCACCTTGAGCCTTCGCTCACCGATCCCGACACCGTCTACGCGGGAGTGGAGGACGCCGCGATTTTCCTCTCGAAAGACGGCGGAAAAAACTGGGCCGAACTTCCGGGATTGCGCGGACACGGCACCGGACCGAGCTGGCAGCCGGGCGCGGGCGGCCTGTGCCTGCACCCGATCATGCTGGGGCCCGGCATCCCGCGCATGGTCATCGCGTTTTCGGCGGCCGGCGCTTTCCGAAGCGACAACGCCGGCGAGCCGTGTAACCC
>CAZRND010000390.1:443-5151 GCA_964601345.1 uncultured Acidobacteriota bacterium | reverse complement strand
GCGCGGAATTCTCTAAGAGGTTAATGCCACTTACCGGGAAAGTCGTATTGGCTATGGTGATGTTATCGGGTAAGACCATACCTGGCAGAAAACTTAAGGTCTTGAAGGGCCGTCGCGGCCCTATGGCCCCTGGTCCCGGAGCAGCGTTATTGATCAATTGAGATCGTTGCAGATGCACGCCGTGCGATCCGAGATAGCCGAGCTCCGGACGGCGCAATTCGGCGCTGGCCGGCCAGGCGGTCAGGACGCGCACGTCGGGCGCCATCTGGTTCAGCCGGTCGAACGCCGTCTGGTGCAGTCCGACAAAATCCACGTATGCCAAGTTGTCGTCGTAGGGAAACGGATACGGCGGATTCCAAAACCAGCAGACCATTTCCATCACGAGGAAGGGCGCGAGGAACCACTCGCGCCGGACGCCGCGCAAGGCGGGAATCGGCGCTCGCTCGCCGGCCTCGACGGCCAGCAGAAAAGCAATCGCCAGCGCCGGCAGCAGGTAGCGGTTGAGAATCGCGCCGCCAAAAAGACTCATCACCAGCACCTGCGCGCCGAGCATCCACCACAGCACGCCGACGGCCGCGGGCCGCCGGCTTACTGTCGGACCAATCCAGCTCAGCGCGAACGAGGGGATCAACAGCCACCGGAAATCGACGAAGAACAGAAAGTGCAGGCGCCGCAGCAAGGTCCACAGGAAGCGAAGAGGATTCAGCGTCGTCCATACGTTGTAAGCGACGAAGCCTGGATCGCCGAGCCAGTGTCCCGTGGCGTACTTCAGGAATCCGAACCAGCCGAGGAGCGGCGCGATCGGCAGCAGCATCACGGGACGCCGCGCCAGCACCGCAGCCGCGAGAATCACGACCACGCCCGTTTCGCGCGTCAGGCAGAGGACCGTCCCCGCCAGCAAATACATTCCCAGCTTGCCGCGCAGCGCGAAGTACAGCGTCATCAACGTGGCTGCCGTGGCCGCGACGTCCAGTTGCGCCAGCGAGCTTTGCGCGAAGAAGAGCGGCGAGAAGATGAACAGGGCGGCGGCCCAAATGCCTCCCCACGACGGCACCACCAGCATCGCGAGCATCAAGAGCGAAAAAACCGCCGTGCCGGCGACGACCGACATGGCCAGGTGCGTCACATAAGGTCCGGTCCCGAAGATCAGGTACGCGCCGGCCAGGTACAAGGGCAGCAGCGGCGGATGCGGATTGGCGGAAGTCGTTCGAGGAATCAGGGTCCCGTGCTGGGCGAGATCGAGCGCCGCCGGAACGTAGTATCCCGCCTCGTCCCAAAAAAAAGGCAGCCCCAGGAAAGGCGTGTGGATGGCTGCGACGATCAGGACGCAGACCGCCCACAGAATGATGGACTCCGAAAGCGGACTCCTCCGATGTCTCCTGCTGCGCGACTTACTGGACGGGGGAGGAGGTGACTCCGGCTGCGGCGCGGGCATCGAGCTTGATCTCCCCAAAGGTCTGCTCGTAGTGCTGCACGTTTTGCTGCAAGACGCTGAGCAGGGCTTTTGCTTGTTGCGGGCTGAGGTAGATTCCCTGGAAATTCGTCAACTCCACGAAATCGGGCGTCGGCTGCTCGATGGTACCGAATTGCAGGAAGAAGTCCCAAACGTTGACACGGATTTGCACGCTGTTGCAATAATTCTCGCGCCAATCGGGACGGCGGACGATATTGATTCTCGGTTGCGGCGGTGTAGTCATTTTTATTTGTTTTTCCAGACCGGCTTTCGCTTCTCGGCGATGGCCAGCAATCCTTCCTGGGCGTCCTCGAGGTCCATGAGCTGGTTCAAGTAGAGGTCGGAGCTCTTCTTCATCGCTTCCTGCAACGGCAGCCCCATGGCCGTGAACATGACGCGCTTGGCCATCTCCAGCACGGCCGAGCTTTGCTCGGTGATCTTGCCCAGCACGGTATCGACCTCCGCCGCGAGGTTGGCTTCCGTCACCATCTTGTTGGCCAAACCCAGGCGAAGCGCTTCGGCCGCGCCGATCGGCTCGCCCATCAGGATCATCTCGAGCGCGCGCTTCGGACCGACCAGGTGCGGCAGGATGATGGCGGCGATCGGCGGGAAGATTCCGGCCTTGATCTCCGGCTGCGCGAACTTGGCTTTCTCCGTGACGATCACCATGTCGCCGAAGAGCGCCAACTCGCATCCCGCGCCGACCGCCGGACCGTTCACGATGGTGATGACGGGCTTAGAGATCTCGAGGATGGATTTGAAAATCGCCTGGAACGCCTCCACCATTTGGAAGGCACGCGCCGGCGTGGCGTCCTGCGCGGCGACGCCGGCGGAGAAGAACTTGCACTCCGGACTGGCCTGGATGACGATGGCGCGAGCATCCCGAGCGTCGTGCAGGGCCTCGATCGCCCGGCTGATCTCCTGCATCATCTTCACCGACATGGCGTTGTAGGGAGGCTTGTTCAGCGTCAGGCGCGCGAACTTGCCGCTATCGTCTACCAAGATGTTTTCGTACGGAGCAATGACCGGTGCGGAATCCATGGCCAGCATCATAGCAAATCTGTGTTCATCCGGCGGTTATCTGTGATTCAATTTTCTGGTGGGAAAAGTGCTGGAGAGGGAGGCTTTGCTGCGCGAGACGGCGGCCCGCCGGGCCGCGGGAGCGCGCCTGGTCTTCACCAACGGCTGTTTCGACCTGCTTCATCCCGGCCACACCGACCTCTTTGAGCGCGCCCGCGCGATGGGCGACGTCCTGATCGTGGCCATCAACGGCGACGCCACGGTGCGCGCCCTGAAGGGCCCGCGCCGCCCGCTCGTTCCCGAGAACGAGCGCGCCGAGCTGATCGCCGCGCTCGCGGCGGTCGACTACGTGACCGTTTTCGACGAGCCGACGCCGCGCGAGATCGTCGCGCGGCTGCTGCCCGACGTCCTGGTGAAGGGCGGCGATTGGGGCCTGGACGCGATTGTCGGCCGCGAAGAAGTCGAGGCGCATGGCGGCAAGGTGGTCTCCGCCGAGCTGCTGCCGGGATACTCCACATCGGCGCTGGTCCGCAAGATTCAATCAGGGCAACCGTGATCCTCCCTTCGGTTCGTGAGCTTTTCCTCGGCCTGGAAAGCGGCCCGGCGTTTCGCGCGCTGTTGACCGCGCTCGCGCCCGAAGGCGCAAGCGCGCAAGCCGGCGGTCTCATCGAGCCGGCGCGCGCCCTCTATGCCTTGCTGCTCGGGCACAACTTGGGCCGTCCGGTGCTACTGCTGACAGCAAGCAACAAGAGCGCCGAGTCTCTCTTCGAACTCGCGAACACCTTCCACGAATTCGCCGGCAGCGGTCCCGCGCCAGTCCTTCTGCCCGCGCACGACCTGCTTCCCTACGACGGACTCTCGCCACATCCCGACATCAGCGAGAAACGCGCCATCGCGCTGTGGAAGATGGCCCGCGGTCAGGCCTCGCTTGTCGTCGCTCCCATCGCGTCGGCAGTAATGCGCCTGGAAGCCGCGAGTTTCTACGCCAACCTCGCGCTCGACGTCCGCCGCGGCGACTCGATGGACATCGAGTCGCTCGCCGCGCACCTGGTCTCGGTGGGATACGCGCGGCGCGATCCGGTGGAGATGGTGGGACAGTTCTCGGTGCGCGGCGGCATTTTCGACGTCTTCTCGGCGGAAACCGCGCGTCCCGTGCGTCTCGAGCTCTTCGGCGACGAAGTGGAATCCATCCGCGAGTTCGACCCGGTGACGCAGCGGTCGGTGGCGCCCAGAGAAGTCGCGAGCTTTCTGCCGCTCACCGATTTTCCTGTGCGCCCGCAGGTCCTCCGCGATCTCGACGAAGACGGCCGGCCGTTTCCCGGATGGGAGTTTCTCACGCCGCTCGTCACGCCCTTCGAATCGACGGTCTTCGATCTCATGGACCGCACGCTTGTCGCGCTCGACGAGCCGGACGCGGTTTGGACGGCGCTCGACAAGCTTTGGCAGCGTCTCGATGACGGACACACGCGCGCAGGAGCCGAGGCGCGCCTGCGTCCCGAGCAACTCTACCTGCGGCGAGAGCCGTTCGAAGAACGGCTCGCCCGGATGCGTCGCGCCGGCTTCGCTGAGCTGGCGCTCGCCGATTCCATCGAGTTTCGCAGCCAGCCGTCGCCGCGTTTCCACGGCAACATCCCGCTGCTGGTTGAAGACCTGCGCCGTCGCGCCGAATCCGGATCGCGCACGCTGTTCCTCGCGCCCACGGCCGGCGACGTCGAGCGGCTGGCGGACATCTTCAAGGAATACGAAGTCGGTTTTCAGTTGGGGACTACGCAGTTCGACGCGGCCGCGCACCTTTCGTCAGCGGCCGTCGTCATTCTGAAGGGTATCGCGTCGTCGGGCGTCTCGCTGCCCGACGACCGCCTGACGATCTTCGGGAACAACGACCTGTTCGATGTCTCGGACCTGGTGGTCCAGCCGGGCCGGGCCCGCGCGAAGTCCGCTCCCGGGCGCCTGGCGACTTTTCTCGGCGACTTTCGCGATCTCGCCGTGGGCGACTTCGTGGTGCACGTCGAGAACGGCATCGGGCGCTATCTGGGACTGAGGGAAATCGTTGTCGGCGACGGGCCGGACAAAGTCAAAGAAGAATTCATGGTTCTGGAATACGCCGAGGACGCGCGCCTCTACGTGCCGCTCACCCGCCTCGACGTGGTGCAGAAATATCGCAGCCTCGGCGAGACTGACATCCAGCCGAAGCTCGACAAACTCGGCGGCCTAGTTTGGGAAAATGACCCACCC
>CAZRND010000390.1:0-433 GCA_964601345.1 uncultured Acidobacteriota bacterium | reverse complement strand
AGAAGTCGGCAAAACTCGGCGGAATGGTTTGGGAAAAGACTCGCGCCCGCGCGCGAAAGGGCATGCGCGAGATGGCCGAGGAACTGTTAAAGCTCTACGCCGCGCGCAAGGTCGCCGGCGGGCACGCCTTCAGCGCCGATTCGCACTGGCAGGGCGAGTTCGAAGACGGCTTCGAGTTTTCCGAGACCGTCGACCAGGCGACGGTCATCGGCGAAGTGAAGAAGGACATGGAATCGAACCAGCCCATGGACCGCCTGCTCTGCGGCGACGTCGGTTACGGTAAGACCGAGGTCGCCATGCGCGCGGCAATGAAGGCCATGAGCGACAGCAAGCAGGTGGCGGTGCTCGCGCCGACCACGGTGCTCGCCTTCCAGCACTTCGAGAATTTCCGCCAGCGGTTCGCGCCCTTCCCGGTGCGCATCGACATGCTCAG
>CAZRND010000389.1:0-5215 GCA_964601345.1 uncultured Acidobacteriota bacterium | reverse complement strand
AGCCGCTGCCGTGATAGTCGTTGCCGCCGCGCCGGCTGATCATGGACGCCTGTCCGCCCGAACCGCGCCCGAACGAAGCGTTCGGATTCGCTACTCCCACTCGGAATTCCTCGATCGACTCCACGCCGAGGTACATGAACGTGCCGCCCGTTCCGGCTCCTCCCACGGAGTTGTTGGTGACATCGATTCCGTCGAGCGTATAGGTCAGTTGGTCGCTGCGCGCTCCGCTGACCTCGCCGGTGGGCGTCACGCCCGGTTGCGCGGTTACCAGCTCGTGGACCTGGCGGCTGAAGAGAGGCATCGTGGGGAGGGATTTGCCGGGTATGACATTGCCGACGGCGGCGTCCACGGTCTGCAACTCCGCACGCACCTCGGCCGTGACCTCTACAGTTTGATTGAGCTGGCCGACCTCGAGCTTTACGTCCTGAACATAAGACTTGGCGACGTCAACCTGCATCCCCGCCACGCTTCCTGTGCGGAAACCATCCGCCGTCACTCGCACTGTATACTCGCCCGGCGCGACGCTCGGGAACACGTACTGTCCGGAGGCGTTCACGGACTGTTTCTGAACGGCGCCCGTGGCTGTGTTCCGGAGCTCGACCGACGCGGATGGGACAATCGCCCCGCTCGAGTCGGTGACGGTTCCGGAAAGCCGTCCGGTGGTGGAAGATTGCGCCGCGAGACCGGACACAAACAGTGTGATGGCCGCGACGGCGAGGACCAATACGAGTGCGCGCTGTTTCATGGGAAGCTCCTTACATTTACGGATGCTTTAATGTAGGCACTGTTACTCAGTATGTCAAGGGTTTTGTTCCCTGGAATGGATCACTTACACTCAAAAAAATCGGCGCCGCCCAGAGGCGGCGCCGATTGATGATGCGTCCGGAGACGACGGTTAGAAGTTGATGCGGACGCCCATCCGGATTCTGCGCGGAGTGACTTCCGTCTCCGTGGGATTCAGGAAGGTCGTGGTCGTGCCGCTGTCCACATAGAGGTTGGGAACGCCGTAGGCCGGATGGTTGAAGGCGTTCGTGGCCTCGCCCCGGAATTGGAGCGAGATGTCCGAATTCTCGCGCTTCTTGAGGCTGAAGCTCTTGTAGACGGCGATGTCGGCGCGCTGGAAGACCGGGCCGGTCAGGGAATTCCGGCTCACCCCGAACGGCGTCTTGTAGGCGTTATCCGCGGCCAGGTTGTTGTAGATCCAATGCACGTCGGAGGGTTGCACCGTTGTCGTAGTGAACGCGGTTCCGTTCATCAGCACGAGCTGTCCCGCAGTGTTGAACCCGCCTACCGTCGCGAGCGGAGCGCCGGGATTCGAGAGGAACGGACGCAGCGACTCGCTGCCGGTAAACCCGCCGTTGAAGCCCGTGTCGGAGATGGTATTGGCCGTCGTGGATTGCTGGAGGACCGTCATGGGCCTTCCCGCCTGCCAGATGTCGAGGACCGACAAAGACCAGCCGCCGGCCAGCCGTCCATACCACTTGCTGTTGTGCTTCAGCCAGGGCTCTTCCCATGTCAGGCCCATTGAGAAGGCGTGCGGGATGTTGTTGTTCGAAAGTCCCCGCTCGCCCTTGCCCACGTTGAACGGGTTCTGAGCGATGAAGATGGAGCCCGAACCCAGGAAGCCGAAGACCTCGCTGATGTTGTCGATGGTCTTGCTATAGGTGTATGAGAGGCTCAGCGTGAACTGGTTGAGCAGATCGCGCGCGTCCAGGTGCGTCTGCAGGCCGTGATAGTTGGAATCGGCGCTGTTGTCTCGGACGCGAATCAGACCGTAGTTGGGAATGATCCGCCCGATGCAGTTGGCGCAGCCCGTGGCGTTGGGCGTCAGGCCCGAGGGAACGAATGCCCCGAAGCCGTTGCTGGTGAAGCCGGCGATCCTCGGATTGCCATTGCGCGTGGCGAACTGATGTACGGCTCGCGTGCCCACGTAGCGGATCTCGAAGCCGGTCTTGTTTCCGAGTAAGCGTTGAACGCCGAAAGTGAACTGCTCGGAATACGGCGCCGTGAAGCTGGGAGAAAAGCGTGTCTGATTCAAGGCGCGCGGATCCACGCCCTTGGGAGGCGCGAAGAGTGTCTGCAAGCTGCCGCCGGTCAGGTCCGCGGGCATCAGGTTGTTGGTTGTCAGCGTATAGAGAGAGACCACCGGAGCCGCGGTCTGGGCGTTGAGCATCAGATTGTAGAACGACGGATCGTAGGACATGGAAAACCCGCCGCGGAAGACCGTGGCGTTATTTCCCAGCAGCCGTCCCAGGAAACCGCCCTGCTTGGCCGGAGTCCAGGCAAAGCCGAGGCGCGGCGCAAAGTTCTTGCTGGGGGCCGGAAGAGTGGGATAGGTGCGGTCCGACAGCGGCAGCGTGGTGTCCCAAATCGCGGTGCTCGGATTGCTCTCCCGCGCCGTCGTGTACTCGTTCAGCAGGTTGATGGGCTGGCCGGAGTACTCGTAGCGCAGGCCGAGGTTCAGCGTCAGGTTGGAACGCAGCTTGAAGTCGTCCTGGAAGTAGTAAGCCTGGTCCACTTCCTTGGGTTCCTGCGTCGCCACCCCGGCGGCGCCGTTGAACGCCGAGGGAGTGTTATTCACGTAGTTCTGGAAGCTGGTGAACTGGAACTGCCCGTTCACGGTCGGCAGGAATCCGAGCGGGATGTTGTCCTTGATGATCTGCACGCCCATCTTCAGGGAGTGACGTCCGTATTGCTTGCTGACGTTGTCCTGGAACTGGTAGCTGTTCACCAGGCGATATTGCGGCAAGTTGGTAGCCAGGCCGTAGCCCAGGAATCCGCCGCTGATCGTGACGTTGGCGATGTTCTTCGTGAGCTGGCTGAAGGGAAACGTGGTTCCGCCCTCAAAGAAGAAGCCCGTCTTGATGAAGCTGAAACGGAACTCGTTCACCAGCGTCGGCGAGATGGTCCGCACCCAGCTTCCACCGACCTGCTTGCTGCGGCCGGGATTGTCGTAGAAATATCCGGCCTGCGCGTTGCTGGCGGCGTTGGCGAAGGTATTGTCCTGCTGATAATACTTGCCGGTCACCAGGTCTTTGTTCGAAGCGCGATAATCGATCTTGATACCGCCGTCCCAGTTATCCTGCGGCTGGGACCAGGTGCGCTGCACGGCTCCGAACTCAATGGGGACGGTCGCGCCGGTGGGGCCGGTGAGGTTCATCGTGCGCACCGTGCTGGATACCACGCTGGGACTGCCGAACTTGATCGCCCACGGACCATAGGTCGCCAGATTCTTCACCGGTACGGAATTGGGGAAAGCGGCCTGCAGCGCCGTCAACCCGGCCGGCGTCGGCGTCAGCGCCGAGGCGGTCCCGATGGAGAGCGAATCAGAGCGGATCCACTCACGCTGCGTCCAGGCGTTGAAGAAGAGACGATCCCTGATGATGCGCCCGCCAACCTGGTAGGCGAAGGTCGAATCGAGGTACTTCGGCGGATTCGTAATGCTGGTGCGTCGCTGGAAGTTGGTGAGCGCCGTCCAGTTCTGATCGTCACGCCGGAAGTAGGAGACGCTGCCGTGATAGTCGTTGGTGCCCGAACGGACGCGGATGTTGACGATCGCTCCGGCGTTGCGGCCGTACTCGGCGCTGAACTGGTTCGTGATCACCTGGAATTCGCCGATCGACTCGATGTTGCTGAAGAAATATCCCGGCCCGCCGATGGAAGGATCGTTGTTGTCCTGGCCGTCCAGGAGGAAGTTATTGGAACGCGCCCGCTGC
Organism: uncultured Acidobacteriota bacterium; assembly: GCA_964601345.1. Classification (GTDB taxonomy): domain Bacteria; phylum Acidobacteriota; class Terriglobia; order JAJPHL01; family JAJPHL01; genus CAZRND01. Next base: position 1,499 of record CAZRND010000389.1, on the reverse strand, counting down.
CCGTTCGCCGAGAAGACCAGCCCGTTGCTATTGATGTTGCCGAAACCGTAGACGATGCCCGGCGAGAGCAGCGCCAGACGGTCCACGCCACCGGCTTGCACACCCGGGAGGCTCAGCACTTTCTTGTCGCTGATGTTGAGGCTCAACTGCGAAGTGTTGGTTTCAATCAGCGGTACCGACGCTTCCACCTGCACTGTCTCCGTGACTGCACCGACCGTCAGCGTCGTGTTGACGACGGAGTCGCGCCCGAGGAGCACTTCGACGTCCTTGGATTCCGCAGAGCGGAAGCCCTGTGCCTGGATGCGAACCGTGTACCTTCCGGGCGTCAGGTAGGAGGCTTTGTACAGCCCGGCTTCGTTCGTCGTCAGATCCGCCGCGACGCCGGTGTTCTGATTTAGCACCTGGACCTTGGCGCCGACCACTACTGCGCCGGCCGGGTCGGTAACCGTGCCGCTGATCGATCCAGTAGTGATTTGAGCCCAAGCGCACGATGCGACTACAAGCAGACACACCCACAGGGCGATGGTTTGAAACCTCATAAGAAGCCTCCTGAAGTTACTCAAAATTGTCAACGTAGCGTAATGTACAATGGTTTGCAAGCCAATGTCATTGATATGTAGGTGCAATTACATAGCCATGCGCCTATGAAGCAATGCTGTTTATTATCAATTACCTAAATGCCAGAGATCGAGGGCGCACCTACAGAAAACTGTAGATCGCGCCCGGTTATGCGAAAAACTGTAGAATGCTCAGAAGTCAAACCGCAGAGCCACTTGCATGAACCGCGGATTACCGACCGTGCTCGTGATTTGACCGAGGGCAGACGGAGTCTGCAGGTTGAACCCGGGTGTGCCGAAATTCGACTGGTTGAGAAGATTGTAGGCCTCGAAGCGTGCCGTGACGAACATTCTCTCCCTAAGCCGGAAGTGCTTGATCAGCGACATGTCGGTGTTGAAGAAGCGCGGGCCGCGGAACGTGTTGCGCCCGGCGGTTCCAAACTCGCCTGCCGCCGGAATGGAAGCGGCGTCCTTGAGTTGCGCGATGACAGCGTCCGAGAAGAAAGCCACTCCGTTTCCCAGACGGCGGACCTCGCCGATGGAACGGTCACCCTTGAAGTTGCCCCAGGTACTGTTGGTCGTGGGGCCGGTTGTCAAACCGGAGCTCAGAGTCATGGTGGGGCCGGAAGTCCACAGGCCGAGCCACCCGAGTTCCCATCCGCCGACGATGCGATCCACCCAATCCGGCATGCCTGAGCCGATCAACCGTCCCTTGCCGATGGGCAGCGTGTAGCTGGTGGACCAATTGAAAGCGTGCGGACGATCCGCGTCGCTGAGACCGCGATTCGTAATGTAGTTGTAGCTGTCAATCGGCGGCGAGAACCCCGATCCGTCCACTGAAGAGTTATCGACGCTCTTGCTCCACGTGTAGTTCACACCGAACCTCAGGCTGCCCACCTGGCGGCGAATGCTGGTGTACAGGGAGTTGTAGTAGCTGCGGCC
>CAZRND010000388.1:0-5230 GCA_964601345.1 uncultured Acidobacteriota bacterium | reverse complement strand
CAAGTCCGACGGAATCCCTCTGCTGCAGCAATAGCGTGGAGAGCGCCGCGGAGAGGCCCACGAGCGTGTGTTGCGACGCCAGGGGCTTCCAGGTTCCGGGCTCCGAAGCTTTGAAGAGCATGCCGGGCGGGTGCCCGCATCCGGCATAGGAGAATTCTTTCCGGGTCAGGTCGATCGTGCCGCAAAAGAAGGAGAGGAACAATCCCACGTCGCGGAAGTTATCCCAAAGAAACTTGTTCAGCTCCTCGACGATCTCGCAAGGATGATGCGCCAGCGGAACGCGCTCGCGCACAAAGCTATCCACGCGGGTGACGAGGAGGGAACTCGCGATGCCGTGCGCCGTGACGTCGCTGATGCAGACGTACACCTGATCGCGCGTAGGGAAGACGGTGGCGTAGTCGCCTCCGACCCGGTTGTAAGGCCAGAGGCGCGTTACGATGTCCACACCGGAGAGCGTCAGGCGGCCCGGCAGCAGGCTGCGATAGACCTTTTCCGCCATTGCCAGATCCGATTCCAGCAGGCTATGGAAATGGGAATCATCCATGGGCCGCTCGCTTCTTCGATCGTTGGAAGTAACGCCGCGCCGCTGCGATGTCGCGTCCGATGCGCTCGCGCAACGCCTCCGCGGACGGGAAACGGACCTCATCACGGATCCGCTCGTGGAAAGTCACGCGCATGATCTTTCCGGGCGCTTGGTTACGGGCGGGAACATTGAGTAGGTGAGACTCGAGATGCAGATCGGTCTCGCCAAACGTCGGGTTGTGACCGATGTTGGTCACCGAGGGTCCGCGCAGCTGGCCGCAATCCGTCTCGGTGATGTACACGCCGCGCAATGGCAGCAGTTCCGCGTAGGGCGCAAGATTGAGAGTCGGAACGGTCTTCGACGTGCCGATGCCGCGCCCCTTTCCGACCGGACCCTGCACTGCGAATGGTCGCCCGAGGAGCCGCGTCGCCAACCCCATGTTACCTTCGGCGATCGCGGCGCGGATGCGCGAGCTGCTCACGACTTCGCCGCGCCTCTGCACCGGAGCGACCACTTTCACGGTGAACCCGAGCTTCCGTCCCATCTCGATGAGCAGACTGACATCGCCGGCCTGGCGGTGTCCAAACCGAAAATTTCCGCCGACCAGGATTTCTTTCGCATGCAGGCAATCGACCAGGATGCCGCGCACGAAGTCTTCGGGAGCGAGGGCGGCGACCGCGCTCGTGAAAGGCAGAACGAGCACCGCGCTGAGACCTTCCGCCTCAAACAGCCGGAGCTTTTCGGGCAGGGGAGTGAGCAATCGGATCTCCCGCTGCGGCGCAAGGACTCGTACCGGGTGCGGATCGAAGGTCAGGGCCAGGGAATCGCCGCCCGTCACCGCGGCCCGCGCGCGAACTTTCGCCAGAATTCGTTGGTGGCCGAGATGCAGCCCATCGAAGTTGCCGATGGTCACGATGGGCTGACGGAGCCTCCGCGCTTCCGCCGGGCTGGTGCACACCTTCATGGTCAGCGCGGCTCCATTCGCACTTCGAGTTGCAGCCCGTCGTACGACAGGCGAACATGCTCGGGCAACCGCGAGTTGGTCGCGCTGTGCCCGAGGTCGTGGCAGATATGCGTGAAGAACGCCTTGCGAGGGCGGAGTTGCTCTACGTAGGCCATGGCCTGCGCCACGGTACAGTGCGTGGGGTGCGGCGTGTGGCGCAGCGCGTCGAGAAAGAGAATGTCCAGATCTTCGAGCAGCGGCAAGGAACTTTTGGGAATCTCGCTGAAGTCGGTGAGATAAGCGGCGCGCCCGAAGCGGAAGCCGAGCACCTCCATCTTTCCGTGCAGCACGGGCACGGGCGTGAAGTCCAGGCCGAAGAGCCGGACCGGTCCATCGATCTGGTTTACTTCCACCAGGGGAATGGCGCTGGCCGGATTCACGTCTTCGAAAATGTAGCGGAAAACGTCGCGGATCACGCGCAGCGTGTCCGGACTCCCGTAAATCGGGATCTTGCCGCCTTGATGAAAATTGAAGGGCCGGATGTCGTCGAGGCCCAGGATGTGGTCGGCGTGCGCGTGCGTGAACAACACGGCGTCGAGCCGCTTGAGGTTGGCGCGCAGGGCCTGCGCGCGGAAGTCCGGAGTCGTGTCGATCACCACGCTGTGCCCGTCGTACTGCACCAGGGCCGAAGGGCGGGTTCGCTTGTCGTGAGGATCGCTGGACAGGCACACCGGACAACTACATCCAATGGTGGGCACTCCCATCGACGTGCCCGATCCCAGCACGGTGAGCGTGGCCTCTTTCATGGCCGCGCCGGCGGCCGGGCGATTCCCCGTTGCACTCCAACGTAAGCAAGTCGCAGCTCCGAGAGCGTCTCCGTCATCAGGCGGGACTCGCGCGCGGTGAGATTGCCCTTGGTCTTCTCCTGCAGGACGGCGAGCATGTCGATGGTTTCGCGCGCCCCGATCAGATCGGGCTCCAGGGGCTGCGTGGGATCGAGCGCCACCAGGCCAAGCTGCATCATCGCCGTCTGCGTGAATGAGAGGATGATCCGCTCGAATGCCGTATCCGCCGCGCCAGGATCTTCGGGCATCGCCGCGGGCGGTTCCGGTGCCGGACGAGGCGGAGGCGGCGGGGGAGCCGGTGGCGGCGGAGGCGCGGCCTCTTCCGCGCGACCATCTTCGGACGGGCGTACTTCGCCATCCATCGTGAACTTGCGACGGTCGGTGACCTTGAATGAACCTTCGCCCGGATGTTCGTCTTTTCGATCCATGCGGCATCTAGTTTAACACCACAGGAGCGGCGCTACGGAAGCCGGGCCGTGTTAGATTGTTAGTTTCTATGTCTGGGGACAGTTTTGTTCAGCTCGTGGAACTGATGCGGACGTTGCGCGGGCCGCAAGGATGTCCGTGGGACCGTGAACAGACCTTTGCATCCATCAAACCGTATCTGCTGGAAGAGACTTACGAGGTTGTCGAAGCCATCGACAACGGCGATTTTCCCGAGCTGAAGGACGAGCTCGGCGACTTGCTTCTGCAGGTGGTTTTCTTCTCCCAAATGGCCGCCGAGGCCGGACATTTCAAAATCGACGACGTCATCGAGGCTATCCGCACGAAGCTGGTGCGTCGCCATCCGCACGTCTTCGGCAACGATCAACTCGATACGCCCGACGAGGTGAAACGGCGCTGGAGCGATCTGAAAGAAGAAGAGCGGCGGCAGGCCGCGGCGAGCAAGGGCGAGGAGTACGTCCCCCGCAAGTCCGTGCTTGACGGTGTTTCGCGCGCCGTGCCCGCGCTCATCGAGGCGTTTCAACTGACCGATCGCGCCGCATTTGTGGGATTCGATTGGCCGGAGGTCGACGGCATCCTCGACAAGATGGAAGAAGAGATCGCCGAGCTGCGCAAGGCGCGCACGGAGTCCGCCGCCCGAACCGAAGAGGAGGCGGGCGACCTGCTCTTCACCGCCGTCAACCTGGCGCGCGGCATGGGCATCGAGCCGGAGAGTGCCTTGCGGAAGGCGAATCGCAAGTTCCGCACGCGCTTCAACTGGATGGAGGAGCGGCTCGCGGAACAGAATCAGAAACCCGCCGACGTATCGCTCGACCAGCTTGAAGAATTGTGGCAGCGCGCTAAACACGAGGTGGTCCTGAAATGAGCGAAGGAATCACCTACCGGGCCTGCCACAGGCTCGAGGAGTTCCAGCAATGCGTCGAACTCCAAAAGACGATCTGGGGATTCGAGGACGCGGACCTGCTCCCAGTGCGCCTCTTCGTCGTCGGCCACAAGATCGGCGGCCAGTGCTTTGCCGCCTTTGACGGCGACAAGATGGTGTCGTTCTGCATTTCGATTCCCGGCTTGCGCAACGCCAAGGCTTATCTGCACTCACACATGCTCGGGACATTGCCTGAGTATCAGAACCAACATCTGGGCCGGGCGCTAAAACTGATGCAGCGCGACGACGCCATCGTCCGCGGGGTCTCGCTGATCGAATGGACCTTCGATCCGCTGGAGCTTAAGAACGCCTTCTTCAACATCGAACGGCTCGGGGTGATTGTCCGTCGTTACGTCCCGAATCAATACGGAACGACCTCGTCCCAGTTACAGAGCGGATTGCCGAGTGACCGGCTGGTGGCCGAGTGGTGGCTCGCGCGCGAACGATTTGGCAGGAAACAGGGCCAGCGCCGGATCGAAGTACCCGCCGATATCGGCGCGATCAAGAACCGTAATCCCAAGGAAGCCAGGCCGGTTCAGGGGCGACTGGCGGGTGAGTTTCAAGAAACCCGTCGGAAGGGTTACACCGTAACCCGCGTTGACCCCGGGGAGAAAACCTGCGCGTATCTCCTGGAGAAAATCGAGGAACCCAAGCTGTGAGCCTGAAGATCGATCGAATCATCCTGCGCGAAATCCGCATGCCTCTGCTCAGCGCCTTTGAGACTAGCTTCGGCTCGACCGCGATGCGGCGCATGATCCTGGTGGAAGCGAAGAGCGGCGGGGATTCGGGCTGGGGCGAAGTGACTGCCGGCGAGCATCCCTTTTACAACGAGGAAACGACCGAGACCTGCTGGCACATCATTCGCGACTATGTGGCGCCCCTGGTCCTGCACAAAGACGTCGGATCGGCCGCGTGCATCAACGACCGGACCGGGCACATTCGCGGCCACAACATGGCGCGGGGCGGAGTCGAGGTCGCGGCATGGGAGCTGGAAGCGCGCCGCGCCGGATTGCCGCTGTGGAAGCATCTCGGCGGCACGATCCCGGAAATCTCCTGCGGCGTTTCCATCGGCATTCAGAAGTCGATCCCGGAGTTGCTGGCGCGTATCGAAAGGGAGCTGGCCGCGGGATACCAGCGGATTAAGGTGAAGATCAAGCCTGGAAACGATATCCAGATTCTCTCCGGCATTCGCGCGAAGTTCCCCAACATTCGCCTGATGGCCGACGCCAACTCGGCGTACACCCTTGCGGACATCGATCACCTCAAGAGCTTCGACCAGTTTTACCTGATGATGATCGAGCAGCCGCTCTCGCACGACGACGTGATCGATCACGCCCGTCTGCAAGAAAAGATCGAAACGCCCGTCTGCCTCGACGAATGCATCCGCAACGCCCACGTCGCCGAGCAGGCCATACGGATCGGCCCGTGCCGCCTCATCAACATCAAGCTCGGCCGGGTCGGCCGATTCACCGAGGCGCGGGGCGTTCACGATGTCTGCCAGGCGACGAACGTGCAGGTCTGGTGCGGAGGGGTGCTCGAGAATGGGATCTGGG
>CAZRND010000387.1:0-5247 GCA_964601345.1 uncultured Acidobacteriota bacterium | reverse complement strand
AGCGAATAAGCGGCCAGCGAGCAGAGCGCTTCCATCTCGCCGACGACGGCGATCCAGCGGCCCACCGCCGGTCCCCAGCGGCCGCGCCAATTCTCGATCCGCATGGCGCAGTGTTCGTTCCACATCAGCAGGCGGGCGGGAATTTGGAAGAACAGGTTGTGGCTCCAATGCTGTCGCTCGAGCAGCAAATCAAGATGCGCGATGAGCTCCGAGGCAGGAAGGCCGCCGGCGCGCAATTCCGCGCCCCACGTCTCTCGTTCCAGCCTTTCGAGAATCACGGAGAGAATCTTCAGCTCGCACGCGGGACGCTCGACGTCGTGCAAGACGCGATCGACACGATCCGAGACCAGCCGCGCCACGGCCATTTCCAGCAGCGCGACCATTAACAAGGGCTGCGGCCCGGCGCGATCGCTGATCCAAAGTCCCACGGCAAGTAGCGCGGCGGCCGGAAGCACGTAGAGAACCAGCTCGATTCCCTTCGGAAAGACGACCGGCCGGGCCGAGCCCCAGGCCGCGAGCGCATCCTCGTGAACCGCCGCCCTAACGTCGTCTCCCAGGACGGCGAGGTCCTCACGCAAGTCGAGGCGCTCGCGCAATTCGATAATCGCTTGTTGTCTTTTGCGAATCTCGCCGGCATTCGCAGCCGGTCCCTTGAGCAACCCGGCGAGTGCGGCTTCGCCCATGCTGGTGCGCGCGGTCGAGAGAAGCTCGAAGAGCGAGCCTTTGCCGAACAAGTCGAGATCTTCGGAGTAGAGATGCTCAGGATCGTGGAAGCGATCTCCGAAGCTGCCGCCACCCGCCCAACGGCCTTCAAGGCGGGCGACGCCACGTTCATAGAAACGCACCGCGCGGGCAGCCATTCGCTGCCGCTGGAAGACGGCTTCGTGCCACGCCGCGAGGCCCGCGAACACGGCCACTGGTAGCAGGACCCAGAGCTGGGAAACGGCTTGGCGAAAAAACGCCGCCCAAGCCGCCGCAAATCCCACGACCAAGACGGCCAGCCGCGCGTTACCGATGGAGCGGAAGAGCCGGTCCGCATCCTCGGCCCGGCCCCGCCATTTTCTGAGCCTGGACTCGTACTCCTCGCGCGCGTCCACTCGCCTCCGTTTTACTTCACCAGCGCGGCCAGAGCTTTCTTGCTGACGCGGGCGACGACGTGATAGGAAGGATCGACCACTTCGGCAACGTCGTAGTTCATCGCAGTGCCGAGCACCGAGGCCACTTCCGAGGGATTCAGCTTGTAATCGAATTCAAGCCACCGGGCCATGCTGGTGGTGGCTTGCTGCAGGGCCTCGTTCAGCGAGCCGGCGATGCCCATGGCCATGCGATATTCGTCGTCCTCGGCGCGCGGCCCGCCCATCGAACGGCCGCGGATCAACTCGACGCTGAACTCGATGTCCATGGAGGTCTCGAGCGCGTTGCCGGTGAGCTCGCCGTCGCCTTGCGCGGCGTGCCCGTCACCCATGAAGAGGAGAGCGCCGGGCTGGTTGACTGGAAGATAGAGCGTGACGCCCTCGCGCATCCGGTTGTAATCCATGTTGCCGCCGTATCCGCCGAGGAAGCCGGAGCGAAAGACCATCTGGCCTCCCGGCGCGACTCCGATACAGCCGAGCATCGGCCGCAACGGCACGGTGTAGTTCTTGAGCTTCTCCGAGGGATGGGCCAGCATGGCCACGCCTTTTTCGCGGTCCAGCTTCCAGTCGCTGTCGTAGCTGTCCGGATGCTTCAGCCCCGCGAGGTAATACGGATCGAGCGCGTTTCCGGAAATACGCCCGCTGCTGATCGCCGTGTCGCGGTTCAGGCGGACCTTCAGCAGTTTCACCACCAGCGTGTCGCCGGGCAGTGCCCCTTCTACGTAAAACGGTCCGGTCTCGGGATTGCCGCCGTTCGACCGGCGCACTCCCTGCGCATCCACTCCGCCCGCGTCCACGCTCCAGGTCTTCACGGTATCGCCGGGATAGATGCGCAGCACCGGCTCGATGGCGCCGGAAAAGAAGCGGTGAAAAACTTTGGGCTCGAAAGTATGAGCGCGCGGCCCGCCGGCGGGTGGCGCCTTCTCGCGATACGCCCGGAATGCCACGTCATCTCCGCGGAATTTCGCGCGGCCGACGAGCTCTTCGCCCTGAATCGCGGCCGTGACGGAGATCGCCGGGCCTTGTGCAGGCTTGGCGGTCAACTCAACCTTGCCGTTCTGGACGGTGCCGGTGATCGTAAAGTTCTCGCCCGTTCCAGTGAGCTCGCTTCCTTTCTGCACCAAGGGAAAGCGCCGGTAATCGGTCTGATCAAAAATGGTGAGTGTCGCAATCCAATTGCCGGTGAGATCCACCGGCTTGGGCTGAGCCAACAGCGACAGAGTGAACAAGCAAAGGATGGTTGTCCTCATAGTGATGGTATTCTGACACAGATTTCCGGAACGGAACTCGCTCCGAAACGTCCTATTACCCATGCGATTCGCAGCAGCCTTGTTCGTCTTCTCCCTGACCGCCTTGGCCGCGGATAACGCCCAGGATCTGGTCGAAGGCGGGCACTATAAGCGCGCTTACACAGTGCTCGACGCGCGACTGAAAGCCAATCCCAACGATGCGCAAGCCAACTATCTGATGTCGCGCGTCAAGATGGTGACAAACGACCACGACGCGGCCCTCAAGTTCGCCGAGAAGGCCGTGGCCGCCGACGGCAAGAGCGCGGTGTACCACTACCAGCTTTCTCAAGTGATCGGTTCCATCGCCGAGAAGGCCAGCATGCTCAAGCAATTCGGCTACGCCCGCCGCTACAAGAGCGAAGTCGAAACGGCGACGGCGCTCGACCCGAAGAACATAGACGCTCGCATCGCCATGCTGGAGTATTACCTCGAAGCCCCCGGCATCATGGGCGGCGACAAGAAGAAGGCCGAAGCGATCGCCGAAGAAATCTCACGCATGGATGCCTGCCGGGGCTATCTGGCAACGGCCATGATCGTCCAGAAGGAAAAAGATCACGCCGCCAAGCAGGAGGATCTCTACAAGAAGGCGGCGGCCGCCGATCCTAAACACTACGTGGTGCGCATCCTGCTGGCCAATATCTACTTGAATCCACCGCTGAAGAATCTCGAGCTTGCGGAGAAGCACGCTCGGGACGCCCAGAAGCTGGAGCCGGATCGCTCCGCTCCGTATTCCCTGCTCGCAATTCGCTACGCAATGGAGCAGCGCGTGACGGAGCTCGAGGCGGTCCTGGCGGAAGCAGAAAAAACCGTCACCGATAATCTGAGCCCTTATTTCCAGGCGGCTCGGATCCTCATCGATCAAGGCAAGGAGCTGCCGCGGGCCGAACGATACTTGCGCAAGTATCTGACGCAGGATCCGGAACCGAACCAACCGTCGCACGCGCGAACTCACTGGCGCCTGGGACAGGCGCTCGAGAAGCAGGGCCGGAAACCGGAAGCGATCGCCGAGGTCGAGACCGCGGTCCGCATGGAGCCGAAGTTCGAGCCGGCGACGAAGGACCTGAAGCGCCTGAAAGGCTAGCGGCCCTTCTCGAGATAGGTGACGGCGCGCTCGAGCACTTCGTCCTTCCCCGCCCGGACGCCCTCGATGGTGGGCGCAACCGGCACATCGGGAACCAATCCGACTCTCTGAAGCTGCTTGCCGTCGGCCCAGCGCACGTCGTGGCCGCTGAAGCTGATGCGGATGCCGGCGGGAGCCTCGAAGAACGTAACGTCGCCGTTGGCTCCCGTCGTCGGGCTGCCAATGAAGACCGTCCCGTTGGCCGTCTTGTAGAACAGGCCGCTGTGCTCGGACTGGCTGATGGCGCGCTCGTCGATCAGCATCACCGTCTTCCCCTTGAAGCGGGGCTTGTCGGTTGACGGGAGGCGCTGTTCGAAGTAAAAGGTGCCGATCGGATCCCCGACCTCGAGCATCCCGCTGACGACATTGCGCCGGAACTGGGCCGCCACGGGAGAGGTTTTCTCCGCCAGGCGCGGCGCGATCGACCAAGCCGTGCCTTGCGGGTAGCCGCGCATGTCCATGATGAACGCGTCGGCGTCACGAAATTTCTCAAACATCGCGTCCACTTGGGCGTTGGTCAGACGCTTCAAATCCACATAACCGATCTTGGGGGAGAGCAGGCGGAAGGGCTCCGAAGGATCGGGGCCATAGAGCTTCTGAAAATTCTCGCCGCCGCGGGTCAGCGTAACTTCCCGGGGCGCGCTGTTCCCCGTTTGCAGAGTCACGCGCACCGTCGAGCCTTCCGCTCCGTTCAGCAGGATCTGCGTCACACGCGACATCAGGGACTGCGTCGTGGAGGCGGAGATATACGGCGTCAACTCTCCGATTCGCCTTTTGACCGGCTCGCCGTCGAGCGCCAGGATGGCGTCGCCCGGATGTATTTCCGCGGCCCGTTTCTCATCCACGACGCGCGTCACGACCGGGCGATCCTCAATCCAGCGCACTTCCACCGGAGGCGGTACCCGTCCGTAATAATTCGATAGCTCTCCGCTATTGATGAAGCAGTGCGTGTCATGCACGTGAGAGACCATTTCGGCCACGGCGAGGTGATACTCGCGGGCGTTCGCGGCGTGCTCCATCTTCGGCAGGAATTCCTTGAGCACGGCGTCCCAATCCTCGCCGTAGAGATTGCTGTACGGGTGGAAGTAGTGGAAGACGCCCCAAATCCGTGCGGCCGCGAGCAGCCGCAGTTCCTGCGAAGGATACGCCTGATCGGCATACGCCTTCTCGCGGAACAAGGCTCCGGGACGATCGAGACGCGCGCGCGCCGGCGGAGCCGGCCACTTGCCGGACTTGGCCATCTCGACGGCGGCATCGAGCGCCGCATCGCCGGTCTGATTCAGGATCGCGTTGGGGGCAAACCCGGTGGCGCCATCCGGGTACAACTCCTCGCGGATCCTCACGCGAACGCGAACTTTGCTGCCGCTCAATGGCACGCCCACGTCCACCGGTTCCGGACCCATGGCGTCCTCGGCCACGATGGCGCCATTGCCGGAGTTCTGCACGGCCAGAGCAATCTGCGGAACATTCGTCTTGCTATTGATCAAAAACACTGGCCGGTAGGACTTTGGTGCAACGGGCAGTTGCAGGCCGTCCTTGATTTCCCAGGTGGATTCATAGCCGCCGCTTCCCGAATTCGCCAGATTCGCGTAACCGGAATGGCGGCGCGTCAGCCAGGCAGGCCCCCCGGAAGCCTTGGGTAGCGGGAACGAGGAGGGAAGGGAGTTGCGGGGCCCTCCCATTCCCGCAAAAATCGAAAACACCC
>CAZRND010000386.1:0-5263 GCA_964601345.1 uncultured Acidobacteriota bacterium | reverse complement strand
GGAGAACGTCGTCAAGCAGGCGATCGACCGCTTCGGCCGCCTCGACGTGCTGTTCAACAACGCCGGCGTGCTCGCGCCCAACGGCCGGATCCACAACCTCACCACCGCGGACTGGGAGCGGTCCTACCGGATCAACGTGCTCGGCCCGGTCAACGGGATCAAGGCGGCCGTCCCGGTGATGCGGGCCCAGCGGTCCGGGTCGAACCTCCCCACCGCCCCGGTGGCCGGCCTGACCGCCCGGTCCCCGCGAGAATACGGATGTCGGCCCAAAGCTGGCCCGCGCCGGGTTAACGGAATGCGAGCGGAGGCGGCCGCGCATTTACAAGGCGGAAGACGCTCGCGAGTTTCTCTCGGGCGCGGGACTCGACGCCGAGGAAATCGCGCCGCAGATCGAAGGCAAATTCCTCAGCGCTTTTGTGCGGGCCCGCAAGCCGCGCTATTCGTAACGCAGCGCCACGACGGGATCGACGCGCGTGGCGCGCAGCGCCGGGACCAGACAAGCCACCAGCGCCACGATCGTGAAGAGCACGCCCACGGCGGCAAAGGTCAGCGGGTCCGCGCCGGTGACGCCGAAGAGCAGGCTGTTGATCAGCCGAGCCGCGGCGATCGCCGCCGCCGGCCCGGCGCCGATCCCGACGAGCGCGAGACGCATGCCCTGCCCCACGACGAGGCGCAACACGTCGCCGCGCTGCGCGCCGAGCGTCATGCGGATGCCGATCTCGTTGGTTCGCTGCGCCACGGAATAGGACATCACGCCGTAGATGCCCACCGTTGAGAGCACCAGAGCGAGCAAACCGAAGAGTCCCAGAAGGCCCGCGCCCATGCGCGGCGCCCAGAGTCCTTGATCGAGCACTCGCCCGATCGTGTTGACGTTGGTGAGCGCCAAGTTGCGGTTCAGGCTTTGCACCGTCTCGCGCACCGAGCCCATCACTTCTTCCGGCGCGGCGCGCGTGCGGACGTGCAGCGTCGCGGCGGGCACGTAGAGTTGCTCAATGGGTAAGTAGGCGACCGGCTGCGGATCTTCACCGATGGCTCCGACCACGGCGTCGTGCACGATGCCGACCACTTCGCGCAACGTCGTGTCGCCGACGTAGCTGACGCGCTTGCCTACGGCGCTTTCGCCCGGCCAGAGGCGCGCGGCCATCGCAGCATTCACCACTGCTACCGGTGTCGTCCCGTCTTTGTCGAAGGGCGTGATGTTCCGGCCCGAGAGGAACGGGATGCGCATGGTCTCGAAATACGTGGTTGAGATCATCTGCGTCAGGATCAAAGTTCCCCGCGCATTCGGAACCTTCTCCTGTCCCTCGCGATGGTAGGTCCGCAGGATGCCCCCTTGCAGCGGCCCGTTCGAGGCCACGGCCGCCGCCTCGACGCCGGGCACGTTACGGACGCGCTCGATCACCTGGCGAAAGAAAATCTTTCCGGGCTCCATCTCATAGCGCTGCGTGGTCAGATCGAAATTCAGCGTAAAGAGCTTCGAGGATTCAAATCCAGGATCGACCTTCTGGACATTCTGCATGCTGCGCAGGAAGAGTCCCGCGCCCACCAGCGCCACGAGCGCCAGCGCCACCTCGGCGATCACCAGCATGCTGCGCAGCGGGTTCCGGGTCCAGGCAAAGGTGCCGGAGCGCCCGCCGGCGTTGAGCATGGCCGAGAGATTGGGGCTCGACGCGCGCACCGCGGGCGCCAGGCCGAAGACGATTCCGGTGAAGAGCGAGATGCCCGCCGTGAAGGCCAGCACCCGCGCATCGAGCGTGAGCTGAATCGAGTTCTCGCCGAGGAAAGGCGGGCGGAACGACCACAGCAGTTCCAGGCCCCAATACGCCATCAGCAATCCGAGGGCGCCGCCGGCCATCGCCAGCACTACGCTTTCGGTGAGCATCTGGCGCAGGAGCCGTCCGCGTCCGGCGCCGAGCGCCGCGCGCAAGCTCAGTTCCTTCGACCGTCCGGTGGATTGCGCCAGCAGCAAATTAGCCAGATTCGCGCAAGCGATCAGCAGCACCAGGCCGACAACCACTTGCAGCACCGATCCCGCGAGCACGAATTGCCGCCGCTGGTTGATTCCGAGCGCGGAGTCGGCGAGCGACGCCATCCGGATCGTGCGGCCGCCATTGTCGACCGGATACTCGCGCTCGAGCGTCGCGGCGATGGTCTGCAGCGAAGCTTCCGCCTGGCCCATCGTGACTCCCGGCTTCAGGCGGGCCACCAGGTTCAGCCACCGGAAGCGGCGGAAATTCTCAAGATTCTTGATCTGTCCGGTCAGGAGTTCCTCGCGCATGCTGAACGGGATCCAGATAATGTCCGGGTTGCCGATGGTGAAAGTCCCTTTGAAGTTCGGCGGCGTCACGCCGATCACGGTAAACGACTGCGAGTTGAGCTTGATGGTCTGGTTGATCAGATCGGGATTGGCGCCAAAGCGCTTCGTCCAGATGCTGTGGCTAAGAACCGCGACCGGGCTCCCGCCGAGGCTCTTGTCGTCATCGGCGGTAAAGGTGCGTCCGAGCACGGCCCTCACGCCGAGCACGTCGAAGTAGTTTCCGGAGGCAAGCACGCCCGGAAGCTGCTCGGGTGCGCCGTCGCCCTGATAGGCGAGTCCTGTGAACGTGAAGGCGGCCAGGCCGTTGAAGACCGTGTTCTGCGCGCTGTAGTCGACGTAATTCGGGAGCGAGGTGGGCGTCAGCGTGAACGTGGCGTTGGTCTCGATGGTCTTCTTGTCGACGGTGTAGATCTGCACCAGGGTCGAGGCGTCCTCGACCGGGAGCGGATTCAGAAACACCGCCTTGATCAGCGTGAAGATCGCCGTATTCGCGCCGATGCCGAGCGCCAGCGACAGCACCGCTACCCCTGTGAAGCCGGGGCTCTTGGCCAGCATCCGGATGGCGTACCTTAAGTCCTGAAAAAGCGTATTCACGATTACACTCCCTTCCCTTGCCGTGTCCTAATACCTTGGCAGAGTGGGGCCTCCATGTGCAAGCAAGCGCTTGTGATAAGATGTTCCCTCCTCAATTCTTCCCTGGAGCCAAAAACCCTCATGTCAAAGCAGGCAGAAGCGGAACTGATTTTGAGACTCTACGAGCTGCGGCGCGAGCCGGTGATGCGCACGGCGCGCGACTGGTACTTCCGCGAGTTCAATCCCCAATCGGGCGACGACATCAAGAGCGCCCTGTTCAGCGATCACAGCGGCCATCTGCGGATGATCCTCGGCTATTGGGACATGGCGGCCGGACTGGTGAATCACGGCTCGATCCCGCTGGAGCTGTTCAACTCCACCAACGGGGAACACTTCAGCGTCTTCGCCAAGATCCAGCCGTTCCTGGGATTTTTCCGCACTAACGTTACCCCGAATGTCCTGGCTAATCTGGAGAAGCTGATCAACGACACTCCCGACGGCCCGAAGCGCGTGGAAATGCTTCGCGAGAGAATGAAAGTGGTGCTGGCCGAGTTGGCCAAGCATCGTTCGCAAACGCCCGCGTGATAGGCTGGTCTTTCCCATTTTTCCCTGGAGGAAGACCAACGTGTCTAAAGAAGCCCAAGCTGAGTTGATTCTGCGACTTTATGAGCTGCGCCGCGAACCGGTGATGCGCGAGGCGCGCGACTGGTTTGTGCGTGAATTCAATCCCCAGTCCTTCGAAGACTTCAAAGCCACGATGTTCGGTCCGCACACCGGACATCTGCGCATGGTCATGAGCTACTGGGAGATGGCCGCCGCCCTGGTCAATCACGGCGCCATCTCCGTAAAGCTCTTCGATAAGACCAATGGCGAACACTACGGAGTCTACGCCAAGGTCGAGCCGTTCATTGCGGAGACGCGCGCGGCACTCGGACCGCAGTTCCTGGCCAGTCTCGAGAAGCTGATCAAGGCTTCCCCGAACGGTCCCAAGCGAGTGAAGGAAATCCGCGAGCGGATGAAGGGGATCCTGGCCGAGCTGGCCAAGCAGCGCGCCGCCCAAGGCGCGAGATAGGCTCGTTGGAGGGAATCAAGTCAGCTCCAACCGGCCCTTCGGCGTCTTCAACGTCGCGATGATGCGCGCCGGGCCGCGTGAAATCCTCGCCTCGAGGCCGAAGGTCTTGAGATAGGCCGCGAGTTCCAAGGGCCGGGGATGGTGAAATTCGAGCGACTTGAGCTCGCATCCCGGCGGGGACGTCTTCGAGGGGTGGGGCGAATCGGCGTCCCACTCGATGAAGAAGGGCGCCGGCTCAATCCCGCCCGCGCCTAGCGAATTGGTCACGCGCAGGCTCTTCCACTTGAGCGTCGCGCCCGAGGGCGTGACGCGCGAACCTGGGACCGGCCCCAGCACTTTGTATCCTGCCTGCGTGGCCGCATCCGTCGTCTTGGCGATATCTCGCGAGGTGACCGCGAAGTTGACCAGGCGCGGCTCGGTGAGTTTTCGTACATCGACCTGGGCGTTGTAGGCGGTCTGCGCCGGATCGGGCGCTATGATTTCGAGGTAGTGCCCGGCGCCGAGCGAGAGGAGCGCATTGCGCGTGCCCTGTCCTGGATGCACGCCGCCGACAGTCGCGCGGATGCCGGTCCGCTGCTCAACCCAGCGGATGCCTCGGTCGAGATCGGAAACACCGAGCAGCAGATGGTCCGCCGCGGCGACCGCGGATTTGAGGTTTTGCGCGCGAGCCAGCAGGGCTGCGCTGGCGACGATGAGCGCCCGGCGAGACAAAGGGGCCATGGCGTGATTATAATTCCACATGCTCAAAAGAATCGTTGGAGTAGTGGTTCTCTCGTCTTTGGGGACGGTGATGTCCTTCGCCCAAATACGCGTCCTGGCGTGGTCGGAGCGCACCGAGCCGGCCGACGTCTATCCGAACGGGATCAACGGCGCGATCGCCGCCGCGCTTCAGAAGGACAAGAAGCTCTCCGTGCGCACGGCGCAGCTCTCCGATCCTGACTCCGGCGTGAGCGACGCGACGCTCGATCAGACCGACGTGCTGATCTGGTTCGGCCATCAGAAGCATGCGGAGGTCTCCGCCGAAGTGATCGCGCGCATCGTCCGTCACGTGAAGGAAAAAGGCATGGGCTACCTGCCGGTGCACTCCTCGCACTTTGCTCTGCCCTTCAAAGCGGTGCTCGATGAGATTCAGAAGACCAACAACGTCGGCGCGTGGCGCGACTACATCAACGACGGGAAGGCGACTCAGATTCTGGTGATCGCTCCGGCACATCCGATCGCCCGCGGCGTGAAGAATTTCAACATCCCGAAGACCGAGCGCTACGACGTCACAGCGAAGCCTGCGCCAGATTCGCATCCGA
>CAZRND010000385.1:0-5270 GCA_964601345.1 uncultured Acidobacteriota bacterium | reverse complement strand
CGGCTGCTCCCGGCTACAGTATAGAAATGCGCCGGGAATCGATGGAGGCCCATCGATTCCCGGACGGATCGGTCTGGAAGTAACCTACCAGCGCAGCCGCAGCGACATGACCGATCGGCGCGCCTGAACGGCGGCGCCGCTGATCACGCCGAAGCTGGAGTTGGTCTGCGCCAGGTAGCTCGTGGCGTTCGCTTGCGGCGTACAGGTATTCGCGATGGAACCCGCGCAATTGTACGTGAGGGTCGTGTTCGGATTGTTCGGGTTGAAGTGATTGAGCGTGTTGAACGTCTCCGCACGGAACTCCAAAGTACGCCGCTCACCGAGCTTGAATTCCTTGGAAAGAGAGAAGTCCATGTTGAAGACTCCCGGGCCATAGGCGATCGTCGGAGGCGTGTTGCCGATTCCCAGAGAGTTAGGAGCCGGCAGAATGAAGTTGGAGGCGTTGAGCGGAATCTGCAGCCTGGGATCTTCCGTGGCTGAGGGGTTGCCGCTGGAAAGGTAAGGGCTGCTTCCCATCTGGCAGCGGAACGGAATTCCGCCCGTGGGCGTTCCCGTCCAATATCCCGCCGGAGCGCCGGTCGGAGTTCCGCAGGTCACCGTGTAAGGCGTGCCGGCATAGATCACTCCGGTGCCGTTGAGATGCCAGCCGTCCAGAAGCGTCGTGGTGACGATGTTCTTCCAGAGGCGGCTGGGGCTCGGGAGATCATACCCAACCGTGTAGTTCAACGCGTGCGGGCGGTTGACGATATTCTTCACCAGGTTGTTGCTCACCCACTGCGTGCCTTGGCCGATCTGGTAAACGATCTCCCTCGACCACGTGTAGTTGGCGTTCCACTGGACCCTGCCGACTCGGCGGTTGAGCTGAACTTGGAGAGCGTTGTAGTTGTTGCTTCCGTTGTAGGTCCATCCGGGAACGAGACCGAGCCCGGAATAACCCACCATGGAGCGAATCAAGTTAGTGCCGTAGAAGCCGGTCCCGGTAGGATCCCGGAACTGGGCGACCGCGCCGTTCGTGGGATTCCAGGTGGTGTACGGCGGGATGGCATTGAGATCCACGTTCTGACCGTAACCGTGACGCAGAGCGTTGCCGACGTAGGTGACATCCAGGATCATGCCATGGACCAGCTCCTGCTGGACGCCGAAGCTCCAGTTATAGGTGGTTTGGGTCTTCTGGTCCTGAGAGCCGCCGAGAATGATCTGCGGAGTCAAGTAGGTCTGCTGCGAGGCCAATGAACTGAAGTTGGTGTACAGGATGACCGGCGCCAGGAAATTGGGAGGCGCCGCCATGGGACCCTGACCGGCTGCCGTGGCGCCAATGTTATCCACGGTCCAGTTCCGCCCCACGGTGATTCCGTAACCGCCGCGAATCGCCGTCTTGCCTTTTCCGAAGACGTCCCAGGCGAAACCAAGCCGAGGTCCGTACTGGATCGGCGGGGTGTTGAAGAAGTGGCTGCGGTATTGGGGTATTCCAGAAAACGGCCGACTGCCAGGGGCGCAAGAAGCCGTGTCGAACGTACCCTGACGGACATAAGGGAAGACCACGCCAGTCACCGGATTGATCGCGGCTTTCTGCCCATTGACGAGCGCCGGGAAGATGAGTTGTCCCACTTTCTTGGGGTCATAGTCCGCCTTGCTGAAGAGGCCGAGCGTGGCGCCCTGGGAATAAAGATCGCCCACGCGGTAGAAACGCAAACCAGGATCGAGGGTTAAGCGGCGACCAACTTTCCAAGTGTCCTGAACGAACCACTCGACCTGCGTGTAGCGGGCGTGGTTGACTTGCTTCTTGTTGTCGTCGCCATAGGCGAAGATGCTGCCCAGCAGCGCGTTCGAATAGGGATAGCCCGTATCGAAGGGCGAAGACCTGTCGGATCCGTAGTAGTAGGTGCCGGCCGTGTTGTACGTGGAATAGACACTCACGTTGCGGGCCATGTGTTCGACATAAACGCCCGCCTTGATGTTATGAGCACCCTTCACCCAGGTGATCCTGTCGGAGAAAGTGTGCACGGAGTCGGTGCCTGTGAACGGCCAGCGCGGGTCGTGGCCGAACGTGGGAGCGTTGGTAATGCCCTGCCCCGCCGACTGGGCGGTGAAGCCCGACGGGATGCCGAAGTTCACTTGCGGCAGCAGGCTCAGGATGTTGCTGCCCGCATTGATGCGAGGCAGGGAAACCGCCTGACCGTTAATATCTTTGAGCGGAAGCAGATTGTCGGCATAGGTCTTCGTCCCGCCCACCGCGGCCGAATCCACCTGGTCGAGCGGGTTCACGCCCTGCTTGCCGCGATTGATTCCATAAGTGGCTTCGTTGATCAGCCTCGGAGAAAACGTATAGATCGCCGTTGCCAGCGCTCCGGCGGCCTGCACGTGATAGCTATGCTCGAACTGTCCCCAGTTACCGCCCGCGGGTCCGACCGTGCCGGCGTAGCCATCCACGGCCTGATAGTCCTGGAGCAACCGGACAAAAGTGATGAGCTTCGGACTGATGTTGTAGTCCAAGCGCAGGACCTTATCTTCGTTGGGGCGAACCTGGGGAAGGATAGCCCGGTAATTGAAGCGCCTCAGTCCGGCGGCGTCGAGGGCTAATCCCGCCGGATCGGGTTGAGGAAACAGGTTCAGCATGCCCTGGCCGGCCGGGCTGATGCGGTTCGCTGGAATGATGTTGCCCGGAAACTGCTTCCCGGTCAAAGGATCGAGGATGGGAACCTGCGCGCCTGTGGTGGTGACGGTTTGCGAGAAATCGCCCTTCCGCTCCAGCGCGGACGGCATCGTGAAACTGTTGTCGATGGTCTGCCGGTTGTGCAGGAAGTCCCAGGAAAAGAAGAAAAACACTTTCTGGCGGTTCTTGTTGAAACTGGTCTTCGGGATGATCAGCGGCCCGCCAATGGTAAAGCCGGGATTCTGATAACGGTACTTGGGCTTTTGAACGGCCACGCCGTTGACAGCCTGCTTGTTGTTGAACCACTCGTTGGCGTTGAACATTTCGTGACGCCAGTAGTAGTAAGCCGTGCCGTGGAACTGGGGCGTGCCGCTCTTGGTGCTGAAGATCAACTGGCCGCCGGTGCGCCCGCTGTATTCCGCGTTGTAGTTCGAGACCACCAAGCGTACTTCGCCGATGGAATCCACGCTCGGAGAAAGGTATCCGGGATTCAGGTTGCCGGAGTCCTGGCTGGCAGCGCCGTCGAGATTGAGCTGCACCTGACCCATCTGTCCGCCGTTGACGGACGGGATGCCGCCGCCGGACCATCCGCGAAAGTCGTTCCCTGCCAGCGCCTGGACGCCCGGCAGTCCATTGATGAGCCCGATCGGATTGCGTCCTCGAGTGGGGGTATCCTGGATTTGGCTGATGCCGATCGAGACGGAGCGGTCCGAGCTGTCCGTCGCCACGTGAACGGCCGATGCCTCCACCGTGACCGAGGAGCTGACTTCGCCGATCACCAAGGAAACCTGATGCAAGTCCACGCGCTCCTGGGCGGCAACGGTAAGGCCGGTTTCTTCACGGGCTTTGAAGCCGGGCGCGCTGATCCTGAGAGTGTAGACTCCGGGCACCAGCGCCACGAAGATGAAGGACCCGTTGACATCCGACTTGTAGTCGTGCGCCGTTTGTGAGTCCACGTGGATGAGCTTCACTGCGGCGCCCGCGACAATGGCTCCTGACGGGTCGACCACGGTTCCGGATACCTGTCCGGTGAGACTCTGAGAATTCGCCGCCGGCAGAATGGCCAGCAGCAACGCGAAGACCGCTACGACGAGACGTAGTCTATTCACAACCCACCTCCGATATGAAATTGACTTGGTGAAACGGCCGGACGACTTGGTGGAACCCATTACCCCTCCCCCTACCCGCCATGCTTTGAAACGTATCAAAGCTCTATGAGCCAATTTGTACCACCGCCTCCAACACTTGTCAACACTTTTCTTACAATTTCTTTACGAGCGGATTTTTAGCCTCGCCGGAAGACGCACCGTTACCGGCTCCCCGGCCGAACCGGCATCGATCCGATCGATCAGGATCTCCGCGGCGCGATGTCCGATGTCATACGCCGGCTGGACGACGGTGGTGACCGCGGGCAGGAACAGGTCGTCCACTGTCAGTTCGTCAAAGGTCACCAGCCCGATGTCGTCCGGCGTGCGCAGCCCACAGTCGCGAAGCGCCCGCAGCACGCCCAGCCCCGTCGGGCCGTTGGTGGAGAAGATCGCTTCCGGCCGCGAGTTGCGCAGATGCTCGCGACAGAGGTCGGCCACGTCCTCGGGCCGCAGATTGCCGTGCCAGACCAGAGAATCGTCCACGACGAGCCCGGCGCGGCGAATCGCTTCATGATATCCGGCCAGCCGCTCTCGCTCGTTGCGCAGAGACAGCGGGCCGGTAACGGCGGCGATGCGGCGATGTCCGAGAGCGATCAGGTGATCGACGCCGAGCTCGGCGGCCGACATATCTTCCACCGATACCGAATCCACCTGGACGCGATCGGGAATGCGGTCGAGGCATACCAGGCCGATGCCGGCGGCGGTGATCCCGTTGATCTGCGAGAGCGGCGTCGGTCCGGCGGCCATCACGAGCAGGATGCCCTCCACGCGCTGCGACCGCAAGAGCGACAGCAGGTCTTTCTGTCGGGTGACGTTGTCGTCGGAGTTCACGGCGATGAGCGAGTAGTTCCGCTCGCGCGCCGCCGTTTCCGCGCCGCGGATGACGCGCGGGAAATACGGAATCGTCATGTCGGGCACGATGATCCCGAGCGTACGGGTCTTGCTGGTCTTGAGGCTGCGCGCGACGTAGTTCGGGTGGTAGTCCAGCTCGCGGATCGCCGCGTGCACCTTGCGGCGCAGTTCTTCGCTCACCGGGACCGACCCGTTGATGACGTGCGAGACCGTGCCGACGGCCACGCCGGCCAGGTCCGCGACTTCGCGAATGGTAGGCAGCTAGTACTCCTTGAGGCGGATGTTCCGCGACTCGATCTTCATGGCGTTCGGCGTGCGATGCAGTTGAATCCCGATGAGGCCGTTCAACATGCGCCCGGCCTTATCGTCGTCGACAAGCTGCGACATGACGTGGCCGTTGATGAGCTGGACGATGGTATTGCCCCGCGCGATGATGTGAATCTCGTTCCAGTCTTCGACCTTGATGAAGCTCTTGAGATCGTTGCCGTCGCCGACCGATCCCACTAGGCCCGGCTTCTTTCCGTCGCCGATGTAGGTGATTTGCCCGCGCATGGCCAGGAATCCGCGCCCGCGCTCCTCATAGATTTGTCCGGTGTAGCGCTGCTGCGCGTCGATTT
>CAZRND010000384.1:0-5272 GCA_964601345.1 uncultured Acidobacteriota bacterium | reverse complement strand
CGCCGATCCAAGCCGGCTCGGCGAGCGCCCTCTTTCTTTGGGCCCTCGACCAGGTCACGCCGTTGCAGAAGAAGATCAAGCGCAACGGGGCGATCTGGGTCGTCTATCCCAAGGGCCAGAAGCACATTCGCGAAGCGGATGTGCTGGCCGCGGGCAAGGCGCATCAACTCGTGGACGTGAAGGTCGTCGGGTTTTCCGAGACGCACAGCTCGCTGAAGATGGTGATCCCAGTGGCGCGCCGCTAGCCGATCAGCGTGGCGCGCACGAATACCAGCAGAATCCATACGGCGATGATCGCCGGGGCAATCGCGCGGGCTTTCTGCCCGGGGAGACCCGGGAGGCCGAGCGTCACGAACCCGATCGCCCAAAACACAAATACTTCCAGTCCGCGCAGGATCTCGTAGCGAAAGATCGGCGGGTCGGCGGCGGGCAGGAAGAACGCCAGGTTCGAGGCGAGCGGATTGAACATCTTCGTCTCCAGGCTGCCCAGCCAGCGGATCGCGCCGACGAAGAGGCGCTCAACGGCCAGCGGCAGCATGCCGTAAGCGGCGACACGGAAAATCTCGCGCGTCGTGACGGGCGCATCGAGCACGAAGAAGAAATAGAAACGCATCGCCTGCGTGACGAGAAAAGCGACCAGCGGCAGCAGAACCGGCGCGGCCCACGACAGGCCCAGGAAAAAAAGAATGCCCAGCGGACCCATTCCGGCCGGCGAGGCCTCGACGCGCGTATCTGCCCACGAGAGCGGCCGGAAGCGCAGCAAGAACGGATATTCGGCGAGCGTTGCGGCGGCGGAGAGAATCAGCAGGGCCGGCCACAGTGGAGCGCGGGCCGAGTCAGGTCCGGCCCGGCGCGGGTTCCAAAGAATCTGCATGCCAACATGTTAGATTGAAAGTAGAGTCGATGAAAACTACAGGTGTATTGCTGGCGGCTCTTCTTCTGGTTTCCTGCCGCCCCAAGCCGATGAGCGACGAGGCCAAGGCCTACGCCTCGTCGGTGATCTTCCGGAACGTGCGCTTGAGCGCGATGGAGACGTATGCGCACCAGACGGTTCACTATCTGCACATCGATGTGAGGAACATCGGACAGCACAAGGTGCGGCATCTCGAGGTGATTCTCTATTTTCGTAACTCGCTGGGGCAGGTGGCGCTGACCGAGCGCGCCACGGCGATCTCGCCGCGGCTGCGCCCGCTCGAGCCCGGCGAGACGCGCGCGTTTCAGCAAGGCTTCGATCCGCCGGCCGATTGGAACCGCACCAGCCCGAACATCGGCATCGCGACTCTGGTGATCGAGTGAGCGTGTTAAACTCGACCTTTCATGTCTATCGCCATTAAATGTCCGGTCTGCGAAGACACTGGATGGCTGCCGGCCGGACCGGGCGCGGGCGTGAGACCCTGCGAATGCCGTAAACCCACCGCTGCGGCTGCCTACCGCATCACAGGCATTCCGGCAAAGTATCTGGATTGTTCCCTCGGAAATTTCGACGCCGATTGGGAAGGCGCGCGCAACCCATCTCTCTGGACGGCCCTGAACGTCGCCGGGAAATATGCCGACGACTACACGCCGGGAGATCCCAAGGCCAAGGGACTGCTCTTTCAAGGACTGCCGGGAACGGGCAAGACGCATCTGCTGGTCGCGCTGTTGAAAACATTCTGCGAGCGCGGCATCGAATGCCTCTTTCTCGACTACCAGGAGTTGCTCCGTCAAATTCAGCAGAGCTACAACAAGGAATCGCAGACCACCGAGTACGAGCTGCTGCAGCCGGTGCTCTCGACCGAGATCGTCGCCATCGACGATCTCGGCAACAATCGCATCTCCGATTGGGTCGAGGACACTGTCACGTACGTCGTGAACCACCGCTACAGCCAGAACCGTCCGACGCTTTTCACCGCCAATCTCCACGACGTAACGCGGCCTACCTTCACCGAGCGGCTCGGGCCGCGCGTCGCATCGCGTCTGCGGGAAATGTGCCGGTTCGTCGAGCTGCAATCGGGCGACTACCGCGCCCGCGGGAGATAATTGAGTTGGGTGAAGAACTCTTCCAACTTCCTCGTTGACTCAGTCAAAGGCGCAGTCCTCGCCGTTCAAGATTTCACTCTTCTCGGCCTCACTGCCGTCGCCAATCTCTTCCGGCCGCCGCGCTACTGGGGCGACATGCTGGTGCAGATGGACATCATCGGCGTCGGCTCGCTGCCCATCACTGTCCTCACGGGATTTTTCAGCGGCGCGGTGCTGGCTCTGCAGATGGCCAAGACGCTGACCACCTTCGGCCAGGTCTCGCTCACCGGGCAACTGGTCTCGCTCTCGCTGGTGCGCGAGCTCGGTCCGACCTTCACGTCGCTGATGGTCGCGGGACGCAACAGCGCGGGCATGGCCAGCGAGCTGGGCTCGATGCTGGTAAGCGAACAGATCGACGCTATGCGCGCGCTGGGCACCGATCCGATTAAGAAGCTCGTGACGCCGCGCCTCGTCGCCACGGTCTGCATGCTGCCGCTGCTCACCATACTTTCGGACTTCGTGGGCCTGACCGGCGGGTTCATGGTGGCGCACTTTATCATCCGGCTGAATCCGGTCGAATATTGGACCAGCGCTTACCAGGCTCTGCACTTCGCCGACATTTTTCAGGGGATGCTGAAGCCGTTCGTTTTCGCCTTCATCGTTTCGCTTGTCGGATGCTTCTACGGATTGCACACCAAAGGCGGCACGCAAGGCGTCGGCCGCTCGACGACGCAGGCCGTGGTGGCCTCATCGGTCATGATCCTGACGGTAAATTTTTTCCTGACGCGCATCCTGCTGACGATCTTCTGATGCCTCCGCTTATCGAATTCGATCGCGTCACGGTCTGCTTCGACCGCGATCCCGTGCTGAAGGATTTCACTTTCCGCCTGGAGCAGGGCGAGACGAAGGTGGTGATGGGCGCGGCGGGATCCGGGAAATCGGTGCTGCTGAAAACGGCTCTCGGCCTCGTCCATCCCGATGAGGGCCGCGTTTCGCTCTTCGGCGAGGATATCACCGGCGCGAGCGAAGATCGTCTTCTTCCGCTACGCCGCCGCGCGGGGATGGTCTTTCAGGAGAGCGCGCTCTTCGATTCGCTGACCGTCGCCGAAAACGTCGGATACTTCTTCGCGCAGGAAGGAGCGGGGCTCGGCGAGGAAGAAGAGGAGCGCCGCATCCGCGAAGCGCTGCGCTTTGTGGAGCTCGAGCAGACCTTCGACAAGCGCCCGGCGGAGCTCTCCGGCGGCATGCGACGCCGCGTGGCCATCGCCCGCGCCTTTATCGGCGGGCCGCCGCTCATGCTCTACGATTCGCCGACCGCGGGACTCGATCCGGTGACGGCGTACACGATTATGGCGCTCGTCGTGAAGTTGCGCGACATGCAGCAGATCAGCTCGCTGCTGGTGACGCATCGCCTGCAGGACGCGCATCTGCTAGCCACCGAGCGGTTCGATCCGCAGAGCGGCAAGCTGGCCGCGCGAAACGGCGATCGCGGCGACGGATGTGGGTTCCTGGTGCTGCGCGAGGGGGAACTGGCCTTCGAGGGCAGTGAGCGCGAGTTGTTTCAAACGAAGGACGCGTACGTTCGTAAGTTCATCAGTTGAGGAGCACATATGGCGCAACGCAAACAAGTTTCCTGGGCTCAGCTCCGCGTGGGGCTGCTGGTCGTGACTTCGGTCACCATCTTCATGGTCATGGTCTTCCTGATGACCGGAGAAAACTTCTTCGCTCCGAAGACCACAGTGCGCGTCTTCATGGACAACGCCGGCGGTCTGAAGAAGGGAGACCCGGTGCGCCTCACGGGAATCGACATCGGGAACGTGGACGCGATCATTGTCTCGGGTGAACACCACGCCGATCGCGCCGTCGTCGCCGTGCTCACGGTGCAGCGTCGCTATCTCGACGAAGTGCGCGGCGACTCCGAAGTCACTCTTGAAGCCGAGGGCTTGCTCGGGCAGCGCTTCCTCGACATCACGCGCGGATCGCCGGCGAAGGCGGCCATTTCGTCGGGTGGCGAGATCAAGTTCAAATCGCGTCCCGACTTCGGCGACGTGGTTTCGAACGGCGCCACCGTGCTCACCAACCTCAACCGAGTGATCAACAGCTTCAGCCGGGTCTCCGAGCAGGTGGAGAAAGGGCAGGGATCGCTCGGCAAATTGGTCTTTGACGATTCGCTCTATAAGAACGCCAACTCCGCCGTCCGCGACCTGCAGTCCATGGCTTCCTTCGCGGCGTCCGGTCAGGGCTCGCTCGGCAAGCTGCTGCTCAACGACGACATCTATAACCGCGCCAGCGCTTCGGTCGACAAGCTGGGAGGCATCATCGACGACGTGCGCGGCGGCAAGGGATCGCTCGGCAAGCTGATTTACGATCCCGCGCTGTACGACGACTCGCGGAAGCTCGTCGCGAACGCCAACGCCATCGTTGCCGACGTACAGGCAGGCAAGGGAACGCTGGGCAAGATCCTGAAGGACGATGCGTTTTACACGAAGGCCACGTCGGCGTTCGATAAGTTCGACGCCATCGGCACGCGCATCGAGCGTGGCGAGGGCTCCATGGGCAAGCTGATGAACGACGCCGCTCTCTACGACAACGTGAATCACCTGAGCATCGAGACGCGCCAGTTGCTCACTGATTTTCGCAAGAACCCGAAGAAGTTCCTGACGATCCAGCTCAAGCTGTTTTAAAGAGCCGTCACCGTCGGTAAGGCTGTTCCGTCCTGAGTCCGGGCACGGAGCGGTAGTGTTTCACGTTGAAGGTGCACAATGGCGCATCCAGTCCGACCGCCAGCTCGCCAATCAGCGCGTCCAGGACGCCCAAGCCGTGTGCGAGGTAGCGATCCGCGAAGCCCGCGAGCGCCCTGCTGTAATCCTCGGTTGTTGGCCAAACCACGGCAAAGGACCTTGTCAGGTCCTCGACCTGCCGGGCTTCCCTTCGGTTTGCGCATCCGGCCAACAATTCCATGACCACAAACCCCGGCAATGCGAACTCCGTGTGCCGGCGAGAGGACAGCCATTGAACGGCTGAGGGATTTGCCCGCATTACATCCACCAAGACGTCGGTATCTAAGACGCGAATCATTACCGGCGATTGCGAGTCTGCGCGCGACGCCGTAGCTCGCGAGCGAATTCCTGACTGTCGCCGATATCTCCGCGTTTCCGCCAGATTCCAACAAGACCGGAGTCAACCAGGTCCTGGCCGGTTAGCGTCTTGCCTTTGACAGGGCTGCGCTCCGGCAGGCTGAAGCCGAGCCGCGTGCTCCCACCCAACGGGTTGG
>CAZRND010000383.1:0-5275 GCA_964601345.1 uncultured Acidobacteriota bacterium | reverse complement strand
CCGACGAACTACCGATTTGTGCTTTGGCCGCAACGGGGAGGGCTTCGTGGCCGGCCGGCATCATGGCCGCCGTGGAGTCGAACGACTTCGATGTCCTGCTGATGGATCTGAATTACACGCGGGATACCACTTCCGGCAAGGAAGGCCTCGACCTGCTGCATCGCATTTCCGTGATCGACAGCACGCTTCCCGTCATCGTGATGACGGCGTGGGGCAGCGTGAACTTGGCCGTGGAAGCGATGCGCAGCGGCGCGCGCGATTTCATCCAGAAGCCGTGGGAGAATCCGCGCCTGCTCTCGATCCTTCATACTCAGCTCGAGTTGGGCCAGGCCTTGCGCAAAGGGCAGCGACTCGAAGCAGAAAACCGGCTGCTGCGCGCCGAGGGCGGCATCTCGATGATCGCCGAATCGCCGGCGATGCGTCCGGTGCTCGAGGTGATCTCCCGCGTCGGACCGTCGGGGGCCAGCGTGCTCATCACCGGCGAGCACGGCACAGGCAAGGGCGTTGTGGCGCACGCGATGCACGCCGTCTCGGCTCGGGCGCAGCGGCCGCTGGTGACGGTGAACACGGGCGGCCTCGCCGAAGGCGTTTTTGAGAGCGAGCTCTTCGGCCACGTCAAGGGCGCGTTCACCGACGCCAAGAGCGACCGCGTGGGGCGCTTCGAGATGGCCGAAGGCGGCACGCTCTTTCTCGACGAGATCGCCAACATCACGCCGAACCAGCAAGCCACGCTGCTCCGCGTCATCGAGACCGGGGAGATGGAGCGCGTCGGTTCTTCGAAGACGCGCCGCGTCGACGTCCGCCTCATCTCAGCCACCAACGCCGACCTGCCCGCGGAAGCGGCGGCCGGACGATTCCGGCAGGACCTGCTCTTCCGCCTGAACACTATCGAGATCAACCTGCCGCCGCTGCGCAGCCGCCGCGAGGACATTCCGTTGCTCGCGCAGCATTTTCTGCGCGAGCACAGCCGCCGCTACGGCAAGAGCCTCGGCGGCTTCGATCCGGCGGCGATGAAGTCGCTGCTCGAACACACCTGGCCGGGCAACGTTCGCGAGCTCGAGCACGCCATCGAGCGCGCCGTGCTGATGGCGCAAGCTGACCAAGTGCGGGGACCGGACCTCGACCTGCGCACCGGCCGCGACGGCGCGATGCGCCTGGAAGACATGAGCCTCGAAGACGTCGAGTGTTATCTCATCAAGAAGACGCTGGCGCGCTATGATGGCAACGTCAGCCAGGCCGCCAAGACGCTGGGGCTGAGCCGCTCGGCGCTTTACCGGCGTCTGCAGCGATACGGACTCTGAGGCTCCGTCATGCCTCCCTCGACTCCCCATCGCCAGTCGCACGATCAGAGGGTCCTCTGGATGGCCCTGGCCGGAGGAGCGCCCGCCGTTCTGACGGCCGTATACCTGTTGTATTCGGGTGGCTACTCGGCCAAGGTGCAGTGGACCGCCGACGTCCTGATGATTTGCTTCTGGCTCGGATTCGCTTTTGCGCTTCGCGAGCGCGTCGTGCTTCCGCTACAGACACTCTCGAACCTGCTTGCCGCGCTGCGGGAAGGCGACTACTCGATTCGCGCGCGCGGCGCTCACATCGGCGACGCGCTCGGCGAGCTGACCCTGGAAGTGAACGCGCTCGGCATCACGCTGCGCGAGCAGCGCCTCGGCGCGCTTGAAGCCACGACGCTGCTGCGCACCGTCATGGCCGAGATCGAAGTCGCGGTCTTCGCCTTCGACGGCGATCACCGGCTCAAGCTGGTCAACCGCGCCGGGGAGCGACTTCTCGACCGCCCTGCGGAGCGCCTCGAAGGTCTCTCCGCCGCCGAAGTCGGATTGGCCGAGTGCCTCCAAGGCCAGCCCGCGCGGACTCTGCAAATGACCTTTCCCGGCGCGGTCGGCCGTTGGGGAATGCGTCGCAGCCAGTTCCGCGAGCACGGGCGTCCGCACCAACTGCTGGTCATCGCCGACTTGAGCCGGGCGCTCCGAGAAGAGGAGCGTCAGGCCTGGCAGCGCCTGATCCGCGTGCTCGGGCACGAGCTCAACAACTCGCTGGCGCCGATCAAGTCCATGGCCGGAAGCCTGGAGAATATCCTGGTGCGTGATCCCGCGCCGCCCGACTGGCGCGAGGACATGCGGCGCGGCCTGGCGGTGATTGGATCGCGCGCGGAATCCCTCAACCGTTTCATGAAGGCTTACGCGCAACTCGCTCGTCTGCCGGAACCTGCGCTTCAGCCGATGCAGGTGGGTCCATGCGTCCGGCGCGTCGCCGGACTGATAACGCGCATGACCATCAACCTGCGGCCGGGACCCGAAGTCACGATCCGCGCCGACCAGGATCAGATGGAGCAACTGCTCATCAACCTGGTGCGGAACGCGGTGGAAGCGGCGCTCGAAACCGGCGGCGCCGTCGAGGTTGGGTGGCGCAAAAAAATGTCACGGCTGGAACTCTGGGTCGACGACGAAGGGCCCGGGCTTTCAGGAACGGCGAACCTCTTTGTCCCTTTCTTTACCACCAAGCCGGGAGGATCGGGGATCGGCCTCGTGCTGAGCCGCCAGATTGCGGAGGCCCACGGCGGAACCCTGACGCTGGAGAACCGTCACGACTCCATGGGCTGCGAGGCGCGCCTGACGCTTCCGCTCTAGGAGAGACTCTCGCTCAGCAGCTTCTTGATCTTCTTCGCGATGTCGTGCGTCACCCCGAGGTTGTCGCCGAAGAAGCGCACCTTGCCGATGACCTTCTTTTCGAGCAGCGTCTTGCCGTCCTGACCGGTGAGGGTGACGGTGAGATCCACTTGGGTCCAGCCGGCGACGTGAATCAATTCCCGCTTCAGTTGGCTGCCTTCCTTGAATTTGTCGACGCTGGTCTTGAGCGTGACGGCGCCGGATGTGCCGCTTGCGGAGCGGTCGCCGCTGCGGATGATCTTCTTATTCAGCGCGCCCTCGCCGGGCGAGCCGAGGGTCTTCACCAGGTCCTCGTAGATGGCATAGCGGAATTCGCGAGGAATCGTGGTGTCTCCGGCATCGGTCGGCTCGACGACGATGGCCGAGGCCGGCATCTTCTCGACTTTGGCCTTCTTATCTGCGGCGAGACTCAGGCTCGTGAGCGTGGCGATGATAGCAACGAGGATTGCGATTTTCTTGATCATGAGATGTCCTCTCCCTTAGCGGGGATGCGCGCCGCCCGCGACGAGCTGCGCCTTGATCTTCTCCGCCTCGCCCTTCGGGGTGGCGAACATGGCGGCATGAAATTCGTTTTGATCGCCCCGATAGGAGATGGTCAGAATATCCACCTTGGTGCGGAGCAGAAGTGTCAATGCCTCGCCCGTGCCGGGAGGCGCGGCGATCGCTCCGGCTTTGGCGGCCGTGCCGAGATTGCCGCCGCCTTGCGTTGTCTCGCTGCCCACATAGATTTCTTCAATGGATGCCACGGGCACCTTGGTCGCAGCCTTGCCGGCCATAAACTGCATCGAGCCGCCGTCGACCGTGATCTTCCCTCTGGCCTTGGCCTTCACATCCTGAAATCCCAGCAGATGCGTGACCGTGGGTGGCCCTGCCGGCGCGCTCTGTGCCGCGAGCGTCGAAACTGCGCCCAGCGCGATTGCCGCGAGCGCGAATATACGATGAGACGTCTTCATTGGGGTTCCTCTCGACTCGGGAGTATACACCAAACGTGCTAGACTGCACCCTATGATTTGGGCGGTCTTGGCCGTAATTCTCGCCGCGCAACTTCCGCAATCCCCTGATGATGTATCGCGCGGTAAACGTCTCTATGAAGGGCACTGCGCGATTTGCCACGGGCAGACCGGCACCGGCAGCAACGGCCCGAGTCTCGCGAAACCGACGCTCGTCCGAGCCTCGGACGACGCATCGCTCGTCAGGATCATCGCCAACGGCATTCCCGGCACAGAGATGCCCGGCGCTTGGCAAATGACCGATCGCGAACGGAATCAGGTTGCCGCGTACGTTCGCTCGCTCGGACGCGTGGCCGTGGAGAAGCTTCCCGGTGACGCCGCGCGCGGCAAAGCGATCTACGAAGGCAAGGGCGGATGCAACGCTTGCCACATCGTCAGAGGAAAGGGCGCGAGCCTGGGGCCGGAGCTGACCGAAGTCGGCGCGCGCCGCAGCGCGGCGCGCTTGCGCCAAGCGCTCGTCGATCCGGGGAGCGCGCTGCCCGAGGATTTCACGATGGTCCGGGCCGTCACGACCGGCGGCGGGGAAGTCCGCGGCGTCCGCGTCAACGAGGATTCCTTCACCATCCAGATTCGCGACACCGACGGCCGCCTGCATTCGCTACGCAAACGGAGCATCAAGACGCTCGAGCGCCTGGCGAATCAAAGTCCGATGCCAAGCTTCGGGAAATCGCTCTCGGCCGCGGAACTCGACGATCTTGTTGCGTACCTCGCCAGCCTGAGGGGCAAGTCATGAAGAAACTCCTGTTCACGCTTTTGACTCTGCCGCTCGTAGCGCAAGTTCCCTTCGAGCGCATCACGAAGGCCGGGGCTGCGCCGGGCGATTGGCTCACCTATTCGGGGAACTACCAGGCGCACCGTTTTTCGGGACTCACCCAGATCACTCCGGCCAATGCCGCGGGCCTGAAAGTCCGCTGGGTGTATCAGGCTAGCGGGCCTGGGCGACTCGAAACTTCGCCCGTCGTCGTCGACGGCGTCATGTATATCACCCAGCCGCCGAGCACGGTGAAGGCGCTCGACCTGCGCACCGGCCGGCCGCTCTGGACGTGGCAGCGTCCGATGCCGAACGATCTGGACACCATCGGATTCGGCCGCACGAATCGCGGCGTCGCCGTGCTCGACGACACCGTATTCATCGGCACGCTCGATTCTCACATGGTGGCGCTCGACGCGCGTTCGGGCGCGGTGCGCTGGGATACGGTGGTCGCCGACTACAAGCTCGGATACTGCATCACCGTCGCGCCGCTGGCGATCAAAGGCAAGGTCATCACCGGAATCAGCGGCGGCGAAGCGGGCATCCGCGGATTCGTCGACGCTTACGATGCCAAGACCGGCGAGCGCCTGTGGAGGCATTACACCATCCCCGCGCCCGGCGAGCCCGGCAGCGAGACCTGGACCGGCGAGATGTGGAAGACGGGCGGCGGCTCGACGTGGGTGACTGGGTCGTACGATCCCGAGCTCGATTTGATTTATTGGGGCACGGGAAATCCCGGTCCCGACTGGAACGGCGATGTACGCCCGGGCGATAACCTTTAAACATGCACCCTGCTGGCCACCAATGCCCCCGCCGGGAAGCGCAAAACGGCTTTT
>CAZRND010000382.1:0-5276 GCA_964601345.1 uncultured Acidobacteriota bacterium | reverse complement strand
AGCAGTAACCCATCCCGTGGACGGCGTACTCGTTCTCGACAAGCCGGCCGGCTGCACCTCTCACGATGTCGTGCAGAAGTGCCGGCGGATTCTCGGCACCTCGCGCATCGGCCACCTCGGCACGCTCGATCCGCTGGCGACGGGCGTGTTGCCGCTCGTCGTCGGTCGCGCCACCCGGCTTGCGCAGTTCTTCCGTCATCGCGAGAAAATCTACGAGGGCGTGATGCGCTGGGGATTCGCCACCGACTCCTACGATCGCACGGGGACGCCGCTCGGCGACGACAGCCCGGGAGACGTGGCGCGCGACGCCGTCGAGGCGGCGATGCGCGAGCTGACCGGCGACTTCGACCAGATGCCGCCGCCGATTTCGGCGAAGAAAGTCGGCGGCGTCGAAGCGTACAAACTGGCGCGCCGCAAAGAAGCGGTGGTGCTCGAGGCGGTGCCCGTGCACGTCGAGGAATTCGCGCTGCTCGCTTGGGATCCTCCGCGCGCGCGCTTTCGCGTGCACTGCTCGGCCGGCACTTACGTCCGCTCGATGGTGCATGACGTGGGACGCCGCCTGGGATGCGGAGCCCACGTGGAAGAGCTGCGCCGTCTGGCGTCGGGTGAATTTACTGAGGAGCAAGCCGTGACACTCGAGAAGGCCGGCGCGGACGCTTTGGTGCCGCTCGAGCAATTGTTGCCGGAAATCCCGTCCTACAAGGTTCCGCCGATGGTGGTGGGAAGCATCCGGAACGGCCGCGAGTTCCGGCCCGTGCCGCCGATGGCGTCCGCGCACATTAGAGTGTTTTCACCGGAAGGACGGCTGCTGGCCATCGCCAAGCGCAGCGAGATGGGATTCTTCCATCCCGCGATCGTACTTTAGATCATTTCGCTGAGCAGTTCAGGTCGAGGCTGGGCGATCACCACTCTGTTCGTCAACAGGCCTTTGGCGGCGACTACCGCCGCGCCTGCGTCCACGGCGCTGCGTACGTCGGCGACCGTGCCGGTCATGGTCACGAACGCTTTTCCGCCGAGCGCCATTGCCAGCCGGATTTCGATGAGCCTGACCTTCGCGGACTTCACCGCCGCGTCCGCGCCCTCAATGAGCGACGCCACCGAGAACGACTCGATGATGCCGAGAGCTTCGAGCGTCTCGACTTTGTTCAGCCCGCGGATCGCCGGAATGATCGCCTCATCGATGTTGGGGATGACAAAGCTGTCGATGATGCAGAAGTCGCCCGCCTGTTTTCCGGCCGCGACGCTGGCGGTGACGGCGGCGACGTCGCCGCGCACCATCACCATGTACTTGCCGGAGCATATGCTGCGCGAGAGCACCAGTTCGACGGCGGCAGCCTTCAGCATGGCGTCGCACACTTCAAAGCCGGCGGCGATGCTGGTCAGCTCGATCAATCCGAAGGAACTAACGGACATGTTCAATCTCCACGTATGCGGCGGTCACTGCGGCGACGCGTCCCGCGATGCCGGCATGAAGGTCCGCGCCGAGCGCGCCCTCGTCCACGGTAGCGACCGGATCGCCCCGCTTCACTTGCTGGCCCGCGCGCACCACGGGACTTTGCCGGTTGAGTTTCATCCGGGCAGTCTTAGGCTCGACATTGGTTTCCATGAACGGGCATTCCTTTTCGTACTCTTCGACCTTGAGCCGCTTGCGAAGCATCGCCAGCGGCACGCGCCGGCCGTCCTTCATCGGATGCACGCGCACCGGCTTCTCCTGTACGAATTTGATACCCGATGTTTTCAAGCCGATCTTGCTTTGATCGCACGCCTCTTTTGGATAGAGATCTTCAGGGCAGGCGTAGAGCGTGCAAAGGCCGCAGGCGCAGCAGAGTTGCGCCCATTGGTTCCAAACGTCGTTGCCCGTGGCGCTGAATCCCAGGCTGCGCATGACCTTGTGCGGCATCACCTCGTAGCCGAGCAGATAGCGCGGGCAAAACTCGGTGCAGTAGCTGCACTGGTCGCACGCCGACTTGCCGATGCGCGCCATGGCTTCGAGTGGACGCTCCTTGCGCATCACCAGGTAATGATCGCGCGGCAGGACCACCAGGGCTCCCGTCGTTTTCGTCACCACGTCGTCGAGATCGAAGGTGAGCGTGCCCATCATCAGCCCGCTGATGAAGATGGCAAAGTCCGCGACTGTAGCGCCTCCCGCGAGCGGCAG
Organism: uncultured Acidobacteriota bacterium; assembly: GCA_964601345.1. GTDB lineage: Bacteria > Acidobacteriota > Terriglobia > JAJPHL01 > JAJPHL01 > CAZRND01. The sequence continues at coordinate 3,118 of CAZRND010000382.1, read as the reverse complement.
AAGATCGCGGAAGCTGGTTCCGACCGGGACGCGCACCGTGCAAGGTTTCCGCACCGCGCCGCAAATCGAAAGGAACTTCGATGTGACCGGAATGCCCTGCTTCGCGTAGTGGACGTTGTACAACGTCTCGACGTTGTTGACGACGCAACCCACCTGCAGCGGAATTCCGCCAGGCGGGATCAGCCGTCCCGTCGCCGAGTAAACTAATTCGTATTCGTCGCCCGACGGGTAAAAGTCGCCGAGGATCACCGGGGCAATTTGGACCGGTTCGACCTTCCTCAAGTGTTGCTTGATCGCGTCCAGTGCGGCAGCGTTCTTAGCTTTGATGCCGAATTTCCCGCTGCGGGCGCCGGTCGATTCCATCATCAGGGTCATTCCAGCGACGACTTCGCCCGGAAAGTGCTGCATCAACTCGGCGTCTTTGTGGATCAGCGGCTCGCACTCCGCACCGTTGGCGATGACGAATTCGGCGTTCGCCGCGGCCTTGACGCCGGCGGGAAAGCCCGCGCCGCCGGCGCCGACCACGCCCATCTTCTTCAACTGGGCTTCGAGAGGCTTGGTCATGCGGTCACTGAATCACCATCGGTCCGAAAACAGGCACGGCCATGTCGGCCTGGTCGGTCACGTTGCAATAAGGATCCTTGCCGCGTCCATAGTGAAGCGTCGCACCCGCGGGAGGCTTCGTACCGACGTAGAGCAGAATCGTATTTCCGTCCGCTGGATCGACCACCGCCTTGTAGATCAGCGGCACGTATTCGTTCTTGTCGTTGTAGATCGAGAATCCGGAGACGCGGCCCGGCGCGGTGAGTCGTCCGTTGACATCCGCGAAGGTCACGGCGATACGGCCGTCCTTGAACGATGCGGAGACTGGACGCGGACCGTGCTTCGTGTCGCCCAGAGCCAGGTTGACGAGCCGTTTGCCGAGCCGTTTGTGATCGGCGGTGCTGACATGGATCCCGTCGTCGAGCGAAAAGTCGATGGCCGCGACCATGCCCGAGTTCGGAATTGTCGCTTCGGACTTGCGCTGCGCCTCTTGCACGAAGTTCCACTCGTCGGGATTGGTGGCGCTGACAAAGCGTCCGATCTGCACGTAGTAGAAAGGCAGGTTGGGTTGTCCAAAGTCGTCCCTCATTGACGCGACCATTTTTTCAAACTTTGCCTGGAAGAGCGGAGCGGCCGCTGGGCCGGTATCCGACTCGCCTTGATACCAGAGCACGCCCTTGATGCGTCCGCCAGCCAGGCGGAATCGTCGTAGCGTCGCGCCGTAGAGCGAATCGCCTTCCTTGTCCTTCAGAGCCGGATCCCACTGGTCCATCGATGTGCCGCCGTGCGCGCAAGGCAGCAATCCAACTGGAACGCCGGTGCGGCGCACCATCTCCACGGCAAAGGGCAAGCCGAGGCCTCCACCTTTCTTGCGGGCCTCGATGTACTTTTGCAGCGCGTCGCCGGCGAGCTTCTCCGGCTCCTTCTGCGCGTTGCGCCGCCAGTGGACACGATCCGTGGCATCGACGAGGCGATGCAGCGGCTCTTCGGCGACGATCCAGTGATCTGCCTGATCGAAGCTGTGGACCAGCTCGTGCGGCGCTTCGGTATCGACGAGATTGCCAACACCCTCCATGTTCGATTGTCCCGCGAGCATCCACAGGTCGCCGACGAGAATGTCGTGGATCGTCGCGGTGATGTTGGCCCCGGAGCGAAGCTCCACGCGGTAGGGTCCGCCCGCGGGAAGGCCTTTGATCTCGCCGGTCCATGTGCCGCGCTGCGCTGTGGCGATGGTGGTCCAGTCGAAGCCGGGCACGGCGAGATAGCCGTGCATGACTCGGGCCTCGATCTTCCCTTCCCTCGCGCCTTCGAGCGTGCCGGTGAGCTTGATGTCGGCGCGGCTGTCGGCATTGCGTTGGAAGACCTGGTCATCCGTCGCCCCGGACGTGACGTGAACGGTTTGGGCAGAGACCAAACAACAAAGAAGGATAGAAACGACCGCAAGACTTTTCTTCATGTGACCGGCACCTCGCGCCGTTGAACGATCAGCAGATACATATACACGAAATCGACGAGCGTGGAAATCACCGCCATGCTGAGAAGGAAGTAGTGCTCCGGATACCGCAGGAAAGCAAAGACGCCGATGAGGGCCGTGCCCCAGGTGCGCGCCCATCCGGCCCACACCGACCAACCGACCAGGCTCTTCTGCCGCAGCACCAGCGGGATGTACAGAAACGAAATCGGCAACTGGCAGATGTAGGCCGACTGGATCGTGCTGCCGACGTCGTATCCTTGCTGCACGAACGTCCCGTAGAAGAGCGCGTTAGCGGCGAAAAGGAAAACGCAGATCGGCTTCCAGTAGCGCTTCAGCAACGGAATCTCGGTCTGCTTGTCGGCGTACGTCAGGACCAGGTAGAAGATCACCAGGTCGAGAAAGAACCAAGCCTTGTGCGCGTAGACGCAGAGCGGGCCGAGGTCGGTCTGAAAGATGAGTCCCCAGACCAGTTCCCATCCGATGTTGCCGCACGCCGCAAAGACGGGCATCTCGACGATGCCGTACTTGAATCCGTTGCGGATGTAGATGAGATACGCCACCACCCACAGGTACGCGCCGACGGCGTAGAACGTAAGCTGCACCGCGGTGTAGTCGTGCAAGTTCAGCAGACCCATGGGTATTTGCTATCATAGACGATATGAAAAGCGTTCTGCGTGTGAAGGACAAGCAATACGAGATCCATCGCCTGGGTGATTTCAAGACCGAGAAGCTGCCGTTTTCGCTGCGCGTGCTGCTCGAAAATCTGATCCGCAATGAGGACGGCCGGTTCGTCCACGCCGCCGACATCCAGGCCCTGGCCAACTGGGACCCGAAGGCCAAGCCGAGCAAGGAGATCAACTTCATGCCGGCGCGCGTGCTACTGCAGGATTTCACCGGCGTTCCCGCCGTCGTCGATCTCGCCGCGATGCGCGAGACCATGAGACGGATGGGCGGCGACCCCGCCAAGATCAATCCGCTGTTGCCGGCCGAGCTGGTCATCGACCACTCCGTGCAGGTCGACAATTTCGGCACGCCCGGCGCTTTTGCCGCCAACGCCTTGCTCGAGACGCAGCGCAACATCGAACGCTACGCTTTTCTGCG
>CAZRND010000381.1:0-5287 GCA_964601345.1 uncultured Acidobacteriota bacterium | reverse complement strand
GCTCTGGAGCATGCCTTGGATACGCTCAAAGCACGCCAGCGCGTGCTCGCTATAGAAGGGCAGTGCCGCGCCCGCCGTCAGCAGGGCTGAAATGCGGTGAAAACTGCGCCGCGAGAAACCACGTTTCAGAAGATCCGCTTGCTGTTCGCGTCCGAGAACTTGTGGCATGCCACCCTCCTAAGATGAGAACTAGGCCGGATTATAACTCAGGCGCAAAGGCGAAGAAAAATTATTTAGGCCTGGAGTCGTAGGACCTTCTTCCCTCCGGTGTTTCACCTTTATAACTCTTTTTTATCGAAGGCCGCGATAATCTGTATAGGTGAGCGAAATCCTCTTCGGTCTGTTGAAACGCACTCTGGCGATCTCGGTCGGCATCGCCATCCTGATTGTCTCCGCCGGCGTCCTTCTCTCCTTTGTTTCACGGTAGTATGTCGGTGTGGTTCCACCGCTCCGGGTCGTGGTGTTCTTTGAAACCGATTGCCCCACCTGCCGGCTGACGCTTCCGTACCTCAAGAAACTTCCGAACGTCACTGCTATTTCCCAGGACGTCTTGACCCAGGAGATGTCGCTGCCGTTCGAAGTGATTGTGGACCGCGACCTGAGCCTCTCGCGGAAGTACGATCCCGAGACGGTGCCCGCCGTGTACCTGCTCGACGCGCAGGATCGCGTCGTTCGCAGCTTCGTCGGCTTCGACAAGGCGGACCTGAACAAGCTCGCTGCGGCGATGGGCGTGCCGCCCATTGCCGATGCGCACGACGGCAACCCGGCGAGCAAGCCGGGTTGCATGTCGCGCCATCGCGAAGGCTACACGCAAGCGGCGGAGGTCCAGGCGCAAGCAGCGCCCACCATGCGCGCGTCGCGCATCACGGTTGACGATCCTTACGCGCACTTCGCGGACGATCCCCTGCCGGTCGTCCCGCCGACAGTCGAGCGCGTGGAGCGGATGCTCGCTGCGACGCCTCTTCCTCCGGAAGAGGTCGTTGCCCTGATCCCGCCGAATTATGGCGCAGCGACGGTGGAAAAGATCGCCGCGAACGCCGTGATGGCCGGATGCCGGCCCGAAATGATGCGCGTGCTGATCCCCTTGATCCGCGCGGCCGCCGATGAAAGATTCAACCTCCACGGCGTGCAGGCCACCACGCATTTTGCCGCGCCGCTCATCATCGTCAATGGTCCGGTGCGCCGCGAACTCGGGTTTGCGTGCGGCAGCAACGTCTTCAGCAACGTGGCGCGCGCGAATTCCTCGCTGGGCCGCGCGTTCCAATTGATCCTGACGAATCTGGGCGGAGCGCGGCCGGGCGAAATCGATATGTCTGCGCTGGGTAATCCCGGCAAGTTCTCCTACTGCATCGCCGAGAACGAGGAAGAGAGTCCTTGGCCGCCCCTCGTGCCGCACAGCGCTGTGACGCTCTTTGCCGGCGAGGCGCCGCACGGCGTCAGCGAGCATCAGGCGCGCGAGGGACGCGTGGTGCTCAAGGCGATCACGCGCGCCCTGGCGACGGTCTGGAGCTATCGCGCGTGCAACGCCTTTGAGGCGGTCGTGGTGCTCTGTCCCGAGCACGTCAAGACGGTGGCGCGCGACGGTTTCACCAAAGAATCGGCTCGCGACTTCCTCTTCGAGAACACCGGCATCCCGCATCGCCATTACGATGATGGCCATGGGGAAGGCGTGGCGCTCGTTGGGACTTATCAGACGGTGACCATCGACGGCGAACCCTGCTATCGTAAGTTTGCGAAGCCGGAGTCCATCAAGATTGTCGTCGCCGGTGGAACCGCCGGAAAGTTCTCGGCCGTGATTGGAAGCTGGGCCACGGGCCCGCGCGGCAGTCAGATGGTTACGTATCCGATTCCGTAGGAGGGCCTATGCCTGAAATTCTCGTCAATCCGATGGATGAAACGCCGCGCAGCGCCGGACGTCCCGCGCCGCGCCTCGCGACGCTCGCCGGCACGACCATCGGTCTGCTGGACATCAGCAAGCCGGGCGGGAGCATTTTCTTGGACCGCTTAGAGAAGTTGTTGGTCGAGCGTCACGGCGTGGCTCGCGTCATCCGCGACATGAAGCCCACGTTTACCAAGCCCGCGCCGCCCGAAGTGCTCGATCGCCTGCTCGGCGCGAGGCTCGACGCGGTGATTGAAGGCTTGGCCGATTGAGGATCGTGCACAACGTGCAGTTTGCACGATTCCACCAGAGTAGAGAATAGAGGCATCCCGGCGGTGCCGGTCGCCACGCATGAATTTCAGACCGCCGCGCGCGCTCAGGCCGCGGCGCTCGGCCGCGCGGACTTCGAGCCGGTATACGTGCCGCATCCGATCCAGGATCAAACGCGCGCGGAGATCGAGGCCAAAGCCGACGTTGCTCTCGCCGAGATTGTAAGCCGTCTTACTTCGAAACCCTAGCGAGGATCAGGCATAATACGGACCATGAAGAAATGCCTTCTCGCTCTCTGCCTCGCCACGCTCGTGGCGGCGGCGCAGGAGTTTCCGGTCCAGACACACACGCTCAAGAACGGGATGAAAATCCTGATCCACGAGGACCACTCCATTCCCAACGTCGCGCTCTACATTTTCTACAAGATCGGCTCGCGCAATGAGCGGCCGGGCACCACCGGGCTCTCGCACTTCTTCGAGCACATGATGTTCAACGGCGCCAAGAAATACGGTCCGCACAAGTTCGATCAAGTGATGGAGGGCGCGGGCGGCAACAACAACGCCTACACCTCGAACGACGTCACCGTGTATCAGGACTGGTTCCCGACCTCGATCCTGGAGTTGATCTTCGATCTCGAGGGCGATCGCATCCGCGACTTGAGTTTCGATCCCGAGATGATCAAGTCGGAAAGAGGGGTCGTAGCCTCAGAAAGACGCACCAGCATCGACGCCAACAACTTCGGCGTGCTCTACGAGCAGCTCTACGCCACGGCATTTCTGGCGCATCCTTACCAGTGGCCGGTGGTGGGCTGGATGTCCGACATCGAGAGCTGGACGATGGAAGACCTGAAAGCGCACTTCCAGAAAGGCTATGCGCCCAACAATGCAGTGATGGTCGTGGCGGGAAGCGTCGAGCCGAAGCAGTTTATCGCTCTGGCGGAGAAATACATCGAGCCGATTCCGCGCCGCGATCCGCCGCCGCCGGTAACCACCCGCGAGCCGGAGCAACAGGGCGAGCGCCGCCTCAAAGTGGAGAAATTCGCGCAACTTCCCCTGGTGATGGCCGCGTACCACGTGCCGTCGACTTCCGACCCCGACTTCTACGCGATCGATTTGATCGAGACGCTGCTGCTGAGCGGCCAGAGCTCGCGGCTCTACCAGCGCCTGGTGGACAAAGATCAGTTGGCCGTGTCAGTCAGTGGAGGGTGGACGCTAGCATTCGATCCCACGCTCTTCACGATCACCATGCAGCCACGCGCGGGCGTCGCGCCCGAAGCGGCAGCGAAAGCCCTCGACGAAGAGCTATCGCGCATCCAGTAGGACTTGGTCACCTCTCAGGAACTCGAAAAGTCGAAGAACATCAAGCTAGCCGAGTTCTACCGCTCGATGAAGACCATCAACGGCAAGGCCAACACGATTGGAAGTTACGAGGTCTTCTTCGGCGACTACCACAAACTCTTCAGCTCGCCGGAATACTACGGCAAAGTGACCCCCGAAGATCTGCGCCGCGTGGCGCAGAAGTATTTCCAAGAGCGGAACCGAACCGTAGCCACGCTGATCCCCACGAAGGAGTCCAAATGAAGAGAGCGCTTCTTCTCCTCGTTTGTGTTGCCGGCCTCGCTGCGGCTCCCATGCGCTTTCCGGCGTACAAGAAGACGGTTCTGCCCAACGGGCTGACGCTGCTGATGATGGAGCGCCACCAGGTGCCCCTGGTGAGCTTCACGGTGGCGATCAAGTCGGGATCGTCTCGCGATCCCGCCGGCAAGGAAGGGCTGGGCGATATTACCAACGACCTGCTGCGCAAGGGCGCGGGCTCGCGCACGTCCGACCAGATTTCGCAGGACCTGGATTTCATCGGCGCGACCGTCTCCACGCTAGTCAGCTTCGATGCGCTCGTCGTCACCGCCGAGTTCATGAAGAAGGACCTGGGCCGCGGCCTTCCGATCCTGGGCGACATGCTGCAAAAACCCACGTTCCCGCAATCGGAGGTCGACAAGCTGCTGAAGCAGCGCGTGGACGAGATTCGCGCGATGAAGGACAGCCCATCGCAGGTGATTCCTTACTACTACAACGGTTTCCTCTACGGGCAACATCCGTATGGCCGTCCGCAGAGCGGCGACGAACGCTCGGTTCCCTCGATCACGCGCGACGACATCGTCAAGTTCTTCGAGCAGAACTACGTTCCCGGCAACATGGTGATCTCGGTGGCGGGCGACTTTGCCACGGTGGACATGGAGAAACTGCTCGCCGCGCAGTTGGGCGCCGCGCCGAAGAAAGATGCTCCGGCGTTCCGTTTGAATGCACCGGCCGAGGCCACGGGCCGGCGCCTGTTGCTTGTCGACAAGCCCGACGCCACGCAGACCTTCTTCCGCATCGGGAACCTGGGGATTACGCGCACCAATCCCGACCGCGTCGCGCTGGAACTGGTGAACATGCTATTCGGCGGGCGTTTCACATCCATGCTCAACTCGGCGCTGCGCATCAACTCCGGCCTGACTTACGGCGCCAACTCGAACTTCGAGCGGAGGCGCGAGCGCGGACCTTTCTACATCGCCAGCTACACGCGAAACGCCACCACGGAGAAAGCCATGGACATGGCGCTCGATATCCTGAAGGAGCTGCACGAAAAAGGTCCCACGGAGGAGCAGCTTCGCTCCACCAAGGCTTACTTGCTCGGGCAGTACGGCCCGCGCATCGAGACCACCGATCAACTCGCGGGGCTCATGGCCGACTTCGAGGTGTTCGGGCTGGTGCCCTCCGAAGTGGATGAGTACGCCGCGCGCCTCGACTCGGTGACCATGGCCGACGTGCGCCGCGTCATCAAACAATATTATCCGCTCGACAACCTGGTCTTCGCGGTGATCGGCAAAGCCGGCGAGATCGCGCCGCTGATGAAAAAATACGCGCCGACGGTGGAGCAGCGCAGCATTAGCGAGCCAGGCTTCCGGAAGTAAACACCAAAGCAACCACAGATGAACACAGATACACACAGATAAGACAAAAAGCAACCGCCGATGAACGCCGATGCACGCCGATGAAGCGCCAAACAGGCAACCAACGCCATTTCTCGGGGAACCATGGATCGGCCTAAAGAATCAATGCAAGGTCCTTCCCTCAGGAATCGGCGTGCATGGGCGTG
>CAZRND010000380.1:0-5292 GCA_964601345.1 uncultured Acidobacteriota bacterium | reverse complement strand
GCAGCGGTATCTGAACTTCTGGTTCAGCTCGTCGCTCGACCTGTTCGGCGGCGAGACATCGTCGAACGCCGCCTCTTACTTTGCAACCGGCGTGAAGGGCCGCCCCGATGAATCGGCCTACGAAGACCACGTCGCTCTCGAGCAGTTCCATTCGCTCGAAATGCCGGACGGCCGCGGCGGCGTCAAGATGGAACAGATTCCCATGCGCAACGCGATGAACGAGATTACGCGGCTCTCCTATGTCAAGGATTGCGAGATGGGCGTCAAGCGCTGGAACAAGCTGATCGAACGGGCTGGATGCAACTTCGAGCTGCGGCTTCCGAGCACGCATTTCCGCCGAGGCATCGGGAGCTGGGCCGGCGTGCCGACCGATCTGCTGGGCCGCCCGATCAGCCGCGAGTCGTACGAAGCTCATCTTTCGGAATGGCTGCCCACCGAGGAAGATCGCACCTTCGTCTACAGCCTGATGAAGGGCGTCTTCGAGCGCGGCAAGATGGCTTCGTGGATCGCTCCGCCCGACCGCGGCATCAACAGCCTGCCGGTGGACTACGAGTACGTGCGCCTGCATTAAAAGGCTTGACAGCGCTTCTAGTCTTGTTTAGACTAGCGCCATGACAACCCTCACAGAACCGCGCTTGTTGAAACACCTTGTCTCGGTGGGTCCGGCGATGCTCCGCGACTTCGAGGTCCTGGGCATTCGCGACATCGATCATCTCGCGCAGCAGAATCCGCGGGACATGTACGACCGGCTCTGCAACAAGACCGGACAGAAAGTGGACATCTGTTGCCTGGATGTCTTTGAAGCCGCCGTCGCGCAGGCCCGGAATCCGAGCCTGCCCGAGGAGCAATGCCAATGGTGGCATTGGAGCCGCAAGCGGAAAGCGCGCCGTGCCCGCTAAATCGCCTGCTCTGACGACGCCGGACCTGGTGCTGCTCAGCCTGCTCGCCGAGCGTCCCATGCACGGATACCAGGCGAACCTGGAGCTCGAGCGGCGCGAAGTGCGCGATTGGGCCGGCATCTCGCGGCCGCAGGTTTACTACTCGCTGGAAAAACTTGCTCGGCTCGCCCTGGTCCGGCCGGCGGGAAGCGACGAGCCGCATGCCGGCCCCGAGCGGCGCGTCCTGGCCACGTCGGCCAAGGGACGCGCGGCGCTCGCGGACGCGCTCGAGAAAGAAGATTGGACAGTGCAGCGCGAGCGACCGGCGTTTCTCACCTGGCTGGCGCTCTCGTGGCAGGCGCGGCCGGGCGTCTTCGTCCGGCAGATTGCGCGGCGCCGGACGTTTCTCGAGAAAGAGTTGGCGCGCGAAGAAGCAACATTGCGCTCGATTCGCGCCGAAGTGGGGCATCGTTTTCACGAGGCCGTTTGGATGGTGAGCTTGACGATCCAGCAGTTCCGCACCGAGCTTCGATGGCTGCGCAAGCTGCAGAGTGAAGCAGGCCGTCGCGCACCGGCGCGGCATCCTGTCACTGCTTGATGATGGTGCCGTCCCGGCGGCGGATCTCTCCCCATCCGCCATTCAGGTTGTTGTTCCCGGGAGTGAACGGCGCTTTCGCGGCCAGTTTCTCATCGATCTCGATGCCCCAGCCGGGCTTTTCGCTGACCCAGAGATATCCGTCTTTCATCTCCGGGCAGCCCTGGAAAATCTCTTGCGTACGCTGATTAAATTCCGAGTACTCCTGGACGCCGAAGTTGTAGCAGGACACGTCGAGGGTCACGTTCGCCATGTGACCGATCGGCGAAAGGTCGCCCGGCCCGTGCCACGCCGTCTTGACTCCGAAGTGCTCGCCGAGCACGGCGATCTTGCGCGCAGGCGTGAATCCGCCCGATTGCGACGGGTGGACGCGGATGTAATCGATGAGCCGCTCGCTGATGAGCGGCATCCACTCGTGCGGGCTGTTGAAGAGCTCGCCCATGGCCAGCGGAGTCGAACACTGCTGCCGGATTTGCCGGAAGTAGGCGATGTCCTCGGGCGAGAGCGCATCTTCGAGGAAGAACATGTGGAACTTTTCGGCGTCCTTGCAGAATTGCACCGCTTGGTTCGGCGTAACGCGCTCATGCATGTCGTGAAGCAACTCGACCTCTTCGCCGAGCTCTTTGCGGCTCACTTCGAAGAGCTTCATGGCCCGGCGAATGTACGCCGTGGATTCGAACACCGGTTTGTCGTGAAGGGCCTTGATCGGCGATCCCGCGTCGCGCTGGCTGCCGTAGCCCGACATTCCCGGAACGCCCACTTGCACGCGAATGTGACGGAATCCTTGCGACATGTACCGCTTCGCCGACTCCATCACCTGCGGATAGTCGCTGCCGCTCGCGTGAGCGTAGCAGTCGGCGGCTTCACGCAGTTTTCCGCCCACGAGTTGATAAACGGGCATCCCGGCCTGGCGCCCCTTGATGTCCCACAGCGCCATGTCGACGCCGCTGATGGCGTTGTTCAGCACCGGGCCGTTGCGCCAATAGGAGCTGTTGTAACAGGACTGCCAGATGTCGTCGATGCGATCCGTCGTCTTGCCCATGAGGAAGGGCTTCAAATACCTTTCGACGGCCGGCTTCACCAGATCGGCTCGCTGCGTGAAGGTGGCGCATCCGTATCCGTAGAGTCCGCTCTGATCGGTGGTGATCTTCACCACGGTCAAGCGCACACCGGCCGGCTGGCATTCGATCACGCTGATGTCCTTGATCTTTGGCGCGGGCATCCCGGAGACGGCCCGGGCAGCCTGTTCCTGCGCCTTCCCTTCCCTCGCGGAGACAAGGCCCATCAAGCCGGCCATCCCGGCAGTCTTCAAAAGTTCGCGTCGTCGCATTTTTTACCTCCTCAGGACCGCGCCTTGTTTGGCGAGGCGCTGCTGCAAGATTCCAATGTCGATGGCCTGCACGGCCTTCCCCGATTCCACCGCCAGTTTAGCCGCAACACCGGCGGCGTGGCCAAGAATCATATATTGCGGCTCCATACGCACGGACGAGTACGCCACGTGGCTCGCCGAAAAGCAAACCGGCACCAGCAGGTTACTCGCTTCCGAGCGCTTTGGCAGCATCACGCGATACGGAATCTGATACGGCTCGACGCGCACCTGCATGTCCCCTTCGTTGCGCGCAAAGCCTTCCGCATCGACGATGCGCTCGACGTTATGCGAGTCGCTGTTGTAGGACCCCATACCGATCGTGTCGGATTTTGTCAGCTCGGTCTGCAGATCTTTCTGCGTCATCACAAACTCGCCCACCATGCGGCGCGACTCGCGGATGTAGAGCTGGTGCGGCCAGTTGCCCGTGTCCGCAAACTCATCTTTGCAGAGTCCCTGCCGTTTCATCTCCGGGACAGCCCCTGCAAGAAAATAGAGGAGCCCGGCGATGTAGTCCCGATGCGCTTGCGCAATGCGCGCGCGTTCCGCGTATCCGGCTTCGGGATAAGTCCAGCTCGCGCCGATGTAGTCGGTCGAGAACGCGCCGTTGTTGTTGATGTCGAACTTGCCGTTCGGAATGCGTCCCATGCTCAGCAGCGTGCCGAGCGCGGGAGGACGCCCTTCCGCTTCGGTGCGAGCGCGGATCAAGCGCGCCAGCAGTTCGTATCGCGCCGGATCGTATCCCGCCGGTCTTGCGAAGGGTGCCTGGTTCTCCGCGACTTCGGAGAAGCACATCCGATAGTTGTATGCCTGCACGAGCTTGTCGGCCGAGCCCGGCACGCCCGGTTTTCTTGCCGAGATTTCCGGCAACAGCTTGCCGGGCTCGGAAAACGCGGAAACGTTCACTTGAAACTGATGAAAGGGCGTTCGGTCGCGGACCCCGGCGAGCGCCTCGCCGTACTGCGCGCTCGATTCGCGGCCCCACGTGTATGCGACGCGGGCCTGGGCCATCAGGTCGCCTTCGTAGCTGCTATCGATGAAAATCGCCGCGGAGAACGAGCGCCCATCTTCCATCGTGATTTCCTGGATTCGATTTCCCTTGCGCCGCACGCCACGCTTCTCGCGCAGCCGGGAATGCTCGAAGACGGACACGCCGGCTTCCTGCAGCAAACGGCGATAAACGTCCTCGGCCACGTGTGGCTCATGGCTCCACGCAACGTCGATTCCGTAGTGTTGTCCCATGCGCCGGAAGAATTCGAGCGAGTAGCCGCCGATGACCTCTTTCTTTCCAAAGTCGGTGGCGCCCAGCCCGCCCGAAACCATACCTCCGAGATGATTGCCAGGCTCGAGCAGCGCGGTCTTCAAGCCTTCGCGTGCCGCGCTCACGGCGGCGATCACACCGCCCCCGGTACCGCCGTAAACTACCACGTCAAACTTATGCGGGGGCGCAAGGAGCAGGGCGAGCAGCAGGGTTTTCATTGGGCTTTAGTTTAAGTTAAGATAGCGCCTTATGGACCGAAGACAATTTCTGGGTACATCCGCGGGAGCGGCGTTGGCGGCCTTCTCGACTCCGGCCTCAGCCGCTGCCGCGCCTACGGCCACCGTTCTGTACGGCAGCCGCGCGACGAAGCTCGACAAGATCCGGCCCGATGCGAAGGACCTTTGGGTGCGAGCGGCCGACCTTCCGCGCATCAACGAATTTACGTTGAAGCCGCAGGGCGCTTGCCGCGAGGACATCTGCATTCCCGTCCCGAAGGACTTGAAGCAGGGCGAGTGGCTCAACCTCACCGGCTTTGCCCACCGCACGGGAGAGGCGGTCGTCGCCGAGTCCAACGTGTGGAGCTTCGGCGAGATTCCGCTGATGGGGCAGGCGTTCCGCAACACCCGCGTCGCGCCCGACTTTGCCGTGCCCGATCGCCAGGGTCGCGTCGTGCGTCTTTCGAGTTTTCGCGGAAAGAAGGTGCTGGTCATCACCTGGGCGTCGTGGTGAGGATGCCGCAACGATCTGCCAGGCTGGCAGAAACTTTACTCGGAGCTGAAGGATCAGAATTTCGAAATTATCGCCGCCGCGCAGGATACCGGCGGCGAAGCAGCCGCGGGCAAGTGGTACGACGCGGCAAAGGCGACCTATACGACACTCGTTGATGCGCAGCACACCGTGAGCTCAGCCTATCAATTCATCAACGTCCCGATGGGCGTGTGGATTGACGAGCGCGGACGCGTCGTGCGCCCGGCGGAACCGGCGTGGACCGCCAACAACACTTTGAAGATCGGAGCCAAGAGCATCGTAACCGAGGGCGAGCCCTACATCGCGGGGATCCGCGATTGGGTGAAGAACGGCGAGCGCAGTTCGTATTTCCTCTCCGACGAGGAATTCGCGCGCCGCGTGAAACGGCGAACGTCCGCGGAGATGGAAGCAGACGCTAGCTTCAAGCTCGCCGTATGGTTCCACG
>CAZRND010000379.1:0-5311 GCA_964601345.1 uncultured Acidobacteriota bacterium | reverse complement strand
CCCACGGAGCCGACCTCCTCGGCTTTGCGCTCGAGCACACGCCGCCGGGAGAGGCCACCGGAAACGGTAGCGTCCACCAGACACCCCTAGTGCCGGTGTTCCCTCTGGCCGACCGCGAAGGCAATCGGATGACGGAGCTTGTGGTGGCGCCGCCGAATGGGCGCCCATTGAGTATTTACGAAGCCGACTTCCTGGAAGGCCTGGCCCTGCAGGCCGCCGTAGCCCTTGAAAATGCCCGTAACCACAAGCGAAATATAGAGTTTGCCCGTGGATTCGATAGCCCCCCTGATCGGCGATTTCATTTGGGCGATGAGGGCCGACCCGCCGTCTCCCGCGAATCCCGCCACTCCGTTGCCAGCGACCGTCGAGACGATGCCGGTGGGTGAAACCATCCTGATCCGGTGGTTGCCCGTATCGGCGATATACAGATTTCCGGCGGCGTCGAAAGCCAGTCCGCGCGGCGCATTGAAGCTGCTATAGAGAGCCGGGCCGCCGTCTCCCGAGAAAGCGGCGAGGCCGTTGCCGTACTGAGTCAGAGCTACTGCCGTCGATGCCGCGGGCGGCGCGATGACCGTAAAAGACAAGCCTCCCGACGTTCCGCCCCCGCCGCCGAGGGTGGGATTGAACACCGTGACCGTCGCCGTGGTAACCGAGAGGAGATCGGCCGTGCCGACCACCGCGGTCAGTTGAGTGCTGCTCAGGTAGGTGGTGGTTCGAGCTGCGCCGTTCCACCGTACTTCGGCGCCGGGAACAAAATTCGATCCCTTAACGGCGAGGGAAAAGGACGCCGATCCCGTGACTGCCTTCGTGGGAGTCAGTGAAACCAGCGACGGCAAAGGATTGCCCGTGGGAGCCGCGAGCACCTTGCGGATGCGGCTGTTGTTCAGGTCGGTGATGTAGATACTACCGGCTCCATCGATGGCCAGGAAGTTGGTGCTGTTCATGGTCGAGGCCGTGGCCAACCCGCCGTCTCCCGAGAAGCCTCCCGTCCCCGTACCGGCCACGGTCGTGATGATTCCTCCGGTGTCCACTTCGCGGACTCTGTTATTGCCAGTGTCGGCAATGTAGAGATTGCCCGCCAAGTCGAGCGCCAGGCCTCGAGGGTTGCAAAGCGTGCCGTAGATTGCCGCGCCTCCGTCGCCGGTATTGTTGCAACTCCCCGCGCCCGCCACCGTGCTGATCGTTCCATCGGCGGCGGAGATCTTCCGCACGCGGTGGTTGGTGTTGTCTGAGAAGTAGACGTTGTTCGTCACGGGCTCTACCACGATGCCCACCGGGAAGTTCAGGGGCGCGGCCGTGGCCGGACCACCGTCCCCAAAGTAGCCGGTGAAGGCGTTGCCGGCGATCGTGTTGATCGTTCCATCGGCGGCCAGCACCTTCCGGAGTCGATTGTTGCCGCCATCCGCGATGTAGACATTTCCCGCCGCGTCGGTCGCCACGCCCCACGGGTTATTCAACGCGGCGCCGGTGGCTGCTCCTCCATCGCCGGAGAAGCTTTGGGTTCCGTTACCCGCAAACGTACTGATCACGCCACCCGGCGTCACTTTCCGGATTCGCTGATTCGAGCGGTCGGAGATGTACAGGTTGCCGGAAGGATCGAAGGCGAGGCCGATCGGCTGGTTGATCTGCGCGGCCGTGGCCGGCCCGCCGTCTCCGGAGAATCCGGAAGTGCCGTTCCCCGCGTACGTCGAGATGATGCCGGCGCTACTGATCTTGCGGATCCGGTTGTTTCCGTAGTCCGCGACGTACAAGCTGCCCGATCCGTCAAAGGCCAGGCCCTCCGGAGAGGAGAGCGCGCTGAAGAGCGCCGCGCCGCCATCCCCCGAGTAGCCAGTGAAGGCCGTCCCGGCCGCTGTGATGATCAGCGCCGTAGGCGCGGCGGGCGCGTTGTAGATCGTGAACACCAACGGCGAGGAAGCGCCGCCTCCGCCGCCCGTGGTGGGATTGAAGACCGTAACATTCGCCGTCCCTGCCGTGAATACGTCACTCAGCGTGATCGCGGCCGTTAACTGCGTGCTGCCTATGTATGTCGTGACGCGCGGCGCGCCGTTCCACTGCACCACTGCGCCGGGAACGAAATTCGATCCGTTGATGACCATCGTAAAGGCGCCGATGCCGGCCTGCGCCTTCGATGGGATCATCGCGGCGAAGCTGGGAACCGGATTGGATGTCGTGGGCGCGCTGACTTTGCGGATGCGATTGTTGCCGTTTTCGCTGATATAGAGAGTGCCTGAAGCGTCCACGACAGCGAATTCCGGATTGTAGATCCCGGCGTTGATGGCCAGACCTCCGTCCCCCGAAAATGTCGTCGAGCCGCTCCCAGCGACCGAATTGATGGTCCCCGTCCCGTCCACCTTGCGAACGCGTTGATTGGAATCCTCGGCGATGTACACGTTGCCGCTCGAATCGACGAACACGCCTTGCGGCTGGCTGAACTTCGCGAGAACGGCCGGTCCGCCGTCTCCCCCAAAGTTGTTGGTGCCGTTTCCTGCCAGCGTGCTGATCGTTCCATCCAAGGCGACTTTCCGCACCCGATAGTTGTCGTAGTCGCCGATATACAGGTTGCCGAAGGAGTCGAGCGCGACTCCGCGGGGATTCCTCAAGGTGCTATAGATCGCCGGACCGCCGTCGCCGAAATATCCGGCGATGCCGTTCCCGGCAAAAGTGGAAATTACGCCGCCGGTCGTAATCTTCCGGACGCGGTTGTTTCCGCTGTCCGAGAAGTAGACATTTCCCGCCGCGTCGGAAGCGATGCCGTAGGGATGGTTGATGGCCGCGAGTGTCGCCGTGGCGCCGTCCCCGGAAAAACCGGAGCTTCCCGTTCCGCCGATGGTGGTGATGACGGATCCCGCGGTAATCACCCCTCCCACCGCGGCTACTTTTCGAATGCGATAGTTGTTGTAATCGGCGATGTACAGGTTCCCCGATCCGTCGAGGGCCACGCCGATGGGATTGTTCAGTTGCGCTGCGGTAGCCGGACCGCCGTCACCCAGGGATCCGCCTCCTCCCGCCACGGTTGAAATGATGCCCGCGGGAGTGATCTTGCGGATGCGGTTGTTGCTGGAATCGGCGAAATACATGTTGCCTGAGCCGTCAAAGACCATGCCGTTCGGATGGTTCAGTGTGGTGTAGACGGCTTGGCCGCCGTCACCGTCGTAAGTGGCGATTCCGTTGCCCGCAAACGTGGTGATGAGCGCGGTCGGTGCGGCAGGAGCGGCGAAAACGGTAAAGGTCAACCCTGAGGCTGAGACGCCGCCTCCGCCAGGATTGAATACGGTTACGGTGGGGCTGCCGGCAACCGCGTCATCCGACGGTGCAATCGTGGCCGTCAACTGGGTAGAGCTGATGAACGTGGTCGAATGGTCGACTCCATTCCAGCGCACGGTCGCGCCTGCGACAAAATTCGTGCCGTTAACCGTGAGCGTAAAGGATCCGTAGGCTACCTGAATACCGGAAGGAACCAGCGACGTCAGCGTGGGGGCAGCCGTGCCTGTGGGAGGCGCCATTACCTTGCGGACACGGTTGTTGGCCAAGTCTGCGATGTATACATTGCCGGATCCGTCCACGCCCACAAAATCCGTAGTGCTGCTCAACCCGGCCGAGGTGGCTAGGCCGCCGTCCCCCGCCGCGCTGTTGGTCCCGTTGCCAATAATGGTGTTGATGATGCCGCTCGAGAGGTTTACCGACCGGATGCGGCTGTTGGCGGAATCGACGCAGAGAATGTTTCCCGACCCGTCGAAGACAATGCCGCCCAGGTTAGCGAACCTCGCCAGCGTGGCTTGGCCGCCGTCCCCGGAGAAGCTGTTGGACGTGCTGCTGCCGGCGATGGTGTTGATGTTCAAGCTCAGGTCTACTTTGCGAACTCGATTGTTGAAGTAGTCCGAGATGTAGACGTTGCCTGTGCCGTCCACAATGACGGCCTTGGGCTGCTGCAACAGTGCGCTGGTGGCCGCGCCGGTGTCGCCGCTGAACCCGCTGGTTCCCGCCGAGCTTCCCGCGAAGTTAGTGATGTTTCCGCCGATGACGATCTTTCGAACGCGATTGTTGTTGTAGTCCGCCACGTAGAGGATCGTGCCGGTGGAATCGAGGCCGATCCCATAAGGATTCCTCAGCGTTGCCGAGGTCGCCGCTCCGCCGTCGCCCGTGTTTCCCGAGGTTCCCGTTCCTGCTACGGTCGTGATAATGCCGGTGCCGAAGTCTACCCGGCGAATGCGCTGCCCCAGGTAGTCGGAGATGTACAGGTTGTTGCTGGCATCAATCGCGAGTCCCACCGGGCCGCTAAGGGTAGCCAGGATTGCGATTCCGCCGTCGCCCAGGCCGCCGGGTCCGCCACCCGGGTAGGTTGAAATCACGCCCGCCGGAGTGATCTTGCGCACCCGGGCGTTGTTGTAGTCGGCGACATACATGTTTCCCGCAGGGGAATCGAATACGATCGCTTCGGGCGTGTTGAGAGACGTATTAATGGCCGGTCCGCCATCGCCGCCGTATCCGGCAATGCCGTTGCCCGCTGAAGTAATAATGACGTTTTGAGCAAAAGAAGAAGCAACGGCCAAGAGCAGCACTGCAACCAATCCCCGGGAAAGGACCTTCATCATTCCTCCGAAATTCAAAAGCGCGCTAACTGTTTCAGTATTAAGGAACTATGCTCTGTCCTCAGAACCCAAGTCAATAGAACCACTGGAGTACCAGCGGATAGTACTACAGACCCCGTAGTGCTCGGGACAACTCCCCAACTGACCACGCCTGGAAGGGACAACCCCGCGAAGTGAACGGAGTTTCAGCGTCTGCGATTTCTGATACGTGTCCGAGGCCGGCCTCGTCCAGGTGAGCTAGAAGTGGTTCGACGAAACGGGTTCGCGCTTCGCGCTTGGCTTTCGCCGTGCCTCCGTGCACGCGAACCCAGGCGTCGACGAATGCGCCCATCAGCCACGGCCACACCGTGCCCGGATGATAAGCGCCGTCGCGCTCGAGCGATCCGCCCACGTATCTCGTGGCGTAACCCGTCGAGCCGGGAGCCAGCGTGCGAAGTCCGAGCGGCGTCAGCAAGCGCGACTCGACCACGTCCACGAGGCGCCGCGCGCGTTCTCCCTCGAGCACAGGGAAGGGCAAGCCGCCGACGGCAAAGATCTGGTTCGGCCGGATAGCCGCGTCTTCGGGATCCACTACATCGTAAAGGCATCCGGAAGACTCGTTCCAGAAACGCGCCCCGAAAGCTTTGCGGCCGCGCGAAAAATCCTGATCGCGGCCGCCGATCTTGAGGGCGTTCAGCCAGAGAGCCTGGATCTCCACCGGCTTACCGTACCGAGGCGTC
>CAZRND010000378.1:0-5316 GCA_964601345.1 uncultured Acidobacteriota bacterium | reverse complement strand
CGGCGAGGAAACGGTCGCGCGCGGCCCCGCGTTCGGTCTCCGGCACGGCCGCGATCGCGCCGCGGATGCCGGCGGGCGTCCACTGTGCGCGCGGCGGCGGCGCGGCGCCGTAGGAGTCGAACCAGAGCTGCGCCTCCGAGCGGTCGATGCGGATGTCCGAGAGTCCCACCGCGTCGAGCTGCGCGGTCACCACCGTGGCGCCGCCCGCCAGCGGCAGGAGGGCGTCGGCGGCCGTGTTGTCGCTCTGGACGAGCATCGCCTCGAGGAGCTCGCCGATCGTGAGCGTGATGCCTCCGTTCGGCGCGCGGTCCGCGATCGTTCTTCCGGCGCCGCCGGGCCGGATGTCCGCGGGACCGAGCGCGACGCTCTGGTCGAGCCGCCGCGCACCGCCGTCTTGCCATCCGAAGGACCGGAACGCCAGGGGCAGCCTGAAAACCCTCGCCCCTGGGAATCGCTCTGTGCCCGGGGGGGACAGCGCGCCGGGGGCGGGGTCCCGTGGGGGTCCAGTGGGGGCGCGTCCCGGGCCCGCCGTTATAGACGAAGGACACGGGGCGCTTGGAGTTGTCGGCGCCGTCCTTCGTGTAGCCGACGAAGAAGAACGTGGCCTTGGGCGAGCCGTCATCGGCCTTGATGACGTAGGTGGCAGCGGTGGCGGTGTAGTCGATCTGCTGTCCGCCGATCTTCACGGAGTGCTTGGTGGTGACGGTCTTCTCTTCGGGCGCGGGTCCGCGGGGAGCGCCGGCGGGCGCGGTCTGAGCGGCCTGCTGCTGTTGGGCGGCCTGTTGCTGTCCGCCGCCGCGGCCGCCGCGCTGCTGCGCGAATTCGGTTTGCGCCACGAGGCACGCGGCGAAGAGGAGAATGATGAGTCGCTTAGTCATAGGATCACCCCGGCGCATTATAGCCCACCGTGAGCCTGATAGATCAGGCGATTTACAGGCTCCGAGCGCGCAGGACTCCTCGGGCAACAAGCCTCTTTGTCGCGGCTTGCAGCCGTTTTTGGTTTCTTCAGGTTCATCGGGAACAGGCGCTCTGGTTCGCTCTAGGATTCCTAACTTCAGTCTATCACGCGGAGCCGGGAGGTAAGGGGTCGACCTCCGCAAGCCCAAGGGAACAAGAGTGATAGAAAAATATGACAAAAAGTGTCAATCCGACATTTCTGCAGAAGTTGTTAGAAACATAACCGGTTGCATTTGCACTTCCTGAATTTGGAATATAATCCGAACTCAGGAGAATCCTATGACTTCCACTCTCGTTCTGCTCTGCGGGCTTCTGGCGGCTCCGCAGGCGGTGCCGGCTCGCTCGCCGGGTGACCAAATCGTTCAATCGCTGGTCGAGGAGATTCGTCAGCTTCGGCAAGTCCTTCAAACCATGATCGCGACGACCCAACGGGCGCAATTCGTCGCATCACGCTTGCAAGCCCAGGAGGCCACTGTCGCGCGTGCCACGCAGCGCGTCGATAGCGCCCGCCAGCGACTGGCCGACGCCCAAGGCCAACGCCGAAATCTCGAGTTGCAAATGAAACAGAGCGAGGACGCGCTCAACCGGACCGCCGACCCCAAAGAACGGAAGCAGTTCGAGGAACACCTGTCGTTCGGAAAGGCGAATCTGGAGGGCTTGGCGGCGCAGGAAGGAGAATTACAGACGCGGCTTGTGGAAGCACAGGACCAGTTGCGTCAGGAACAAGCGAAGTTATCCGCCCTGCAAGACCGGCTGGACCGATTGGACCGAGAACTGGAGAGCGTCCCCGCGACGCCGATCAATAAGCAGCCACAATAGATCTACGTCTTGGTCTTCAGGAGCACAGTCGGGAGGTAACGGGGTGCACCTCCGCAAGCGCAAGGGAAACAAGAGTACTTCGCGGAACTGCGCCGGAGTCAAGTGATTTACTCAATCGGACTTCCATGCGCTACAATTCCGATCAGTCTGCCAATCCGTAATAGTTCAGGATCGCCTTGACCAGAAGGTTTCCGGCGACGGTAAGGCTGCCGTCAGCGGCCTTCCGCATCATGTGGGCAATCCACGAGGATACTTTCGGCCCGAACTGTCCGCCCTTAGCCATTGTCGGCTCCGATCGGACTGCGTCGCGCAATTCGGCGCGATCGCTCTCCTGAACACCCTGGTGCTTCATGAATGCTTCGAGCGATGCCAGGTCATCTTTCCCGACGTTCAGCGAGAACGCAGAGTTGTTCGCTGAGCCAACGACCTGCGCCGATCCGTAAATTGTCATGTTAAAGATCTGGGATACGCGCGAAGGATCGATTGGTGCCGCTTGGCTTCCGGCGCTAGTGGCTTCGGCTCCAGGTTCTTTGCCCAGAGCCAATGAGAAATCCAGAACCCGGTTGCGGACACTGTTCGCCACTTCCTCGAAATTCGCTGCACTGAACTCGGCCCAAGCTTGAATACAGTTGTATTCAGGAAACACCTTTCCCTGGATGACCAACGGAAGGTTTCCCTGATTGAGCGTGAATTTGTCGTCCTTCGACTTGGCCAACATCCTCTCGATCGTAGATATGCTTTCTCTGCATTCAAACGCATCCGCCCACTCGCGAACGCTCTTCGGGAGGCACGCTGGAGGGACCTCAACGTCTTGAGCTTGCCGGCCGAACGATCCAACAAAATTTGCTCTGATCACGAGAGGCCAGATTCTGTACTCCGGAACCTTCACACCTTCCGGGTAACCGCTGGATTCCCAGACGAGCCATTCCTCAAGTGGCTTGCTATCGAGCCGGGCAGCGAGTAGTTTGCACTTCCGAAGGATTCCGCCGAGATCGCTCCTGCCATCCACCGCAGCAATCTGAATGTCCTCAAGAAGACCCATTCGACGAAGTCCCTTCGTGTTGTCCCGTGGACGACAACGTTAGCATACCCTCGGCCAAGTCCGCATCACGTGAGTCGTGCCTGGTGGGAATTGGGATTTCTTCATTCCCGCAGGATGGCTTCGTGGAGCATGGACTTCGCAAGAGTCTGGTAGCCCATCCCTTTCTTCGCTGCCAGTTCTTTGAGTCGGGCCAGGTCGTCAACGGGGATGCGGATCGAGATGGGTTCAGACAGGATGACTCGGCTGGTCTTTGAGAGTCTCGCGGCCCGGAATGCGGCGGTGATCAGGTCAGGATTGGCGTCCCAGAACGCAGCCTCTTGGGCTTCGCTCTTGAAGACGGGAATATCCATAACCACGGTCTTAGTTCGGGCGCGTTTTCTGCTGGGCATATTCTCTCCTTGCTTTTCGGTTCATTGGGAAAGCCGTGACCACTCGACGCTTCCTCTCCCGTATGGTGTACACAACCACGAGATGTCGGCCAGCGTCGGTCTCACCCATGCAGGCGACACGGCGTTCACCGCCCCGGTGCTCGATCCGAATTACGACCGGTTTCCGGCCAAGCACGGATTCCACCTCGCCGGGCGTAACTCCGTGACGGGCGATGTGCCCGACATTGGCTTCGTCCCAGTCGTACGCCAGTCCGTTTGCCATTCGTAGTTCATTGTATATACAGACCGCGGAAGATGCAACCGCGCGCCGCCTCCTTTCCGCGCGAATGGTCGGTCAGGATGCCGTTGTCAATCAGGAAACGCAGGAAGAGGTAGTCGGGAAGGGCGCCTAGGTTCGAGGCGCGCGCCGGAGGTTGTTTACATATTCGACGCTATCGCCAATGTCCGTGCGATCTTTCCACATACCGAAGAAGGCCGAGTCCGCCACCGACGGTCGTTTGTGACCGCGTCCTTCCGCGTTCGAAGGCAAGTGGACTTCGACAACAGCCCCTTCGGTGAGACTTACATCCTCAATCGGTTTGAAGACGCCGTGTTCGTATTTTGCGCGAATGGTCATGGACAGAAACCAAGTCGATTATACCACCTCACCACTTGGTCTTCAGCAGGACTCCGGACTGCGTGCGCTGGCCGGAGATCTTCGCCGGTGGTTATCCTTGTCAGGCGCTCTGCGCTTCCGCAGAATGTACCTGTCGATCGAGCGCGCTCCAGATCGCATTCGTGATTGTTTCGAGATTTGCCCTGGTTTCATCGTCTGCCTTTCCCTCACAGATAAGTCTCTTCAGGCTGGCAGCCACGCGGCGTTTATTGAAACCGATGCTGTGGTTCTCCCGGAACTTCTCCGCGTAGTATCTTGTGCGCTTCTGAGTCTCAGTTTCAGGGGGCATTTCCACTGCCTGATCGGGATACGCGTCTCGGACCGCCATGTCATAAAACTCTCGGCTTATTACATCCTCCAGCTCGAATTGGTCCGCTCGGAGGTTGATAAGCGTACGAAGCTCTACGATATGCTCGCCAGGCACTGCCCATTTCTTCAGAGAGGCTTTGATGGCATCTGCGGCTGGGTCAGCGTCGACGAAGACTATGAAAGGAAGCCGCCCACGCATGTAAAAGCGTGGAAGGAGTCCACTATTCTGAGCAACGCTGCCATTGACAAGAAGGCGCTTGCAGTCTGTCGGACGTAGCAAGGTGAAGGCACCCTCAAGGATTGGCTTATCTGCGCCTCCCTCAACAAGGATGTTCAGTTCATTGAATATCAAGCTTGATGCAACCGTCGTGCCGATCGCTGATCTAGCAGGCTCCAGCAGGTCAAAGTCGTCGCCGTCTTTTGGCTGAAGCATCCTGACTTTGGTGCCTTGGTAGTCAGAGAGCAAATCGACTTGCCGCACCTGTTCCAAGTGAAACGCGTCGATCATTGCCGGAGAGTGCGTCACGTAGACCACTTGCGCAGACCATGGCAGTTTCTCTTCGAGGAAACGTTTGATGTCCCGCTGACCGTCAGCGTGCAATTCCAAGCCTGGATTGTCTAGCAGAAGCACCATCGGACCACTTCCGCTCACCTCGCTCGACAGGGCACTGTAGAACGAAAGATACCACTGAAAACCGTCGCTGCGATCCGATGGCCTGATTCTCGGGCTGTAGGTTTCGTCGCTGACGGCAAGTGATAACCTAGCGCTCTCAATTCTGAAGTGGACCGTGTACCGCTCCTGTGTCCAGAATTCGTTAATACCTCCGGATACGCTAGCGCGGTATGGGTCCTCGAACGTTTCTCGATCAGCCGCGTCAGTGGTGTTCGCCAGTACTTGAATCTTTTGCGTTGAGAGCCCAGCCACGGAGCACAGATTCGCCATCCCTTTTGAGACTCCTTCGGGGTTGCCGATAAACTCGGCAACGTTCACGAAATCGGGGATCTTGTCGATTACGGCGCTGTGCAAAACAAATCGAGGGATTGCAGTCTTAAATTCTGCAAACGGATCGAGGCTGCTGGCCTGTCGGCAAGCAGCTTGAACCCTGGTGACTGCGGCAACCGCTTGGGAACCCTTCCTGGTAATT
>CAZRND010000377.1:0-5337 GCA_964601345.1 uncultured Acidobacteriota bacterium | reverse complement strand
CTGCTCGATCGCGGAGTCTTTATGGTCTCCGTATCGGGCATGGATTCGTATCACGAGGGCATGGAGATTGAGCCGCTCACCTCGAAACTCACGGGCGTCTTCGAGTCGCTTGGGATGAAGGAATTTCCGGATTCCTGGGACGGCAGCGGTCCCTACTATCACTTCTTCGGGGCGACGCCGGATTCCTGGATCGGGTCGCTCTGGCCGCGGGGGCGCGCCTGCCAGAATGAGCTTTCGACCGCCAGCCTGGCCGAGAACTTCTGCGATCGCTGGTCCGGCGGGCGGGATTTTCTCAAGGTTCGCCACGCCGGCTCGGAAGTCTCGATCGAGCCGAACGGGAATGTCTATCCCTGCTGTATCAAGACGAAGAAAGCCATCGGGAATCTTCTGGAGCGGGATCTGGAGAGTATCCTTGCAGACTTGACGGGAAATCCCGTCTACGAGGCGATCTCTGCGGGGCATCCGGAGCGGATGGGATTGCAGCACGACTGGTCCGTGGACAAGTTTCTAAGCAAGTCGCGGATCACGCTGCCGTCGGGCAGGAGTTACGAAAATCTGTGCATCGGTTGCGACGCGTTCCACGAGGAAGTATTGATGCGGCCGGATCTCGTATCCATTTCATGAACACGTTCATTCTATCCCTGGCACTGATTGCCGGCGCGGACGTGTGGGACTCGCTTCTGAAGACCTACGTCACGCCCGAGGCGCGCGTGGACTACGGCCGGTGGAAAAAGGACGGAACCGCCGCGCTCGATGGCTTCCTGGCGGAAGGGGCGAAGCCTTGGCCGGCGAGTCTCAGCCCCGCGGGACAAAAGGTGGCGTTGATCAATGCCTACAACGCGAACATGGTTCGCTGGATTCTCGAGAACTATCCCGTAGAGAGCGTCTGGCGCACGAAGCGTCCGTTCACGGAGAAGCGATTTCACGTAAACGGCATCCGGATGTCCCTCGACGACATCGAAACGCGGCTGCGTGCGATGGGCGATCCGCGGATTCACGGGGCATTGGTATGCGCGGCGCGAAGCTGTCCCCCGCTGCGGCGCGAGGCTTATCGCGAGGAGCTTGTGGATGGGCAACTCGGCGACAATGTGAAGACTTGGCTTGCGAATCCCAACCTCAACCAGTTCTCATCCGACGTGGCGCAAGTCAGCAGGATCTTCGAGTGGTACCGCAAGGATTTCGAGCAGTCCACAGGTTCGGTCGCGACCTTTTTAGCCGCGCACGGCCACGCTGTCAAAGGGAGAATTCAATACAAGACCTATCACTGGGGCTTGAATGACACGACCGAACTGGGAAGCAATTACACAGAAGGCCAGTTTCTGCTCGACCGGGTGAGGAATGCATTTTGAGGTTTCGAGAAGGAGCGCCCCTTGTCACTCTACATTGTTGCTCGCATCGACGCACTGCCAGGTCAGGAGCAGGCCGTGCTGGCCGAGCTCAAGCGTGTGATCGTTCCTACGAGGGCGGAGGCGGGCTGCTTGCGGGTGCACGTGTACCAATCAAGGCGTGAGTCCGTCGTCTTCTTTATCCACTCAGAATGGAAGGACGAGGCAGCGTTCGATGCCCACGTGAAGCTGCTCCACACGCAGCAATTCATCGCCGCCGTCGAAACGCTGGTGACGAATCCGGTGCACGCGGTGCGGTGTAACGAAATTGCCTAAGGGTTATTTCGCTCCAGCCAGTTTTCGTCGCAATTCGAAACCCGTTGCGGATGCTACCGTCCTCGCAAACGTTTTTTGCGAGCCGTTTGTTTTGGCCCACGGGCTGGCAACTCGTCGCCCGGCGCCGGCGGCACGTCGGGAACGCGGCTGAGAAGCCGATCGACTAACTTCGCGTCGCCTCGTGTTCCGCGGGCTTCCAAGTACTGAACGGTCAGCAGGGCTGCGGCCTTTTCAGCGACCGCCGTGGCAATGAACTGGTTGATCGAAATCGCATCGCGGTCGGCGAGTTCTCGAAGCCTCTGGTGAAGGGATTCCGGCAGCCGAAGACTTAAGCTACTCATGTTTCTTCTCCAATAACATCAGGAATTTGCCGGGCGTCACCACAGAGATGCCGAACCGTTCGGCGGCGCGGAAGTCCCTGACGTTGTGCGTAACGATCGCTTCACAGCCGGCTGCCACCGCCAACTCCAGCACGAATTCGTCGCTCGGATGGTTGAGTGCGGGCCGCCAAAGAAAATGAATCTCCGTCTTACGTGCAACTCGGCAAACGAAATCGACTAGCCCGACAACGTCGTGTTTCGAGAGCCCAAGTTCCTTCCCATGCCGGATCAGAACCGACTCGTATTGGAATGCCAGTGGGACGGAGAGCGCAATTTCGAATCGGCCGGAGCGCAGCAGTTTGAGGAGTTGGAAGGAAGCACCGTTTCGAGAGCGCAGCGCCGCAACCAAGACATTACTGTCGAGGATAACCCGCACCCAGCCATAGTATCACAGGTAATACCGAATCGCGAGCTGTCTACCGGAGCCCAGCCAGTTCCTGCAGCATGTGCCAGTTCTCGAGGCGCTCGTCGCGCGTGGCGAGGAGCGTCGCGGACGGGTTGCCGTCCTTGTCGAAGTGCTTACCGAAGCGGCCCTCGCTGCGCGCGAAGGTGATGAAGTCCACGGCCTCGCCGGTCTTCGGGTTCGTGTACCAATCTTCCTTCACGTTCGGATTGCCGACCAGGCTCAGGCGCTCCTTGATGCGCGCGCCTTTGCGCGGGTCGTAGATGAAGACCGGGAAGCTGCGCGAGTCGGCGGCGAGTTTGGCTTGGTGCTCGGCCATGTTGTCGGCCACGCCGTGCTCGGGCTGGCAGGTCGTGAACACGTTCACCACCGCCGGTCCGGGGAAGGCGTTCGCCTCCATGATGGCCTTGTAGAAGTGATTCATGTGCGCGCAGGTGGTCTGCGCCACATAAACGTCCTTGTGCATCATGCAGATCGTGGCCAGTTCCTTGCGATTCTCCTTCTTTCCGTGGATCACCGTGCCGTGCGCGCTCATCTTCGCTTCCTGGCCGCGGAACGAGCTGGTGGATGTCTGCCCGCCGGTGTTCGAGTAGACCTGCGTGTCGAGCACGATCACCTTGATGTCCGCGCCGGCTGCCAGCATCCGCGAAAGGGACTGGAAGCCGATGTCGTTCATCGCGCCGTCGCCGCCGATGATCCACAGGCGCTTGTTCTGCCAGCCGAGCTGATCCCAGCGGGCGCGCACGCCCATGGCGTCGGCCGGAGCGTTTTCGAAGAGCGAGTTCGTCCAGGGCACCAGGTACGGATTGTAAGGATAGGTGGACGTATACACCGTGTTGCAGCCCGTCGCCGCGACAATGCCGATGTTCTCGCGGCCGTAAACGAATCCCGTCGCCGCCAGCATCATGCGCAGCGCCGTAGCTTCGCCGCATCCCATGCACGATCCAGCGCCGCCGACGTACAGCAGCGAGCGCTCGGCGAGCATCATGTCGGAGAGAGCCTTCTCGTTGATGAATTTCTTGGGAGTCTCCGGCAGCGTGCGGTAGAACTGGAAAGCCGAGCGATACCACTCGACGTTATGATCGTCCTTGTGGATCATCTTCAGCGCGTTGTGATCGCCGCAGGCGTCCACGCACTCGGCGCAACCCTTGCACTTCGAAGGATCGATGAAGATGCCGAACTTGCCGCCGCCCACGCCCTTCTTCTCGAGAACGTTGAAGTACTTGTTGGTGATGGACCACTGCTCGGTCATCTTCGCCCGTTCGCCTTCATCGGCGATTCCGGCCAGAGCCTGCTCGAGCACGGGCGGCTCGATGGCCTTGCCGAGGATCGCGGTGTCGGGGCATTGCGTGACGCAATCCATGCAGCCGACGCAGTTGACGCCGATAAACTCGGGGATGTCGGGAGCGATGTAGCTGAAGTCGCGCAGGCTGCCGGTGCCGGCGGGGATGACGCTGCGCGCCGTTTCAAGGTCGGCGTCGAGGCCGCGCTCCGCCGTGCCGCGGTTGTATGCTCCGACGACGTTCTCGTTGAAG
Source organism: uncultured Acidobacteriota bacterium (assembly GCA_964601345.1). Taxonomy (GTDB): domain Bacteria; phylum Acidobacteriota; class Terriglobia; order JAJPHL01; family JAJPHL01; genus CAZRND01. The sequence continues at coordinate 1,358 of CAZRND010000377.1, read as the reverse complement.
GCGGCAACATCTACGATGTTGGCGCGGAAGTCCTCGATGCGGGCTTCCAAAGGGACAGCGATCGTCTCGCTCATTCGTCCTCCGAACTACATAATCCGCAGAGCTGAACTGGCGCGATCCTGCTCCGCGCCGGACTGCATCACTTCCTTGGGGATCTCGATCAGCTCCTGATATCCGCGCATGACGGCCTTCAGGTTGTCCTGCACGACGCGCTCGCCGCGCTTGCCGAAATACTTGCGCAGCGACTTCTCGACGCCCTTCATGAGCTGCTCGTCGCTGACGCCCGACTGAGCGCAGAAAGGAGTGACGCGCAGGAAGATGCCGAGCAGCACGATGCCTTGCATGCGCTGCTGCAAATCCGCTCTCGACGACACTTCCTTGGCGATCTGCACCGTATCGAGCGCGAAGAGGCGGGCATTCTTCTCCCGCAATTCGTGGCGCGCCCAGGCCGGCACGGAGTTCCAGATCGCAGCGGGCTCGCTCTTATTGCTCTGCACGAACACGGTGCCGTCCTGCGAGAGCCCGGCCAGCGGGTTTTCCATGTTGAAGGCGTTGACGTCGTTCAGCGGGATGAACTCCACGTGCTCGAGCTCGGAGTGCACGCGAATATGTTCCTTGGCGATGGTCAGGTAGTACGTCGTCGGCAGGCCCTTCTTCTCCGAGCCGTACTTGGGATACGCCTGCACGTCCATGCCGAAGACCTCCCCGGCGATGGTGGCGATGACTTTGTTCGTGGTCACCGAGCCGTAGCCGCCGACCGAATGCCCGCGCATCGAGAACGATCCCGGCGTGCGCACATCGGGATTCTCCGTGGGCACGAGAGCGGTCTCATGCTTGATGCCGATGGAGAAGTAGGTGCGCCCGTGGCCGTTGCTCATGTTTTCGCTGATGGCCAGGAAGTCGCCGGCGCGCACGTCGCGGCTGCCGAGTCCCGCCGATCCGCCGTAGAAGCGCGGCATGGCGTTCACCTTCGGGTATCCGGGCGTTCCGGAAACGGCGTCGGCAAACGCGGCCTTGAGCTCGCAGAGTTGCGGGTTCGACTGCTGCATCGGGATGTCCAAGCGCTCGATCACCGAGATGGCACGACAGTTTTTCAGGGCTTCGACGATTTCGATCGACGGGAATGGCCGGAAGCAAGTGATGTGCAGCAGTCCGACGCGAAGCCCGGTGCGCTGGCGGACATAGTCCACCGCGGCCTCACCCGTCTCCATCATGCAGCCCGATCCGACGATGGCGTACTCGGCGTCTTCCATGCGGTAGGACATCACTGGATCGTAGCGGCGTCCGGTCATGTCGTGGAACTCGGCCATGGCGGCCTTCAGCGCGGGCAGCACCTTGTCGTAGTAGTGACGCTGCGC
>CAZRND010000376.1:0-5351 GCA_964601345.1 uncultured Acidobacteriota bacterium | reverse complement strand
GGGGGCCTTGATTTGGTGTGTTTGCGGGGTCGGTAACTTTTAGGATGGGCGGATTCAGAGGGGTGTTGACGACCGCGGTCTGATTGTCGCCGGAGTTGATCGCCAGCTTGGATACACCGCCGGCCGAAATGCTCTCCGTGAACGTGACCGTCTGCGAAAGAGCCGTTGCGGTCACGGTTACCGGACCGACTTGTGCGCCCGCCGTCAGCGTCGTCGAAGCCTTGCCGTCGCTGCCGGTGACGGCCGAGGCCGGCTTCAACGTGGCCGCACCGGCTGAGACACTGAAAGCAACGTTCACACCGGAGACGCCATTCCCAAACGAGTCGCTGACTTTCACGGTCAGTTGACTCGGAAAGTCGTTGCCGGCTGAGACGATCTGCCTGTCTCCCGAGTCGGACGCGAGCGATGTCGGGGGACCCGGCGTCGCCGCCGCGACGAATGTCGCCTGAAAAACGCCGCTCGTTGCCGTAACCACGTTGCTGTTCGATCCCGCCGTCTTGCCGAGCGTTAGAATCGCGCTCGCTTGGCCGTTGGCGGCGGTGGAGGAGCTCACAGCGGAAAGCAATCCGCCACCCGCCGTTACTGAGAACGCCACGGGAGAATTAGCAACGGGATTGTTCGATGCGTCCTTTAGGACCAAGACAAAGGGCTGGGAGAGGGTCGTGTTCACCGTGCCCGTCTGATTGTTACCGCTGACAATCGACATGCTGGCGCCGGTTGCAGTCACGGTGACGCGCGTGCTCGGCGACGGGACAAGGGTCACTGCTGTCGTGCCGATGGTTCCGCTGGCGCCCGGAATGGTGACTGTATAGATTTTTCCTATAGTAGAGCCGGCCGGAATGTTGAAAGCGACACTTCCCAAGACTTGGGAATTCTTCAAGGAAAACCCGCTTAGCCACGAGACTACAAGCTCACCGGCGGCGCCCGCATTCAAGCTTGGAGCCCGCACACCGGGAGCGCTTGTGAAATTCAGCGGTACATCCATAGAGGTGATCGCCGGCGAAACAGTCATGCTAACAGATAGAGTGTCAATCGCAACGCCTGCGTTGAGCGACGCGGTGACGGGAATGGACACGAAGCTGCCTGGTGTGCCCGAAACATCCACAGTCGAGATGCCGCCCACGGACTGCGGTGGGTCGGCAGCCGGCAGGCGCCCCGACAGGCACACGAGAAAAGCCAAGACTCGGAATATCTTGCCCATACTGCTATATAGAGTTCAGATTAGCTAGGCTTGGCCGTACCAGTCAAGGGACCGAAAGTACCATTACACGATACGAGGGAACCAGGAAGTCATGATTCCAATGCACTTCGTCTCCAGCCTTTTTTCCTGGTACAAGGAAGAGACGGACAGAAAGCGGCTTGTTCCAGCGCTTGGCCAAAAGCGCGACGTCTTCGAGAAGCGCCGCCACCGAACTAACTGGGGTATCACCAGGAAGAGGCACCGTGTCGAGACCTGTCCCGCAGACGGCTGAGTACAGCAGCAACGAATAGACATTCACTCGACCTTCGGTCACGCGCTGCGCGAGCACTTCGTCCTCGAGCACCGGCAACATCAGCCCGCTGTATCCGGTCTGGCGCACCGCGATCGCTTTAATCTCGGCCGTGATCGCGCCCGCCGCCGCGAGCGTTCCCGGCGATCCAAACTTGCTGCCGGCGCGTTTTTCGAGGGCCGCGACTATCGAGTTGCCCGGCCGCGGAGCAGGTGAAGTATCGATCCCGAGATAATTCCATCCGGACGACCTGGCGAGCGCATCGCCGGCCGCGGCGAGTGGCGCAAGTTCCTTGGCCAGGGCGCCCGGCTGCGCCAGCACGCCGGCCGACTCGGCCCCAAGAGCAAACGAATGATCGAGCGACGTTGACGCGTATCCGCCAGGAAAGAACGGCGAGCCGGGGCCGAGTTCCGAGATCGCTGCAAAGCGGAAATTCTGGCTGCCGTCCGGCTTCTGCGTCGAGAGATCCTGAATCAGTTGCGCGGCGGCGCGCGCGGAGGCCGCGTCCGTGACGCGCATGCTGGCGTTGATGGCCGAAGTCTTCTGGTACATGGCCACGGCCAGCTTCTCCTGATTGGGAGCGAACGGTCCCACCGAGAGCGAAAACCCATCGCGCTTCGCGATCTCGTCCATGCTCGCAAACAGCGCGAGCGCCTTCTCCTCGCTCAAGGACGCCACAAGGTCCGCTGCCGGCGTCGTGGCGATGCGCACCGTCTGCACCGTCCAGCCCTTGCGGACAATCTCCGCCTTCGCCGACTTGAGAAACGCTCCGGCTTCGGTCAAACGGGCCTGCGCATTGGCGGGAGTCACCGCGACAAATGCCGTGATCGTGCGCACGGGCATGCTGGACGGCGCGGCGGGCAGTGCGATCAGAAGGATGAGTGAGCGCCACATGACTTATTCTGGCTTTTTCGGAGGATAAAGCCGAATCCCGCGTTCCTGCGCGGCGGCCGCTTCTTCGCCGAGTCCGGCAAGGCGGAAGGCCTCGGCCGCTCGATTGAACAACGAGGGACCGCCCATCGGATGATAGCGGAGCAGATGGCGGTACTGCACCGCGGCCTCCTGCGCTTTGTTGTGACTGAAGAACGTCTCGGCAAGGATGCGATGGGCCGCGTACGTGTAGGGATCGAGCGCCAGCGCTTTGTCGAAGCACTTCTGAGCTTCGGCGTTGTCGTTTGCGCGCAGGTACATTTCACCGAGGTGAGCCCACAGCGGCGCGATGTTGGATTCACTCGCCGCAATCCCCTTCTTCTGCCACGCGATGGCTTCGTTCCACTCCTGCTTCGCCACCAGGCGGCGGGCCAGCGCCAGCATCGCTTCGGCGTTGCGCGGCGCGTCATCTGGCGCGAGCGCCATCTTGAGCATGGTCTCGGCCTCCGGCTTGTTCGCGTCCGCGGCCAGCAGCGCCAATCCGATCAGGGCCCGATGCGATCCTCGCTGGAGCGCCTTCTGATAGGACGACTCGGCCACCTCCGGCTTGTTGCTGACGCGGTTGACGTCGCCGGCGTAGTCCCAGATTTCGGGCTGGTCTCCGAGCGCCTGCAGCAGCGGACGGGCGATGTTGCGCGATGCCTCGGCCTCGCCGATCCTTAGCATCGTCTCGGCGATGGCCAGCCGCTCCGTATTTCCGAGCTGCACCGGATACTCCTGCGGATTGCCCTGCGCTTGCGCGGCGGAAACGGCCTGCACAATGGAGTCATCCCCCTCCGTGGCCAGGCGCAATGGAGCGCGGTATTCGAGCAGCGGGCGGTCGTCGGTGTTGCGCTCCCCTTCGCCGAAAGGCTCATAGACGGCGGTGAGGCGTTTCAGGTCGGCTGACTTGAGCAGGAAATAGGCCCAGATGCCGACCGGTTCATTCACCTTCAACTCTTCGTGGAAGAGTTTCTTCAATTCGTCCGTCTTCTCGAACGCTGACGTGTATTGCGCCTGAAGCGGCGCCCCGGGCCACGAGCCGTCGCGTCCACCCGCCAGCAGCAGGTCCGAGGCTTCTCCGCGCCAAACCGTCATCCCTGGGAACGATGTCCGCAGCGTGCGCGCCACCAGGCCCAAATCTTCCGCCTTCAACTGATACACCTGCAGCCACTGTACGAATGCGCCGCCGTCCGCCAGCCGGTCATGCACCTGGCGGTAGTACTCCACAGTGAACAAGTTTCCGATGCCCGCCATCCACGGGTTCGAAGGCTCGGAGATGATCACGTCGTAGCGATCCGGCGTGGTAAAGAGGAAATGACGAGCATCGTCGAGGATCACGCGAACGCGCGGATCGCGATACGACTCCTTATTCAGCTCCTTCATCAAGGGCGCGGCATGCATCACGGCGGGCTCGATCTCCAGCGTATCGACGCGCTCCACGCCCGGCCAAAGGGCCGCCACGCGAGTAGTCACGCCCGCGCCGTATCCAATCACCAGCACGCGGCGCGGCGCGGGGTGCATTGCTAACGGCAGTGCGGCAAGAAGTATCTGCGTCTTCATGTCGCGGCTGCTGGCGTCGACCTTGCCGTTGATCTTCAATGCCAGGTAGCGCTCCGATCGCGAAGCGGCGACCGTGGCGTTCAGGCCGTCCTCCATAAAGAGGTAGTCCTGCATCGCGGCGATATCCTGCAACGTCAGGCCCGAGCGATAGAGGTCGTTGTGGAAGTAGGAAGCCATGACGCCTTCCTGGTCGACCGGCGATAGCGTGAACAATCCGCCGGCCCACGCCGCCAGCGAGAGAACCACGACCATCGCCACCGGCGGCAGAACGCGCTTCGGCGGCGTGAGCACGATTCCCGCTACCGCGCTTCCGCCGATCGCAACGGCCAGCGCGCCATAGCTGCCGATCGTCGGCATGAGCACGAACCCGGCCAAGAGCACGCCGGCAATGCTACCCACGGTGTTCAAGGCGTAGATCTGCCCGACGCGGCCCGCGGCTCCTTCCTCTTTCGGCGCGTACAGGGCGGCGATCCACGGGAAGGATGCTCCGTAGAGGAACGCCGGCAGCAGCAGGATCAGGAAAGCGCACGCGAATTGCAGGAGAATCACACCGGAGAAAGAGCCTCCCACTCCGGGGATAAACGCAAAGAGCACCGACGGAAGCAATTTCCAGACGATCAGCGAGATCAATCCGGCGATCGCCGTCGCGATCTGCAACCATCCGAGCCCCTCGCGGTCCACCGGATATACGCGGGCCACGCGCGTGAACCGGCGCGAGCCGATGGCAATGCCGGTGAGAAACGCGGCCAGCAGAACGGTGAACGCGTACGTCGATCCAGCGAGCGGCGTGACCAGGCGTCGCGTCCAGGCGACCTCGAGAATCATCGACGTCGCGCCGGAGAGAAAGGCGATGAAAAGGAGCACCTGCGGACCGCCCGATGCGGGCGCGTCGGCAGGCGCAGGTGGCGCGTCTTCCCCACCAGAGTTGGCCCACGCCAGCGCTCCGGCCAGCAGATTCATCCCGCCCGCGAGCATCGCGGTACGGAGAATTCCCGCCGCCGGGATCCACCAAAATCCCGCGACGGCCGCGCCGAGAACTCCGCCGATGGTATTGAGCGCGTAGAGGCGGGCGAACGGTTTCCCTGTATCCGCTTCACCTGCGCGGAAAACTCGCAGCAGGACGGGCAGCGTTCCTCCCATCAGGAATGTGGGGATCACCAGCAACGGCGCGCAAACCAGAAACCGCATCGCTGCTCCGCCCCCCGCGCGCCAGTACACGCCCGCGAGCAACGGGATCAGACAGAACGTCAACGGCGCGAGAATGCCGATGGCGCTCTCGAGATACGCGTATAGACGCGCCGGCTGCGGCGCGTTTTCAAAACGCTTACCGAGAATCCAGCTTCCAAGTCCCAGCCCCCCGACTTCCAAATTCAGACTCCTTTCTCAGTG
>CAZRND010000375.1:0-5357 GCA_964601345.1 uncultured Acidobacteriota bacterium | reverse complement strand
CTCAACGCCGTCCATCTTGATCTCCGTGCCGGCGTACTTGCCGAACAGGATGCGGTCGCCCGCCTTCACCGCCAGCGCCACGCGCTTGCCGTCCTCCAGCATCTTGCCGTTGCCGACAGCGATCACTTCTCCCTGCTGCGGCTTCTCCTTGGCGCTGTCGGGAATGATGATCCCGCCGCGCACCGTTTCCTGCTCCTCAATCCGCTTGATTAATACCCGGTCGTGTAGCGGACGAATATTCATGCTCTTGAGCTCCTTTTCGATTTCCTAAGTAAGATTCCGTTCCGACAGCGCAGCCTCGCAGAGGAGACGCAATCCACTATGATATCGGCCTTGCCGGAAAAGCGCAAGCCCGTTTAGGTGACGGCGGCGACGCGCTGGAGCTTGAGCTTTCCGGTGTCGTGCGCCCGCTGGAGCGCCGCCGCGCAGGCGGGATCGAACTTGCGGCCGGCCTGCGACTGGATGAACTTCACCACCACCGCGGGATCCATCGCCGTCTGGTAGGGGCGGTGCGTCGTCATCGCGTCAAAGGTATCCGCCACGGAGATGATGCGGGCCATCAAGGGGATGTCGTCGCCCTTGAGATGGTGCGGATAGCCCGCTCCGTCCACCGATTCGTGGTGCAGCTCGATCCCGGGGATCATGTCGTGAAGCTGCGAAACGGCGCGGACGATATTCGCCCCCTTCACCGTGTGCGTCTTCATGATCTCGTACTCTTCCGGCGTCAGCGCGCCCGGCTTTTTCAGGATGCGGTCCTCGATACCGATCTTGCCGACGTCGTGCAGAACGGCGGAAATCTTCACCTTGTATACCTCGTCGTCGGGCAGGCCCATCTCCGTGGCGATGAGCGTAGAGTAGCGCGTCACGCGCTCGGCGTGGCCGTGCGTGTACGGATCTTTTTCGTCGACCGCGGCCGCGATCATCCGGATGGACGCCAAGAACAACTCATGATTCGCGCGGACCGCCGCCTTCAGCTCGCCTACGTAGCGCTCCAGCTCCGCGGTCATGGTGTTGAAGGTCGCGGCCAGTTCGCCGATCTCTGTGCGATTGCGGATGTGGATGCGCCGCGAGAAGTCTCCGCGGGCAATGGCCGCGCTCGACTCGGTGAGGTACGTGATGGGCCGGGCCACCGCCGTCGCCGCGACGTAGGCCACCGCCAAGCACACCACCAGCCATCCCATGCCCCAGAGTGTCGTGGTCAACTGCATCTCGCGAACCGAAAAGTAGGCGTCCGCCTGCTTCTTCTGCGCGATCACAGCCCACTGCAAAGCCGGAATCGAGCAGTAGGTGCCGAGCATGGCGACGGACTGTTTCTTGCCGTCCACCAGCACGTCCATATCGAAGGTGGTCGTCTCGGCTGCGAGGGCCGCTCCTTGCCAGCTCAAAAACTTCTGCACGATGCGGCGATCTTTCAGATCGATGCCGATGGGATTGTTGTCGAGATTCGGATGCAGCATCAGGATGCCGCTATGGTCTACGACGTATACTTCGAGACCCCGCAGGCTGACGTTGCGCAGGTGCTCGCGGACCGAGCTCAGATCCAGCACGACGGCCAGCATCCCCAGGCTGCCTTTGGCATGGAGCGGAATGGAAAGTACCGAGACGGGCAGCCGCTCTCCGGATCGCGACACCAGGACAGGCTGGCTGAAGTATTGCTGATTCTGCTGCGACGCGACAAAGGCCCGCTCGAGCACTTTCAGCAGGAACGGATCGGCGTCGGCGTTGTAGGTGCCCGACTTCAGTCCCTTCCCCTGGGCATTCAGAAGCGTTACGTAGAGCAGGCTGGGGTCTGCGCCGACAAATTGCTCCAAGGTATCCTGTATCTTCGGATCGCCCCATGTGGGCTTGGTGAAGTCGATATCCTCGAGCGTCTTCGTAAAGGTCTTGATCCATTCGCGGTGGCTCGAATCGTACAGCGTGATTTCGCTGGCCATCGAGCGGGCAATGGTGTTCTGCAATTCCTGCTCGTTGGTCTCCAGGGCCTCGCGGTTGATGGAAATCAGCTTCGTCCCATAGAACAGCAGAGGAGGAACGCTGACCAGGAAGAGCACCCCAAAGGCCAGGTAGAGGATGGGGATTCTTTTCACCGGGTTATTCTACCCGGATTACTCTCCGCGAAGCGATCTTTCCATCAGGTCGCGAAGTGCCTCTTTGGGTGCACGCCCTTCGAAAAGCACCGCTTGCATCTGGGCGGTGATCGGCATTTCCACGCCCGCGCGCTTGGCGAGGGCCAGCGCGGAAGTGGTGGTCTGCACGCCTTCCGCCACCATGCGCATGCCGGAAACGATCTCGGCCAGCGGGCGGCCCTGCGCCAACTGGATTCCGACGGAACGGTTGCGGCTCAGAGCGCCGGTACAGGTCAGCACCAGGTCGCCCATGCCGGCGAGGCCAGCGAGGGTCTCGCGGCGTCCTCCGCAGGCGCAGGCCAGCCGCGTGATCTCGGCCAGGCCGCGCGTGATCAGGGCGGCCATCGTGTTGCTGCCGAGCCCTAATCCTTCGCAGATGCCCGCGCCGATGGCGATGACGTTCTTGAGAGCCGCGGCGTACTCGACGCCCGGCACATCGTCATTCGTGTAAAGCCGCAGCCGTCCGGATGAAAAGGCGCTCTGCACCGTGCCGGCCAGGGCGTTGTCCTTCGATGCGATTACCACCGCCGCGGGATCGCCGCGCGCGACTTCCGCGGCAAATGTCGGTCCGGAGAGCACGCCGAGCCGCGGCGCAAAGCGCGCGCCGACCACGTCCTCAATTACCTCGCTCATGCGCAGCAGGCTGCCCTTTTCGAGTCCTTTGGTGGCGCTAACGAAAATCATCTCCGGCTGAAGATGCGCGAGCATCCCGCTGTAGATGGTGCGGCAGTGTTCCGAAGGCGTGACGGTCAGAACCAGCTCCGCATCCTTCACCGCAACGGCGAGGTCGCCCGTGGTTTCGACGCTATCCGGAAGGCGGAAGTCGGGCAGGTATACGTCTCTGTGAACCCACAGGCGAATGGCGTGCTTCCGGCTCAGCACGATGGCCAGCGCCGTGCCCCAACTCCCCGCGCCGATGATCGCGATTTTCATGCGCTTGCCCCGAAGCGATGCTCCTGGCCCGCGATCAGGCGCTGGATGTTCGCCGAGTGTTTGACGATGATCAACGCCCCGGCGACGACCGATGCGATCGTCTCGAGTCCGGGCGGATGGTAGATGTACCACGCCGCCGCCGGAAACACCGCGCAGGCCAAGATAGATCCAAGTGACACGTAGCGCCAGATCGCGAGCACCGCCGCGAAAACGAGCAGCGCAACCGCCACGGCCCACGGCGACATCGCCAGATAAACGCCGAGCGCCGCGGCCACGCCCTTTCCTCCACGAAATTTCAAGAACACGGGAAACATGTGACCGACGAGCACGGCCACCGCCGCCGCAGCCATCCATTCACGCCGGCCTCCCGTGAGCCATCCAGCGATCATGACGGCCGCGTAGCCCTTTGCTGTGTCGAGCAGCAGCGTCACGATGCCCGCGCCCTTGCCGGCGACGCGAGCGACGTTGGTGGCCCCGATGTTGCCGCTGCCCGTCGCGCGGATATCCTCGCCCGTCTTTTGCCGGTAGATCAGGTAGCCGAAGGGAATGGCCCCCAGGAAATAAGCGACCAAGACGGAGGCGAGAGCGGTCAGGTCCATGGATACTTTCGCAATAGAGTGTACTCCGAACCCTGGGACGACAGGCGGCTCCGGATGAGCTCGAATTCCGCCGCGGCAAACGTGCCGAAGTCGGCGCCGCGTTCTGCAAACGGTGGAAGAATCCGCCCTTCTTTTTGACGAGCCAGCGTGAGATGCGGCGAGTAGGGCCTCTTCTCGGCCGGGATTCCGAGCGGAACCAGAGCGTCTTCGATGTTCCGGGCCAGCGTGGCGAGCGATTCGGGCGCCTCAATTCCGAGCCAGAGCACGCGCGGAAATTTGCCGAGCCCGCGCAAGCGGATTTCGATCGGGCCGGGGAAGGGAACTTTCGCCAGCGCGTCGGAGATCGCCTCCAGCTTTTCGTCCGGCTGCTCGCCGATGAACTTCAGCGTGAGATGCAGGTTCGCGGGGTCCACCCACTTCAGTCTTCCGAGCTGCGGCGAGAGGTCCTGGATCTGCGCGGCAATCTGGGTCCGTTGTTCCTGCGGGATGGCGATGGCGGTGAACAACCGCATGTCATGAGGGAAGCAGCCTGCGCCGCACCATGTCGAGCGCCAACTGCGAGGCCTGCATGCGGACGCGGTCGCGATCGCCGGGGAACTTGCGCTCGCTGACGCGATGCCCCTGCTCGTCGGCCACCGCGGCGTAGACCAGTCCCACGGGCTTCGACGTTCCGTCGGCGGCCGGCCCCGCAATCCCGGTCACCGCCACCCCAATTGTCGCGTGAAAGGTCCGGCGGACGCTCTCGGCCATGATGCGCGCTGTCTCGGCCGAGACGGCGCCTTCGGCTTCGAGCACGCGCTTCGGCACGTCGAGCATCCGCATCTTGACATCATTACTGTACGAAACGATTCCGCCGACGAAGTAGGCCGAGCTGCCGGGTACTTTGGTGATGCGTTCGCCGACGAGTCCTCCGGTGCAGCTTTCGGCGGCGGCCAGCGTGGACCGGCTCATCAGCAGCATCCGCCCGACGACTTCTTCCATCGTCTCGCCGCAGTCGGAAAAGACTTGATCGCCAAGCGCCACTTTGAGCTTGCCGGCAAGATCGTCGAGAGCCTCGCGCGCCGCGGCTTCGTCCGCTCCCGTGGCGCGCAGATGCAACTGGATCTCGCCCGGCGCGGCGAGAATCGTTGTGGCGGGATTGTCGTACTTGCGATAGATCGGCGCGGCGATTTCGTCCACGTGCGATTCGAACATTCCCGCAATCTTGAGCACTCGCGTGACCAGGCGCCGTCCGGGGCAAAGCTTCTCGAGGCGCGGCCAGCAGTGTTTCTCAAAGACCGCTTCGATTTCATGCGGAGGGCCGGGAAGCAGCAGGATGATGCGCGATCCCTCTTGGATCCACTGGCCGGGAGCGGTGCCCTTGGGATTCTCGAGAATCTCCGCGCCGTCGACGATCATGGCCTGTCGCAAATTGATCTCGGGCATTTTCATCCCGCGATTGCGAAAGCGCTCTTCGAGGCGCGCGGCGATGTCTTTATCGAGATACTGTCCGCGGCCGAGCACCGCGCCGACGGCCTCGCGCGTCCGGTCGTCCTCGGTGGGGCCGAGGCCGCCCATCAGGATCAGTAGGTCCGCGCCGCCGTCGGAACCAAGGGCCCAGCGCAATGCGGCGTCGAGACTGGCGCGGTCGTCGCCGACGCTGCCTTTGCGCGGCACCCCGCTGCCCAGCCGGTTCCGCCGGTCGGTGTGCGTCAGTGAA
>CAZRND010000374.1:0-5381 GCA_964601345.1 uncultured Acidobacteriota bacterium | reverse complement strand
TGGAGTTGTTCCTCTCCAGAGCCTTGAAACGCATCGTGCGGCGCTCGCGTCTCTCAACTCATGAAGATTCGCGATGTCGCTGCAGTACGCCTTCCTTAAAGGCACGCCTCATACCAGACGTCGCTGTTGCCGTAACGAGTTGAAACCAGGACAAATCCCCATCGACTGGGCGGATGGTTGGGCCTTTACGCGTGAAGTTTTCTTTCAGGTTTTCAAAAAGAAGCTTTCAGGCGGCGCGGATATGTCGCGAAGACCCGAAGAAATCTATCTTTGTGTCGCGGTGTCCTGGTAGTGAAAAATCTTTTGTAATGACTCGGTGTAAGGGGCGCGCGCCACGCCTCTCTCCGTAACAATCGCGGTGACGTAACGGTTCGGAGTCACATCGAAGGCTGGATTCTCAACGGCGATCCCTTCCGGCGCGACGGGCACGCCGAAAACGTGCGTGACCTCGGCGGCGGCGCGCTGCTCGATGGGAATGTCGTCGCCGGATGCCGTATTGAGATCGAGCGTTGAGATCGGGGCGGCCACGTAGAACGGAACGCCGTTCTCTTTGGCCAGCACGGCGAGCGCGTACGTACCGATCTTGTTGGCAACGTCGCCGTTCGCCGCGATGCGGTCCGCGCCAACCACGACCATCCCGGCTTTTCCGCTCTTGAGGACGTGGCCCGCCATGTTGTCGGTGATGAGCGTGGCCGGGATGCCGTCCTGTTGCAATTCCCAAACGGTCAGGCGCGCTCCCTGCAGAAAAGGCCGGGTCTCGCAACTGTAGACGTGGATCGCGCGACCGCCCTCGGCCATGGCGCGTATGACGCCGAGCGCCGTGCCGTAACCTCCCGTGGCGAGAGCACCGGCGTTGCAGTGGGTCATCATGCTCCCCTGTGGGGGCGCGAGAGCCGCTCCGTTCCGTCCGATCGCCATGCAGATGGCGATGTCCTCGACCAGCACCTGTTTCGATTCCTCGACCATGCCGTCGCGTATTTCCTTCAGCGGTCGAGAGCGCAACGCCGCGAAACGCGCCTGCATCCGCTCGATGGCCCAGAACAGGTTCACCGCCGTCGGCCGCGTTCCGCCGAGAATGGCGCAGATCTGTTCGAGATCGCGCCCGAGCGCGTGCACGTCTGTGGCAGGAGATTTCTGAATGCCCAGCGCGATGCCCATGGCGGCAGCCACACCGATGGCCGGCGCGCCGCGAATGGTCATATCGCGAATCGCCTCCGCGACGTCCTGGTACGTGCGGCAGGTGACGTAACGCTCTTCGCGCGGCAAGCGCTTCTGGTCGATCATCACCACGCCCGCGCTGGTCCATTCGATGGTCTTGAACATAGGTCTAGCGGAAATGACGGAATCCTTCCGAAGAAACAAAGATAGCGACAAAGAGCGTGCTGTTGTATCCGAGGTGAATGAGATAGGAGGGCACGAGCGAACCGCTCCGGCCGCGGGCATAGGAGAGCGCCACGCCGACGAGAAAAATCGCCGCCACTTGCGGCAAGGCCCAGTTGAGCTGCTGGATGTGAATCGAAGCGAAGAGCAGGGCGGTGCTGAGCACTGCCGCTTCGAGACCCCAGCGGCGCTCGAGCACCGGATAGAGGACACCGCGGAAGAGCAATTCCTCGACGAAAGGCGCGACGCCGATGCCGAAGATCGCCAGCAGGTATCCGGCCAGCGGACCGTTGAAGAGCTTTTCGATGGGCGTGGGCCGGTCGGCGGGGAAGAGCACCGGAACAAAAAGCGCCGTCAGGGCCAGTGTCACTCCGGCCAGCAGAAACAGCGGCGTACGCTCTCCGACAGATCGCCAGTGGATGGCGTCCCAAAATTCTCTTTTGTAGCGGCCGCGAATCACAAAGGAGATGAACCCGACGATCATCAGGTAAGCGCCGAGCTGCACCGGCAGAACGAAGCGCACATCGCTGAGCAAATCTTTCGCCGGCCTCAAACGTCCGATCCACCAAAGGAAGTACTCTCCAATGGCTTCGCACAACAGCATGGACATGATCAGGAATAGCGTGACCTGCACCAGATCGCGGAATCCCCACGGAGGATCGGCCGGCGGAGCGGCAGGAACTTCCACGATTTCGGGAGTTTCGTCCATGACAGCGAGCGGCACTACTTACGCAACACTTTTTCGAGGGCTTCGGCCGTGTAGGAGCGGTTGGAACGCATCACTTGCTCCGGCGGACCTTGCGCCACGACACGCCCGCCGAATTCTCCGCCCTCAGGACCGAGATCGAAGATCCAGTCCGCCGTCTTGATCACGTCCAAGTGATGCTCAATGATGATGACGGTGTTGCCGAGGCCTGTCAATCGCGTCAGGACTTCGAGCAATTTCCGGACGTCGTCGAAGTGCAGGCCGGTGGTCGGCTCGTCGAGCAGGTAAAGCGTCCGCCCGGTCTGACGGCGGCTCAGTTCCCGCGCCAGTTTGATGCGCTGCGCTTCGCCGCCCGAGAGCGTGGTGGCCGATTGCCCCAAGTGCAAGTAGCCCAGCCCCACGTCCACCAGCGTCTGCAGCTTCTGCTTGATCTGCGGAATGTTCTCGAGGACGGGCAAAGCGTCCTGCACGGGCGTGTCGAGGAGATCGGCAATCGAGAGGCCCTTGTACTTCACTTCCATGGTCTCGTGGTTGTAGCGCCGCCCGCGGCAGATGTCGCAGGTGACATAGACATCGGGAAGAAAGTTCATCTCGATGCGCCGCTGCCCGTCTCCCTGGCAAGCTTCGCAGCGTCCGCCCTTGACGTTGAAACTGAACCGCCCGGCCTTGTGGCCGCGCTCGCGCGATTCGGGAAGCATGGCGAACAGCTCCCGCACCGGCGTAAAGGTGCCGGTGTAGGTCGCGGGGTTCGAGCGCGGCGTCCGGCCGATCGGCGACTGGTCGATGCGAATCACTTTGTCGATGTGCTCGGCGCCCTGCACGTCGCGATGCGGCCCAGGTTCCTCGCGCGCGCCGTAGAGCTTCTTGGCCATCGCGGGGAACAGGATGTCGTTGACCAGCGTCGATTTTCCCGAACCGCTTACGCCCGTGACTACGGTCAGCAATCCCACGGGGAAGGAGACATCGATGTTCTTCAAGTTGTGGGCGCGCGCGCCGGACACGGTGATGAACTTGCCGTTCGGCTTTTGCCTCGAGGCGGGAACCGGAATGGACTCGCGTCCGGCCAGATAAGCGCCGGTGAGCGACGATTCGCGGCGCGCAATCTCCGCCGGCGTGCCCGCGGCGACCAACTGCCCGCCGTGGCGGCCGGCGCGCGGACCCAGGTCGACTACGTAATCGGCCTGGCGGATGGTCTCCTCGTCGTGTTCCACGACGACCACGGTGTTTCCCAAGTCGCGAAGCGAAGCGAGCGTCGCCAGGAGCCTGCCGTTGTCGCGCGAATGCAATCCGATCGAGGGCTCGTCGAGGACGTAGAGCACGCCGCGGAGCCGGGAGCCGATCTGCGTTGCCAAGCGAATGCGCTGTCCTTCCCCGCCGCTGAGCGTCGCCGCCGAGCGGTCGAGGCTCAGATACCCGAGGCCCAGCGCCTCGAGAAATCCAAGGCGGTCGCCGACCTCGCTCAGGATGCGGCCGGCGATCTTGGCTTCCCTTGGCGTCAACTTGATCTTGCGGGCGGCTTCGAGCGAACGCGAGATGGGGAGCGACGTGAAGTCGGCGATCGAGAGGCTGCCCACTTTCACCGCCAGACTCTCGGGACGCAAGCGACGCCCGCGGCAAGCTTCGCACGGCGTTCCGGACATGTATTGCGACCACCATTCGCGGAAGCTCTCCGATCCGCTCTCGTCATACGACTGACGTAGTATTGCGATGATTCCGGGAAAGCGATGCTTCCCCTTGACGCCTTCGCTGGCTCCATACAGGGCCAAGTTCTGGATCTTTCGCGGCAATTCGCTGAAGGGTTTCCGCAGATCAAAGCCGTGGACTTCGGATGCCACCTGCAACTGTCGCTGCAAGTACATCGATCCTGATCCCGGCCCGAGGCCCCCATCGAGGAGCGGCTTGCTCCAGTCGACGATAATCTTGACCGGATCGAAATCCCACTTGCTGCCAAGCCCTTGGCAGACTTCGCAAGCACCGTACATGCTATTGAATGAAAAGGACCTAGGCTCAAGCGACGGCATGCTCGTTCCGCAGTCGATGCAGGCCATGGTCTGGGAATACAGGTGTTCCTGCCCGTCGACGACGGCTACCAGGGCGATCCCTTTGGCCAGCTTCATGGCCGTTTCCAGGGAGGCTTCTAACCGCTTTTCGATCCCTGGCTTTACTGCCAGGCGGTCAATTACTACTTCTATAGTATGATTGCTGCGCTTATCCAGCGGGATGCTATCTTCAAGCGAGTAAATCTGGCCATCCACGCGCGCACGGAGGAAGCCGTCGGCGGCTAACTTCTCGAGGTCCTTTTTGAACTCACCCTTGCGGCCCCGAACGATGGGTGCCAGGATCATGATCCGTTCTTCGGCGCCGGCCGCGCCCAGCGACATGATCTTCTGCACGATATGTTCGGTCGATTGGCGGGAGATCGGCTTGCCGCACTTCGGGCAATGCGGGATGCCGATGGCGGAGTACAGCACGCGGAGGTAATCGTAGATTTCGGTGATCGTCCCGACAGTGGAACGGGGACTGCGCGATGACGTCTTCTGCTCGATCGAGATGGCTGGACTCAAGCCCTCGATCGAATCCACTTCGGGGCGTTCCATCTGGTCGAGGAACTGCCGCGCGTAGGTCGAGAGCGTTTCGACGTAGCGGCGCTGCCCCTCGGCGTAGATGGTGTCGAAGGCCAGCGACGATTTACCCGAGCCCGAGAGGCCGGTGACCACGGTCAAGGTGTTCCGCGGGATCTCCAGGCTGATGTTCTGGAGATTGTGCTGGCGCGCGCCGTGCACGATGATCTTGTCGATCGTCATGATCAGAGTTCCCGGGTCCGCAGTTCCTTGATGCGATCGCGGAAGGCCGCGGCCTTTTCGAACTCGAAGAGCTTGGCGGCTTCGCGCATCTGTTTTTCCAGGTCCGCGACCATGGCGTCGAGTTGCTCGCGCGTGGCGATCTCGCCTTCCGGCGCATCGAGCGGAACCGTGACGTAGTCGCCTTCCGTCACCGCCACCAGCGTCATGTCGAGCGGACGCACGATGGACTCCGGCGTGATCCCGTTGGCTTGGTTGTAGGCCACCTGCTTTTCCCGTCGCCGGTCGGTCTCATCGAGCGCCCGCTGGATCGAGTCGGTGATGCGATCCGCATAGAGAATCGCTCGGCCGCTGATGTGGCGAGCCGCCCGGCCGATGGTCTGGATGAGCGAGCCCTGCGAGCGGAGAAATCCTTCTTTATCGGCATCGAGAATCGCGACCAGCGAAACCTCAGGAAGGTCCAGGCCCTCGCGCAACAGATTGATGCCGATGAG
>CAZRND010000373.1:0-5413 GCA_964601345.1 uncultured Acidobacteriota bacterium | reverse complement strand
GCTGGCGCATTAGACCCATGTGAGCGCCCGATCCGCTGATCGACCGGCAGATGCTCGAGAAGCTGGAACGGCTCTCTCTGCGCTGGCAACGGTCGTTCATGGGGCTTTTCGGCGGGCACAATCCCTCACGGCTTCCGGGCACGGGTCAGGAATTTCTCGATCATCGCCACTTCCACCAGGGCGACGACATCCGCAGCATCAACTGGCACGCCTACATGCGACTGGAACGCCTCTTCCTGAAGATGTTCCAGATCGAGCCGCGCGTGGCCGTGCGCATCTTTCTCGATACCAGCGAATCGATGGCCTGCGGCGCGGCGACCGGGGTGGGGGAGCCGAAGTTCGCTTACGCCTGCCGGTTGGCGGCAATGCTCTGCTACGTAGGCCTGGTGCGGCTCGACACCATCGTGCTGCAGCCCTTCTCGTCGGTGCTCGGCGAACATCACAAGGCGCAGGGCGGAAGGCATCGCTTCGCGCCGGCGCTCCACTTCCTCATGGAGCTGGAGACCGGCGGGCGGTCGAACTTCCAGGAAGTCATCCGGCAATTCATCTCCGCGCGACAGCCGCGCGGGCTCGCGGTGATCATCTCGGATTTTCTCGACGACGCGGGCTGTGAGGGCGCGCTGCAGCATCTCGCCGATTTCGGACATGAAATTCTGCTCGTACACACGGCGGGCCCGGACGATCGCATGCCTCCCTGGCGCGGAGAGATGGAGCTGGTCGACTCCGAGACGGGACAGGTGCGCTTCGTCGATATCGACCGGAACGTCATGGAGCAGCAAGCGCAGGTCTACGACGACTTCTGCTTCGGACTGCAGCGCCTGGCGATGCGCAACAACGGCCGCTACGTTCCGCTGATGACCGATACGCCGGTGGAGGAAGCCATCTTCGGACCGCTGGTGAATCCGCGAGGGATGGGGATCCGCGGATGACGCTGCTCAACCTCACGCTGGCTGAACTCCTGGCCCTGTTTTTGCCGTTCGCCGCGACCATGGTGGCGCTCTATCTCTACGACCGCCTGCACCGCCGACAGATCGTCTCGACGCTCCGCTTCTTCCCGCAGACCGCGCGCGCGCCGATCTTCACGCGACGGAAGAAAATCGAACAGCCCTGGTCGCTGCTGCTGCAAATCGTCTCGCTGCTGCTGCTTCTGCTCGCCATCGCCGAGTTGCAGTTCGGACGCGCCACCCAACGCCCGCGCGATCACGTGCTGATTCTCGAAACCTCCGCCTGGATGAACTCCACGGATCGCGGCGGCGGGACTCTGATGCAAACGGCGCGGAAGAAGGGTCTCGACTACCTGCGCGCCGTGCCCTCCGGCGACCGCGTGATGGTCGTGCGCGCCGATCAGTTGGCCACGCCGGTCACGCCCTTCACGCACAATCGTCTCGATCTCGAAACGGCCATCAAGAATACAGAAGCAGGAGCCGCCGGACTGAATCTGGCGGCGGCTCTCGAAATGGCGCGCAGCGCGCAGCAGCGCGCGCAGATCCCGGGCGAGATTGTCCTGATCGGAAGCGGCCGGGCCATGAACGACGACATCGAGCGCGTCTCGGCTGCCGATCTCACCAAGGTTCGGGCCATCCTGCTCGGCAGCGAGCCCAACGACTGCGGCATCCGCAAGCTTTCGGCGCGGCGTCTGCCCGACGATCCTGCACAGTGGGAAGTCAACGTCGAGGCATTCAACTATGGCGCAAGCGCGCGACGGCCGAATCTGCGCCTGCTCTTCGGAGGATCGCTCGCCGGCGGCAAGGTACTGTCCCTAGCGCCGCACACCGCCGTCGAATCGACCTTCCGTCTGCGCGCCAAGGAAGGCGGCGTCCTCGACGCCGTTCTCGACTCGCCGGACGATTATCGGGCCGACAATCGCGCCACCGTGGAGTTGCCCGGGCTGCATCCGCTCAAGGTCCAGGTCTTCACGGCGAAGCCCAAGTTGTGGGAGCCGCTGCTCGCGTCGAGTCCATTTCTCGAAGCGGAATTCAAAGCGCCCTCCGCATATACGCCCGATGGTCCGCCGCGCCTCGTGATTCTCGACGGCTTCCAGCCGCCGATCCAGCCCAACGCGAACTCCGTTTCGATCGCCGCGCCGGGCAAGGCCGTGCGCGCCGGGTCCATCACGGTGCGGAAATGGAATGCCACGCATCCGATCGCCACGGGCCTGCACAACAAAGATGTCCGCGTGCGCTCGGCCGTGACGCTGCAAGCGGGCGCGGGAGACGTCGTGATCGCGGAATCCGATGCCGGGCCGGTGCTGACCGCGTCCGACAACGGATTTAAGCGCGTCACCTTCGGATTCCATCCGCTCGAGAACGGAATGAATGCCGACCTCGCCGTCCCGCTGCTCTTCGCCAATCTCGCGGGATGGGTCTCGCCCGACCTGTTTCAAGCGCCGGAGATCGGCGCGGGTTCTCCCGGCCTGATCGAAGTGAAGACGCTCGACGGCATCCGCCGCGATCAGATTCGCGTGAGCGCCAAGGGAATCCGCGACGTGCCCTTTACGCTCATCGGCAACCGGCTGCGCGCCTATGCCGGACACGCGGGAACCGTGCGCGTGAACATGCCGGGACGCGAGCTGGTCTATTCGCTGAACTTGCCGGAAGTCGGCGAGAGCCGCTGGACGCCGCCGGCGGGAGTCCTGCACGGCGTTCCGCCTCCAAACCTCTCGCCGCTGCGCCGCGATCTGTGGCCGTGGCTCGCGCTCGCGGGCACGCTCGGCTTGCTGCTGGAGTGGACGCTCTACGGCCGGCGTCCTTCCGCCGTGGCGATTGCCGCTCGTGAAGCGCGCTCCCGCGCCGCGCACGAAGAGGTGCAGGCATGAGATTCGTGCATCCTTGGATCCTGGCCGGTCTCCCCGTGGTTGTGGCGTGGGCGTTCTGGGAGTGGAAGAAGACCGACCGTCACGGCGCGGTGATCCTGAAGGCGCTTCTCTTTGGACTCGCCGTCGCCGCGCTCGCCGATCCGAAACTCACGGTCTTCGAGCAGCGCGTGTCCCTGGTCGTGCTGACGGATCGCTCCGCCAGCATCCCGCGGGAAGATGTCCGGAAAGAATCGGATCTTGTCACGAAGGTCCGCTCCGCAAGCGGACGTAACCACCTCGATGTAATTCCGTTCTCGAACAACCCCACCGAGCGGTCAACGAATCTTGAGTCCGCCATTCGCAATGCCATCGGCCGGATGCCGGAAGGGCGCGTCGGTCGCTTGCTGCTCGTCTCCGACGGCCAGGAGAATGCCGGCAGCGTCGAGCGCGCGGCATACCAGGCCCGCATGCTGGGCGTCCCGGTCGACACCTACGCTCTCGAAGGTACGCAGCCCCCGGCCCTGAAAATGGAAAGCATCGCGCTGCCTCCGGAAGCCTTCAGCGGCGAGAAATTTCCGATTGAGATGGTGGTCGCGAGCCCCCGCGCCTCTTCGGCATCGGTGGAGTTGACCGCCGAAGGCAAAGAGATTGGACGCTCCGAGGTGAAGCTCGCCGAGGGCCGGAACACGCTGCGCATCAAGACGCAGATCGAGATGTCGGGCGCGGCGCTCGTGACCGGCATCGTGACGGCGCCGGACCTGGGTCGCGTGCGCTTCGACCGCGTCGTCGCTTTGCGCCGGCCGCGCGCTTTGCTCGTGACCGCCGAGACGCCCGATTCGCTCCGCCACATCCTGCAGGTGCTGGATGCTTCGAAATTCGATGTCACGCAAACGAAGACCCTTCCCGCGGACCTGCGCGACTTCCAGGTGGTCGTGGTCGTGAACCAGGATCTCGAAGCCTGGGACACCTTACAGAAGAAGAAGGCCGAGGAGTTTGTCCGCGAGGGCGGGGGATTCGCGCTAATCGCCGGCGAGAACAACGTCTACGTCGAGCACAAGCAGGAGGACGATCCGCTGCAGAAGATGCTGCCCGCGAAGCTGACGCCGCCGCGCACGCCCGAGAGCGTCGCCGTCGTCCTGATCGTGGATAAATCTTCTTCGATGGAAGGCAAGAAGATCGAGCTCGCGCGCCTCTCGGCCATCGGCGTGGTGGAAAACCTGCGGCCCATCGATCAGGTCGGCCTGCTGATCTTCGACAATTCCTACCAGTGGGCGGTGCCGATGCGCCGCGCGGACAATCCCGCGACGATCAAGCGGCTGATCGCCGGCATCACGCCGGAGGGCGGCACGCAGATCGCTCCGGCGCTGAGCGAGGCGTACCGACAGATCCGCCAGGTGAAGGCGGTGTACAAACACATCGTGCTGCTCACAGACGGCATTTCCGAGGAGGGCGACAGCATGGCGCTCTCGAAGGAAGCCGCCGCGAATCAGGTGACCATTTCGACGATTGGACTCGGTCAGGACGTCAACCGCGTCTTTCTGGAAAAAGTCGCCAGCCAGGCGCTGGGCAAATCCTACTTCGTGCTCGATTACAGCAGCCTGGAACAGCTCCTGCTGCGCGACGTCATGGAGCATACCGGATCGTCGGCCATCGAGAAACCGGCGAAGGTCACCACCCTTCGCGACGCCGAGATTCTCGAAGACGTGGGCATGTCGAACGCGCCGCCGCTGCTCGGATATTTGAAATTCCTCTCGAAGCCCCAGGCCGAGACGATTCTGCAGATCGACGGCCGCGACCCTCTCCTCGCCCGCTGGCAGTATGCGCTCGGCCGGTCGGTGGTCTTCTCGTCGGATGCCAAGGCGCGCTGGGCGGTGAACTGGGTGACCTGGCCCGGCTTCGACAAGCTCTGGACCAACGTCTTGCGCGACCTGCTGCCGCGCACCGCGCCGAGCGAGGCGACGGCCGAGTTCGACAGCGTCAGCAACGAAATCCGCGTGCACTACCGCCTCCGGCCCGGCGAAGATCAGGCGCCGCCGCAGGAGGTTTACGCGCTCGGAGCGAACGGATTCCGGAAGGCCGTCCCGCTGAAGCGCATCGCAGCGTCGAGTTATCTGGCCCGCGTGCCGGTGGGCGCGGCGCAAGGCCTGTTCCGCATTCGTCCCTCGGCGGACCTGAGCAAGTTTCCGGAAGTTGGACTTTATCGCGAGGAGACCGAGCTCACGCAGTTCGGATCGAATCCCGAGCTGCTCAAGCAGATTGCCCAGACCACGGGCGGCCGCTTCAATCCCGATCCGAGGCAGGTCTTCGATCCTGGAAAACGCTCCGTCACAACCACACTCGATCTGTGGCCCGGCCTGCTGGCGCTCGCGATTCTGTTGAACCTGGCCGAGCTGGCCGCCAGGAAGGGCTACAGTCTGGCGAAATTGTGGAACCGCTAATAGGATAAGACCATGCGAAAACTTCTTTCCGCCGCAGTGACCGTCGTGTTGCTTCAGGCGCAGGCCCCAACGCAATCAGGTGACGCCGCGCTGATGGCCAAGGCCAAAGCGATTCACAGCCGCGTCCTCAAGCTCGACACGCACAACGACATCGAGCCCGCGAATTTCACGCCAGACTGCA
>CAZRND010000372.1:0-5426 GCA_964601345.1 uncultured Acidobacteriota bacterium | reverse complement strand
CGTGGCGTTCGGAAGCGCGGGATGCTCGCCGACAATCTTGAAGATCAGCGTGGGAATGCTGTCACCGACGAAAGGCTTCTTTCCGGTGAGCATTTCGTAGAGCACCACGCCGAGCGAAAAAATATCTGTCCGCCCGTCGATCGGACCGCCCTTCAACGCCTCGGGAGACATGTAGGCGGGCGTGCCCATCACCAGACCTGTGGCGGTGAGCGTCGACGAGCTGACCTTGGCCACGCCGAAATCCATGATCTTGGCCACGCCCTCGCAGAGCATGATGTTGGCCGGCTTGATGTCGCGGTGGATGATCTGGCGGGAGTGCGCGTGATCGAGCGCCGCGCCGATCTGCCCGAGGATGGTGGTGGCCGTCTCCACCGCCACCGGGCCCCGCGAGACCAGGTCCTGCAGCGTTTCGCCTTGCACGAACTCCATGGCGATGTAGAAGACGCCTTGATCCTCGCCCGCGTCGTAGATCGTCACAATGTTGGGATGCGAGAGGACCCCGGCGGCCTGCGCTTCCCGGCGGAAGCGCTCCAAAGTTTCTGGATCGCCCTGGTGCAGCAGCACCGTCTTGATCGCCACGGTGCGGCCGATGTTCGGATCGAATCCCTTGTAGACCACACCCATAGCGCCGTGCCCCAGCTCGCCAACGATCTGGTAGCGCCCAATCTGAGTGGGGGGAGTTGGTCCTTCGGCCATACGCTTATGGCGTTTAGTGTAGCATAGGACCTATGTCCTATTGGTTCTTCCTCAGCGATCCGGAGAGCTACCACTTCGATAAGCTCTTTGAAACGAAGCGCGATACGTGGGACGGCGTTTTCGGCGGCGCCGCGCAGCGATATCTAGGCGAAATCAAGAAGGGCGACTCGATCATCGGCTACCACACCGCTCCCGAAAAGCAGGTGGTCGCGACGCTCGAGGCGGTCTCGGACGCCTATCAGAATCCCGCGCTGAAGGATAAAAAGAATTGGGTCGTGGACGTTCGCGCCGTTGCCAAACTGGCGCGTCCCATCCCGCTGGCGGAGCTCAAGGCCAATCCGAAACTGAAGCCGATGAAGCTGTTCCACATGATGCGTCCCATCGCGGTCTCGCCGCTTACCGCCGCCGAGTATGCCGAGATTTTGCGAATGGGGAAGTAAGCGCGAGTTACTTCAGGGTCGGATATTCCATGCCCATCGCCGCGTGCGCCATATGAATCGTCTCCGCGCCGAGCTTGCGGGCGTGGGCGATGCCCGCGTGTAGGACATCCCGCACATAATTCGGTTTCTGCTCGAAGGCCGCGCGGCGCTCGCGCATCGGGTCGAGGAAGCGATCGATCGCGGCCGCCAGTTTCTTCTTGCACTCCACGTCGCCAACGCGGCCGGCGACATAGCGCTCCTTCAGGTCGGCGACCTCGGCTTTGTTGTCGTTGAAAGCGTCGTGGTAGGCGAAGACAGGATTGCCCTCCACGTGCCCCGGATCGGTAGCGCGCAGGCGCGTGGGATCGGTGTACATATTCATGACCCGCCGCTTCACCTCTTCGGAGCTGTCGGAGAGATAAATGCAGTTGTCGAGCGACTTGCTCATCTTCTCCTGTCCGTCGGTGCCGACGAGCGTCGGGACTTCGCCGATGAGCGCGTCCGGCTCGGGGAAGACTTGGCCATAGAGTCCATTGAAGCGGCGCGCGATTTCGCGCGTCAGCTCGATATGCGACTCCTGGTCCTTGCCGACTGGCACGAGGTGCGCGCGGACAATCAGGATGTCTGCGGCTTGCAAAACCGGATATCCGAGCAATCCGAGAGACGCATCCGGAATCTTCAGGACACGGAGGATATCCTTCAGCGTCGGGATACGTTCGAGCCGGGGAACTTGCGTGAACATCGAGAAGAGCAACTGCAGAACTGCCGTCTCAGGAAGTTGCGACTGTATATAGATGCGGCTGATCTCGGGATCGATGCCGACGGCCAGGTAATCGAGAACGATTTCGCGGATGCGCGCTTCGAGCTGCTGCGACTCCTCGGGCTTGGTGGTGAGCGTGTGATAGTCGGCGATGAGGACGCACAGCTCCATCTCTTTTTGCAGATGGACGCGGTTTGCCAGGCTGCCGACGTAGTGTCCGAGGTGCAGCTTGCCCGTCGGCCGGTCGCCGGTGAGGATGCGTTTCTTCATGCGGAAGGATCAGTATAGCATCCGTGTTAAACTGAACGGACACACACGCGGAAGTGGCGGAACGGCAGACGCAGTGGACTCAAAATCCACCGCCCCAAAAGGGCGTGAGGGTTCGAATCCCTCCTTCCGCACCATCATCTCAAGTCCGTTTTCGAAGCCGCCACCAACGGACAGTCAGGAAAACAAGAGGTCCAAAGAGAAGGAGGGCGTCCCAGATGCCGGGATCGAAGTCGCATCCTTCAATACTGCAGCCACGGCTGGTAGAGATAGACAGACGTATGAAGTAATCGAGAGCGATCGCTACTACCGGCCAAATGATCCACGCGGCAATCACAATCAATCCGCGACGAACGGTGAACCTAGACAGCGTGCCTCCACTCCAAGCCATTCGGCAATTCGCGTGGCCCGAACAGCACATGCAACACGCGCCGACGTGATGGTGATTTCGCCTTCGACGAGGCGTGTAAGAGCAACGGCCGCATGAGAAGAGCATCGCCTTTCACGGCCAGGCACTCCTTCTCGCCGAGTGAGGACCGCAACTCGGCCGCGTCCGCAGCGCTTAACTTGCCGCGACGATGGGAACCAGGCACGACTCTGAGCGGGCCGTTCTCCGCAAAGCAATCATCAACGTGAACGCGAGCGGCAACCAGATTCTTGAGCACCTCGACCGGCGGTTGAACAAAGTGCCCGCCCTCCTTCTTAGACCACGGACCAATGGACGGGTGCTCGACCCGAGCACGGACAGGAATGGAAAGATCCTGATGGAGCGGCACCAGCCAATTGCGGTCCGCAGTCTTGTCGAACAGCGTGCACTGCACGGCAACGAATGACTCCGGCAGCACGTTCGAGCCTGCGAGACGCCTTCTCACGCGCAGAACTAATGCGCGGCACCAGGGCCGATCGAGGAGATTCCTGCTACCCGCGCCGCGCACAGTCAAGCGATCGAGTGCGCGAGCGACGACAGCGTTCTCTCGCGCCTCAAGCAATCGCCGGACAACCACATAACCTCGCTGTTGAAGACGGGCCGCTGCTGTTCGCATGTCGTCGACCTGGATAAACCCGGTTCAGGTCCCTCCACTCGCACCAATCAACTATTCAGCATAAGGCTTTTTACTGGGCGGTGTTGGCACCTAGTACAGTAAAACGCAAGCACCCAACCGTCAAAGAGAGCCGTCCCCGAAACGCTTCGATGGACTGCTTGATCTTGAGAGGATGGGTCATAAAGCCAATACCACTCCGAGGATTCGCCGACTTCGTGTTGATGAAACGTAACCAGATGCGACATTTGTTCCCCACAGTCGCAGTCGGGATAATCTCCGCCATTCCATTCCGGAAATCCTAGTAGCTTCGAACCCGGCACCTGGATAAGGTCCAAATCCGCCATAGCTTCTTGGACGTCGCGTGACTGTTTCGACGCCCTCCTTGCCTCTCGCCGTTTAGCCTCAATGTCAAGCAGTTCTCTGAAGGCACGCTGGTGCAAGTCCATCCATGTCTTGGCGTCTGGAAAATCTTGCGGCGCGGGTCCGAACGCCCCTCTAAAACGGAAGCCAAGTTTTGCGAGCGCTTCCGAGGCCTCCCCTATCGGCGCATGTTGTGATTCCTGAAGGGTCCTGAACTCTTCGAAGACTTGCCTGTGCTCGGCTGTCCAGTCTTGCCAATGAGCGACATCTTCCACCCGCATCGGATTCAACCGGCACTCGAACGGTAGTAACGACGAATTTGGACACCGGGGCATTGGATTTGGAAACGGATGAAGGTCAGCGATTCGGTGCCAGAAAGCACTGACGCGGGGACCGAGCATCCCGCAGTCGGTATCTGGATCCTCGTGGTATCGAGGGCACCATAGCACCTGAAGAATGTCAGAGCCTGACGGAAATTCGACTTCTGGGAAATCAGTCTTCAAAAATTGAGCAACGGGGACGTAGTAGTCGTTCTGCACCTCAGTCTCATCGAAATGCACGTCCTGACCTGGACAAACGGGCCACGCAACCCCAGACGGCCAGTCGAAGTTGCCCCCAAGCTTACTGACTCTATCGCCCGCCTGGCCGTGCTGCGGACGCAACCAAACGGCGAGACGCGTTGGGATTCCCAGGCGGTCCAGAAGCGCCTTGCGATCGCGAAGGATGGTAGTGTGGGCGGAATCCATCTGCCTTGGGAAGTGAGTCTACTCCGGAAGCCGCAAGACCCACGTCCGTCTCGATAGCATAGCAGACGAGAGTTGACCTCATTCGCGTCGCCGATGTGCCTCAAAAAAGGGTCGGAGCGTACGTGCGGTATACTTGGTTCATGACCCGTACGCTCGATGCAGTGGTCGCCAAGTTGGCGACTCTAAAACCTAAGGAGCAGGATCGACTCGACCGTTGGCTCCTCGCAGAACTTCGAGATGAGGAGCACTGGAGCAAACAGTTTGGAGCCTCGCAGAAGGTGCTAAGCAGGCTTGCAAGTGAAGCCCGAGCCGACCGCGCGACTCGCCTGTAAAGCATTTCTAGCTGGCTCACCTTCGCATACATCCGAAGAACAGACCGTAGCCATCAAGGTCTTTGATCACAAAACCCCGAAGTCCGTCATCATTGTCCCTTATCGGCACGGAGAAAACCACGCCGCGCGACGCGAATTCGGCGGCTAGCGCGTCCGGATCAGGCACTTCCACAGAGGCGTCCCAGCTACACGCCGGCTTACGGCCATAGTTCGGCACCGGGTCGACGATGACCTCCTTGCCGTCGACGATCACGCCGAGCGCCTTGAACATGATCATCGCGCCGCCGCGGCGGACGATACCGAAAAACTCGTCCTCCGGGCTTGGTCCTCGAAACGTAACCTCGAAACCCAACTTGTCGCGATAGAACGATAGCGTCGCCGGAACGTTCGCTACGATAAAGAGAGGCGAAATGCCGGAAACGGTGGGTCGTGTCATTCGGAACGGCCTTTCACAAATCGGGGATGCAGGTCGCCGAAGGTCACTTGGACCGGGAAGTCCTCGAACAGACCTTGGGCGTAGGGATAAAGCCCGGAGTGAAACAGGATCGCGCGGTGGCGCGGCGATGCCTCGAGCCAGACGCGGAGCATGTCTGCCTCGTTTTGCGTAGCGATGCGAACCGCCACCACCGTCGATTCCAGCTTGTGCGCTTGGGTCAGCACGCGGCTGAGTTGGTCGGCTTGATCCACCTCTACATAGCGAACCTTCACCGCCGGCGCCAACTGGCTGAGGCGCCGGAAATAGCGCGCGGGCGCGTCGTAATACTGCGTGGGGAAAAGGGTCTTGGTATCCTGCGCGACGATAG
>CAZRND010000371.1:0-5427 GCA_964601345.1 uncultured Acidobacteriota bacterium | reverse complement strand
TCGACGTCTGCCCTTGAAAACTCGTGAGCCGTCGCGCCATGCCGCCCGATCGCTCGACGATCCAGATGTTGTTCGCATACGCAAATGCGATCTGCGTGGCGCTGGCCGTCGGCATGCGCAACAGGCGCGTCCCGGGACTGGCCGCAGAACCGACCATGAAGAAAAGGGAGAATAAGCCAAGAAGGGTTGCGACTCGTTTTGACATGACGGCCCTCTGTAATCTGAATTACATCCGGACGGCCCAGTGTACCACTAGCCTTGCGTCATTTCGTAGAGCGTGAGGCAGGTGCGCCAGTTCCGGGCCGTGCTGACCGTCTTCAGTTTCGAATCGAACCATGTGTTGGCGAGCTTGGTGTGGCCCATGCCGTTGGGAACGTGAATATAGATCTCGCGTCCACGGACCACGAACCTGTCGCCTGGGGACCTGTTTGGATCGAGGGCGGCAACGTTCTGCGGGAGCGGCACGTCAGCCAGGAAAAAAACATGCAGGAACTTCTCGTCGATGCCGGCCTTGAGGAAGGGATTGTTCTTGATTGCTTCCTTCATTTCATCCGCGGTGCGCATCACGGTTGGGACGTGATACTTGGCATCGATGATGCCCGGGATTTTCTTCGCCAGCGCCGCGGCAGCATTGAAGACAACGTTGCCGCTCTGGATGTAGGTCTGAGCATCGGTGCATCCGGCCTTGGTGAACAGGAGAGCCAGATCCTTCATCGGGA
Source organism: uncultured Acidobacteriota bacterium (assembly GCA_964601345.1). Taxonomy (GTDB): domain Bacteria; phylum Acidobacteriota; class Terriglobia; order JAJPHL01; family JAJPHL01; genus CAZRND01. Next base: position 4,708 of record CAZRND010000371.1, on the reverse strand, counting down.
TCATGTTCTTGCCGCCGACGTTGATGCCGCGAAGAAGGGCGATGTGAGTCATCGGTTCGTCTTGTCGTCGGCGCGGCTCAGGTCGGCGGCGGGATCGAGGACGCCAAGCGTGATCACGGCAAAGGTGAAGACGTTCGTCCCCGACTCGAGGTGGCCGCCGAAGGCTCTCTCGGGATTGGCGAGCGTAATGTGCGCGTGCACGCGGCCGTCGATGATGTATCCGTTCATACCGAGGATGTCGGCGGGCGCGGTCGGATCTTTCACGAAGGTGTCTTTAACGGGGAATGTGCGATTGCTGACCTGGTGCACGTGATAATTCCGCACCGAACCCAGCGCCGAGAGGATCACGGCGTTGCGAATCTTTTCCTGCTTCACCAGCTTCTCGATTCCCGCGAGCAGGTCGGTATCGTACTTGAATCGCAGAATCGCGACGCGCTCGAAGCGCGCGTGAATCGCGTAGCCATCCGGCACTTTGTCGCTGTTCGCGCGCGCGTCTTCAGCCGGCGTCGCGGCCGGATTCACGACTTCGCGGCGAGTTTGCTGCGCGCAAACCGCCACTACTCCCAAGATTAGAACAACAGCGACCTTTTTCATGTCAGCTTCTCCTTGGATTCTTCACTTTGCCGGTTCCACCGTGTCGCGTGCGGATATGGAGAATCCGACTCCTCCTCCGATTGCTTCGCTTCGGGGATAAGCGCTGTCCAACTCGACCCGTTTGAGCATCTTACCGCGCTTGAGCGCGGCGATGAATCCTGCCGCCTGTGGGGGATTCTCAGAAATTCCATCCAGGATGAACCCGTCGTATATCTGTCGCAGCTTCAGCCGGCCAACTCCAGGACTCTGCCTTAGGGCACGGCCCACCTCTGCCAGTACTTCGAACGAATCCGGCTGACGTTTTCGCAGCGCGTCAATAAGCTCAATCTTACGGACCAGCGCGCGCCTCAGCTCGCTCGTGCGGCGATAATCGGCGATGGGTTTTGCCAGCCGTTTTTGCTCCGCTTCGACTTCCCGCCGCCGCAGCCCCAACTCGCCGGCTTCACTGCGCAAGGTCAGGTAGTTGTTAACGACGTAGCCGAGTGAGAAAAGCATGGTGGCCGCCAGAAGACCGGCGAAGACGGGCGCGGGCAGCCGCACGTGCTGCAGCCGCCGCCGTACAAAAGCGAATAGCCGCCACAGGCCGATGCCCGTCAGGATCAGCACGGCAATGAACAGGAGGATGCGCAGCGCCCGTCCGGCATACTCCAGAACCGTCGTCTGAATCGGCAACTCAGTCTGTGAACGAAAACGGGAAAGTTCGAGGTCGAGTTGAGGAAGGCTGTTCTTGAGCAGGTCATACAAGCGGAAGACCGGTTCTTTCGTGCTCATGTAGTAGTGAAAATTCTCGGCGTAAGGCAAGTACGTCAGGTAGAGTACGAGACACGAAGCGAGCAGTGCGGGCGCGAAATAGCCCTCCGCGGCCGCGACGATGCGCAGGAGGCGGGTTTTGGCGTCCTCCCGCGGTTGCCCTCTGGCGATCAGGTAAACCAGGCATATGGCGTTAAGTAAGACAAGGAACCAGACCAGCGTCCCAGAGACGATCAACAGGAACCTTGCCCAAGCCCGATTGGTAGTTCGCAGGGCGGGGCTATCGCCACGATGGTTGAGCTCTCGCCGGATAGAGGTTTCGTTTGCTTCGAGCGTCGCGGCTTCGGCAGCATGGCCGGCTTCCCTCAGGGCGGGGGCCAGCCGCTGGTTCACAATCGCCTGGACTGCGAGGCCGACGACTCTCTCGAGCACATCCTCATCCTCGGTGAGTAGGATGGCGCCGAACCGAGCGATCGAACGGTAGTTTCTCAGGGCCTCATCCTTCCGCCCAGCGTCTGCCGCGTCTGCCGCAACTTTGTCCACGGCTAGCCGTGCGTACACAACGAGGGTGAGATGCGTCGGTCCAGACCCAGTCAGGAGCAACGTAGTCGTCGGAGGATTATCCCAGCCTCTGCGCTGCAAGACCCTTCGTTCCAAATCGAAGCGCCGATTCAAGTAGGGGTCCATTCGGCTCTTCCCGAAAGCCGCCTCCATGAGACGAAACCACTCCATCTCCTGCGTGACGGCCGCCAAGAAGGCGCTGCGATTCGAGGCAGGCTCGTTTTCGATCTTCGGCCGACCCCTCTTGAGAAAATCGGCGTGGGCGACGATGGGAGCCGCGTTCTCGGCGTCCCAAGCCTCCACGTTTTTAATCCAAGCAAGCATCGGCTGGGGAGCGGACTGGTCGCCTTCCAGGCGCGCGGCCAGCTCCGACAGAACCCAAGTCTGGTCGGGACACGCGGCCAAGTGGTCCCCGAATTCGCGGATCTCTTGGCGTCTAGTCCGCGGTGCGTGCATCGCCGCGAAGGCCAGGAATTCGCAATCCTTCCGGCTGATCGCCTCGCGCCCGAGACGCAGAAACTCGTCTGGTGAGACGTACCGTTCGAGGGTGTAGCTGCGTTCGAGAATCCTCGTCAGCCAGAAGAAGTTGCCGAGGGGATCGGGAACAACGTCCAACCCGACCTTTGTCAGGGATTCGCGGGCCTCGCGGGCCTCCGCGCCGGCCCCAAAACCTGCCGACCAACCGGCCGGCAGAAGGACGAGCCGCGGGCTTTCCGATGCGACGCGAAAATCGCGGATCAGGAAGAACGCCGCGGCAAGGGCGAGGAAGACCCACGTCTGGAAGCGGATTCGCTGCACGTATCCCCCGTGCGCCGCATCTTACCAGAGATTGCAACAGGTACATCATTTATGTGGTAGTATATACAATATGAGAGCTATACAAATTACAATGGATGAAAAGCTGTTGGCCAAACTCGATGGCGACGAGGCGGTGCGTCGGGAGGGCCGCTCGGCGATCCTCAGGCAGGCCGCAGAGGAGTATTTGCGCAAGCGGCGCAAGCGCGCGATCGCTGAGCGGTACGTCCGGGCGTATGGCGCGAATCCGAAGCTCGGCGCCGAATTCAGCGGCTGGCAGAACGAGGGTGTATGGCCCGAGGAGTGAATCGCGGTGAGATCTGGATGTATCGCTTCAAGGCGCCGGACAAGCGCCGCCCGGTGCTGGTTCTCACGCGGCAGGAAGTGATCCCGTTGCTTCACACCGTCATGGTCGCGCCGATCATGTCCACACGTCGCGGGGCGCCCAGCGAGGTGGCTGTCGGCATAAACGAGGGCCTGAAGCACGATTCAGCGGTGAACCTGGATCACGTTCAGACAGTGGAGAGTGCGCGGTTGGTCTCATTTGTCGGATCGCTGGACGTGGCACAGTTGCGGAATGTGTGCCGGGCGCTGGCTGTGGCGGTCGGCTGCGCGGACTGATTTGGGAACTGGCATGTTCCTGAATTCTTGACAGCCTAACGGCCTACGGCTCAGCCGCGATGGCCGCCGTTGGCTCGATCGCCTCGAGCGGACCGCACAACGCGCCAACCGGCGCGAAGAGGCACGCTGGCGCATGCTGGACCGCCATCGCGCCCGGTGCCCGCCACGTGCGACTCCAGAATCGCCTCGGCGTCGCGAGCTTGTTCGATCAAATCCCACGTGATACCGGTGAGGGGGACCTTCGCCCGTCGCGTCCAGCATGAATCGCTTTGCCCGGCCAAGGTTCCGGAATTAATATACACGAATCGATGTGCCGGAGGGACTTGAACGAAAGGCCCGAGGAAATTGGGTTCACCGGTCGGCCTTCTCCCGATACGCAACGCGAACTCGAAAACGATTTCTCTTGGCGTCGCGCGCACCGCAGGCGCCAGTTCCTGCTTGCCGCGCTGGAGCTGGAATGCAACGCCATCCGGCGGCTGGTCAACGATCACCCGAATCAGGACGTCGCTATTTTCAGAGTCAGCCATTTGTTCGAACCACTTCCCGCCACGACTTAAGCTGCCGCCCTACCCACATCTAGGCGCTGAGGCAGATGCACGGCGACGGCGGAGCCAGCCGCTATGAAGGCGGTCTTGGGTTGCACCAGTGCAGCTCCGAACGTGGGCCCATAGAGCGCCGAGAAGTCGGCTTCCATGCGCAGCTCGGTCGCCGGCCAGACGTGCCAGCGTGGGTGCTCCACGCGGTACTCGCTCGTGGCGCCGTCCCGCCGTCGCGTGTAGCCCCAATAGTGCTCGGCGATAAAGGCCTCGTGGCTGCCAGCGGGAGGGACCAAGCCGGCGCCGTTTCCCCGTGCCTCAAGGCTGTGCCACTTACCCCCGGCTGCCCATGCGTAGCGGACGACCGGCGGCACGCCATCGACCTGGCTGCGCATGGGCAGGGCGATATAGGGCTCGTTGTACAGGACGCGTGCCATCGTCGCGATCACTCGCCGGGGCACCACCTCCCGGACAAAGACCTCACCCCGGCGCAGCTCGCCACCGACCTCGCGGCGCACGTAGAACCGGAGGTTGAGTTCCTCAAAGTTTCGATGGAGCGGAACCGCCAGCTGCAGCACCCGAGTGTCGATGAAGCGGAACGCGACGAGGCTGACATAGGTATGCCCTTCGTGGTCATCCAGCTCCGTACCCAGCGGGATCAATGGTCCCAGCAAGGTCGGGTCCACCTCGTAGTTCAGCAAGAGCAGGTCGCGCCACTCGGCCGTCAAAAACCGACGCAGATGCACGTGGGCACAGCTCCTCAGGGGTCTTTTTTAGCCGCAGCCTTCTCCTCGGCTCGCGCGGCTTGGAGCATGCCCGAACGCGAGTAATTGCCCCCATGGCAGGCGTAC
>CAZRND010000370.1:0-5453 GCA_964601345.1 uncultured Acidobacteriota bacterium | reverse complement strand
ATCGAGGCGGTCTTCGACATCGGCAGTCATTGTCTTTCCGCCAAGGGAATCGCCCGGCCCGGCAGTTACGCGGAGATCCTTCCCGCGATGGCCGCTTCAGCGATTATCAGCTCAGAGACTTCTGGTAAACTGACCAGTATTTCCGGTTTCCGTAATCTCCTCGTGCATGAATACATGGCCGTTGATCGCGGACGGGTCCATGAATACATCAATACGAAGCTGGATGGCTTACACAGTTTTGCCGGCGAAATCGCTGCGTATTTGAAGCTGTAAGCGAAGCCTACTTACTCTTCAGCAGGTCCTTCAGCTCTCCCATGAACTCGCGGATGTCTTTGAAGTCGAGATAGACGGACGCGAAGCGGACGTAGGCAACCTTGTCCAGGCTCTTGAGGCGTTCCATCAAAAACTCACCCAGCTCCGACGTCGACCGCTCGCGGTCCGGCGACTCGGCGACGTAGGCTTCCACCTGGTTCACCATGGCCTCGAGCTTGGCCATGCTCACCGGACGCTTCTCGCAGGCCTTCAACAATCCGCCGAGGACTTTCTGGCGATCGAACTTCTCGCGGCGCCCATCCTTCTTCGCCACCAGGTAGGGAATCTCGTCGATGCGCTCATACGACGTGAAGCGGCGCTCACAGCTCAGACACTCGCGCCTGCGCCGGATCGAATCCCCTTCTTTGCTCTCGCGGGAATCTACGACCTTATCTTCGGGGTGACCGCAGAACGGACACTTCACGATATCGCCCCGGGCTGCTTCGTCATCCCACGCAGCTTACCCCAGGTGAGCCCCTCGCGCACGGAAAGAAAGACGGCCAGCGGGATGACGGAGATGAACGCCAGCACCCAGAGAATCAGAGCGGCGCTGGTCGCGATCTCCGGCGAGACGCCGTAGATCTCGGTCAAAGCGATGATCGTAAATACCTGCGTTCCGCCGCCGACTCCCGGCGCCTGGATCACCGATCCGGCGATGGCAAAACCCATCACCAGCATCGAGGCCGAGAAATTCAGATCGTCGATCGGCGGACCGAGGGCTTGCAAGGTCATCCAGAACGCCGCCGAGATCGTCGTCCAGACCAGCAACGAATACGCCGCGCCAAGAGCCAGCGCGCGCCGGCTCCGGACGCTCGAAAGGCCGTGCGCGAACGACACCATGTGCCGGCGGATCGGCTCGGCCAGTCGCTTCGGCAGGAATCTAAGCCGCGCCAGCACCCAGGGCTCCCACGTCTGCAAGTGCCTCTCGTAGAGCACGAGCAGCGTCACGCACACAGCCGTCACGATCATCAGGACGGTTCCGGCATGCCTCATGCCGCTCAAGACGGGGGCCACCTGGCCGCCCGAGTCGTCCGACGTGCCGGAAAGAAAGATTGCCGCGCCGACAAAGAGGATGAGGGCGACACCATCGTAGAACCGCTCGAGGAGCCAGATTGCCAACTGGCCGGAGACGGGAACGTCTTCCTGCTGCGAGATCATGTACGGGCGAACCAGTTCTCCGGGGCGGCCAAAGACGGCCACCGCGCCAAAACCTAGCACCGTGGCGACGGCAAGGTTGTAAATCGACAGACGCTTCACTGGCCGGAAGAACTCATACCACCTCAGGCTCCGCAGGAGATAAGTCAAATAAATCAGTAGCATGGCCCCAATCACCTCGGGGAGCCGCACCTGCCCCATGGCCGTCCAGAGCTTGTGACGGTCGAAATGCTGCCATGCCGGGTTGCGGCTGAGCTTCTGAAATGCATAGATGATCAGGGCGAGGGCGGCAATTCCGGTCAGCAGATAGCGCAGTCGAGACTTCCCCATGGGCCAAGGGCTATCTTGAACCAACCGACCGCCTTAGTAAAGGCGGAAGGGGGTAACCAGTGTTAGAATGCCCCCTACTTCACAGATTCTTTGAACTTTCCCGGCGTGACTCTCGTTTACTACAGTGGAGCAGATGAACGAGAAGAATAGAAGGCGGGCTTGGAAACCGACGCGATTCTGGTCGAGCGCTGCTTGGCCGGAGATCAGGCGGCATGGGCGGATCTGGTAAAGGCCCACACCCGCCGCATCTACAATCTCTGTTATCGCTTCACTGGTCGGTCCGAAGAGGCCCAGGACCTGACGCAAGACGTTTTCCTTCGCGTCTTCCGGACTCTGGGCAGTTTTGAGGGAGCGCAGGGCAGCTTTACCACCTGGCTCACGAGTCTCACCCGGAACCTTCTCATCGACCATTACAGGAAGTTCAAGAAGGAACGGCTGGTCGATTCACTGGACGAGGAAGGCCAGCTCGAGGTTTTGGAGGAGAAAGGGCCTGTGGCCATGTCGCCGGAAATGATTTATCGTGGGCGGGAATCGAGCGAGGTGTTGCAGTCCGCCATGAACCGGCTCTCCCCCGACCTTCGAGAAGCCGTGATCCTGCGCGATCTGCAGGAACTGGAATACCGGGAGATCAGCGTGATCCTGAAAGTCCCGGAAGGGACCGTGAAGTCCAGGATCAATCGCGGACGGGTCGCCCTGGGACAAGTCTTGAAGCGGATGAGTGGTACGCACGGAGCTGTTTAATATGAACCCGATCTCATGCACGCAAGTGGAGCCGTTCCTAGCGGAATACATCGACGGCTCTCTGGCTGGAGACGACCTTAAGACGGTGCAGACGCACCTGGACTTCTGCCCGGCTTGTACCTCGACCGTCGAAGACATGCGTGTCTCCTTCCAGTGGACGACCGCTGCAGTCGAGCTGCCCGTCCCGGACGGCCTCGTCAACAGGATTCTCGAACAGACGGCCGGCCCGGCTCTCGGATGGCGCGAGCGATTCCTGAACTGGGTGCGTCCGGCGCTGCGTCCGATGCTGCAGCCGATGCTCGAGCCCCGCTTTGCCATGGGCGCGGCGATGGCGGCGATTTCGTTCTCCTTGATGTTGCGGTTTGCGGGCGTGGACGTCCGGAACGTGCAAATGGCCGACCTCAGCCCGACGGCGCTCTATTACAACATCAATAGCAAGGTTCATCTGGCGGGGAGCCGGGTGGTGAAGTATTACGGCGATCTGCGCGTGGTCTACGAAATCCAAAGCCAGTTGCAAGCGTTGCGGGAAGACGAACAGCCCGCGGCCGCGCCGAAGGTAGAGAAGAAGAAAGAAACGCCCCGGCCGGAGTCCACGCCGAAGCAGTTAAATCGAAAATGGTCGCTTGTGCCCAGGGGCGAGTGGGTAGTGGCGAGCGAGGAGAATCCTTATGAACTGCGCAACTCATCAAGAGCGTGAATCGGCTGCCTTCTGCCGCACCTGCGGGCGAGCCATGTGCAATGAATGCAAGCGCGATGTGCGCGGCACCATATTCTGTGAGAGCTGCCTGGCCCATGAAATCTCGGGCGCGTCCTCTTTGCGTCCCGACGAGATGGGATACCGGCGGAGCGGGCCGCATCCCGGCCTGGCACTCGGCCTCGGTTTCATCCCCGGCGTCGGCGCGATCTACAACTGCCAATATGCGAAGGCGTTCGTACACGTGATCATCTTCGGAATGCTGATCAGCATTATGGACAACGGATTGGCTCACGGCTTCGAGCCGCTCTTCGGAATGCTGACATTCGCCTTCGTGTTCTACATGGCGATCGAGGCCTATCACACGGCGCAGAAGCGCCTGCGCGGCGAGATTCCCGACGAATGGTCGGGCATCCTCTCGACGTCGGGCGGCGTCGGCCGTTCGGGCGGCGCGATCTTCCTGATCGTCCTGGGAGGCATCTTCCTTCTGAATAATCTCGGATACGTGACGCTCAGCGCCGTGCTGAAGTTCTGGCCGCTGGTCCTGATCGGGCTGGGCCTGAGCATGATGGCGAACCGTGTGGGACCGGGAGGCGCCAAACCCAACCTCCCGCCGGATGAGGAGTAAGGATGAAGTACTACAAGTGCGCCTGCCAGCAATGCCGGATTCGCGGGCTGCAAGCCCCGCTCATGCTGATCACCATTGGTTTGCTTTTTGCTCTCGACCAGATTTGGAATCTCTACTCGTTTTCGCAGACCTGGCCCGTCATCCTGATCGTGATGGGCCTGAGCAAGACTTTTCAGCGATTCGCGTCTGACGCCGGACACGGAACGCGCCGGTACCCCCCTATGACGGACACAGGAGTCGCGGCAAAGGGCGCCAGCCTGGATGTCGGAGGGCAAAACAATGCGTCGTAGAGGAGGGCTTCTCGGCCCCATTCTGCTCACCGGACTCGGAGTGCTGTTCCTGGTCCGAAACTTTCGCCCCGAGATACAGGTTTGGGAGCTGCTCGGCAAATACTGGCCCGTGCTGCTGATCGTTCTCGGGCTCGCGAAGCTGATTCAGGCGCTCACTCCGGCCGATCCGGATGCGCCGCCCCGCCCCGTTCTCACAGGTGGAGAAGTGTTTTTGCTGATCTTCATCGCTTTGGTTGGCTTTGGCATCCATAGGGGCGGAGTCATCCAGATCGGGGAAATTCCCTGGTTCTTCGACAAGTACAACTACACAGAGGAAGCCAAGCAAGCCGTCTCGGAGAAGACGCCCAGCGTTACGGTCATCAATCCGCGCGGCGAGGTTCGCGTGGTAGGCACCGATTCGCCCGAGATTCAGGTAAAGGCGGAGAAGGAAGTCCGGACCCGAAACGAATCCGCCGCCCGGGAAATGAATGAGTCTACGAAGCTTGAAATTGCCAGGGAGGGCAGCCTCTACGTGATTCGCACCAACGCCGACCGCCTGGCCGGCCGGAGCGGCTCGGTGACATCGAATCTGGAGATTCACCTGCCGAAGGGCGCGGTCCTCGACATCCAGAGCAAGCGTGGCGATGTAAACGTCAATGAAGTAGCGGGTCCCCTGGCCCTGAACGTCGAGCGCGGCGACGTCTCGCTTGCAGACGTGGGAGGGAACGTGCGTGCCGATGTGCGGCGCGGCTCTTTCACCGCCCAGCGCATCAAAGGCAACGTGGAAATGGACGGCCGGGGTAACGACCTGCAGGTGACGGACGTGGACGGTGAGGTGGTCGTGCGCGGTGAATACACCACGATCGGCTTTGCCGGCGTAAAGAAGGTCCTGCACATGACCAGCACCCGCACCGATCTTCAAATCCAGAAGCTGCCGGGCAAGGTCGACATGACCATGGGAAGCCTGAGCATCACCGAGCCGAGCGGCCCGGTGAGTGTCACGACACGCGCCAAGGACATTCACATCGAGGATTTCGACGGCCCGGTGCAGATCACGGACCGCGATGCCTCCATCGACCTCAGCACCAAGAAAATGCCGGTTCAGAACATCGAGGTCGAGAACAAGAGCGGCCGAATCGAGGTCGCCTTGCCTTCGGCGAGTCACTTCCAGGTGGACGCAACGGCCCGCCGCGGCGAGGTCAACACCGAATTCAGCGAGCTCTCCACGCAAAAGAACAACGAGCAGGGCACCATCAAAGGTACCGTCGGCAAGAACGGCTCGACCATCAAGTCCTCTGCAAAGAGGTATTGCCGGTACCCGACT
>CAZRND010000369.1:0-5460 GCA_964601345.1 uncultured Acidobacteriota bacterium | reverse complement strand
AGCGTCTGGACCTGATATTAAACCTGACCCGCGACCTCGGCGTGAACCTGGCGGGCGTCGAGATCATCCTGAACATGCGCGAGAAGATGGGGGAGATGCAGCGGCAGATGCAGGCCTTCGTCAGCTTCGTGCGCACCGAGCTCGCCGGACGGCCGCCGGCTGCGGACGATCGCAACAGCAAAGCGCTGGTGCGGACGATTCCGGTGCGGGCCACGCCCACGCGCAAGCAGAGCTAACGGTTTAGCGGTTTCATCGGCACTTCGTCACTCAAGGCTTTCCCGTCGCGCGTCCCTTCGATCCGGCCAACCAGCATGCCGTCGGGCGTGAGTCTATAGATCACGCGTCTCGGAAATTCCCGCTGCGGATCTTCGAAGATCGCTTCCTTGCCCTCGAGGCGCAGGAGTTTGAAAGACGCCGTGGGGCGATCCCAATTAGGAATCTCCCCGTTTACGAGCTTGTTGGTGAAGGCCAGGCCGTCGCCGTTGTCGCCGATCTCCATGAACTCTCGTCCGGTGGTCTTTCCGCCGCGAACGGTCTTCGCGGAGCCGAGCAACGAGCCGCCCGAGGGACGCGTCCAGCACTCCTCGACCTGCCGCCCGCCGGTCTCGCCCAACCAACATCCGGACATCCAGGAGAATTGAGACACGTCGGTCGTCGACTTACCTTGCACGGCTGCACCGGAATACTCGCGTGCTTCCCGCAACTCGGGCAGGCCCGGGTCGGCCTTGTCCCACGCGATGAGGAACCGGTTGTAAGCTTCGGTGGCCGCGGCGCGATCGCCGCCTTTAGCGGCGGCGCGGGCCGCGCCGAGCAGGGAAAGCGCGCGATTCGGCTGCCGCTGCAGCGCGATTTGAAACTGCTGCGCGGCTTCCTTCGGCTTCCCTGCGCTCAGCAGAATCTCTCCGAGCAATTCGTGAGACGGCTTGATCAGACGCGGCGGACCCGAGGGCGGCGCCATGTCCTCCTCGATCGCGGTCGCCTTCTTCAGCAGCTCGATCGCTTCGTTGCTCTTGCCTTGTTTCGACGCCGCCACCGCGCGCACTTCGAGATTCTGGATCTCGGGGACGCTGCCTTTGTCTTTGCTGATGTCGTCACTGCCTTCCGCGAGCCCGCGCACGAACGCCGCGAGCGTGGTATTCGGAGGACCGGCATGTCTGGCGTGTTCGCCGCCCTGGCCTTCGGGCATGGCCGGCGCGGCGGTTGGAAGCAGCGTTTTATCGAGATCCCAGCGTCCGCTATTCACAATATAGGTCGCGGCCATGTCGGCAAGAATGTTCGACGAGTAGTTCGGGCGTCCCGGAGGATCGCCCATCTTTCCCTCGACCGCGCGACGCATCAGCGCCAGCGTCTCTTCGGCCTTCTTGAAGCGGCCCTGCTGCGTGTAGACATAAAGCAGCCACGAGAGGCTGTGATAGTCGCGCTGCGCGAGCGAAAGTCCCGCGCGCTTTACCCAAGCGTCAGACGCGGCCCAAGACGATTCGTTCGAAGACGCCGCCTCCGGCCACATCCCCAGTTGCAGGAAGATGTGCGACGGCATGTGCCGGGCATGGAACGCCTCTGGTGCGATCTCCGCATAGCGGCGAGCCGCGGGCAGCGCGACGATGGCGTGCTCGGGATCGTCGAAGGCGTGGATGATATAGTGCGCCGCGCCCGGATGCATCGGATTCTTCGCGTACACATCGAGAGCGATGGCGCCGGCCTGCACCTGACGGCGGAATCCCTTGTCCGTGCCGCGCACGGTGCCAAGCAGCGAGAGCGCGTAGAAGCATGCCGCTTCGAGATCGTTCGGATAATCGCGATAGACCTTCTCCATCGCCCCGGAATAGGCCTTGTCGCGCGTCAGCTTGTCGCCTTCGCCATAGAGAGCCCGCACAGCACCGATGAAAGCCTGCTCGCGCGCCGTCAAGCCGTCGGTGTCTTTGATCTTCTGAAGAGCCTTTCGCGCGGCTTCGGTATCCTGCTCGGCCCAGAGCGGATGGTTGTAAGCCATGGCTTCGCCCCAGTAACCCATCTGGTAGCCCGGAGCCGCTTTGGTAGATTCCTGGAATTCCCTCAGCGCTTCCTCAAACCAAAAGGAGTGCAGAGCGGCCAGGCCGCGCAGAAAGTGGGCTTGCGCCTCCGGCGCGCCCGTGGTCGGAAAATTCACGCTGCCGAGCGCGGCATTTTGGGCCAACGCCAGGCACGGAAGAGCCAACGCGATCAAAAGTCTTCGGAACATAGAGCCCCCTTCAACGACTTGTCGGTTTCCAAATCTCACTGAGCACGTCGGGACGCCCGCCGTCGCGCACCAGGTGCGGATAGCGTTCGCCGTCATGATAGGCGATGCTTTTCTCGCTGTAGAATTCGCCGTTCTCGATCAACACGCGGCAATCGGCGCGCAGCGCCTCGGCCAGGACGTCCCGCGAAAACTTCCGGCCGTTCACGGCCACAACCTTCATTCCCGGAGCGAGACCGGCCTTCTCGGCGGGCATCCCTGGGATGGCGTCCACGACGGTCCCATCGTCTTTCAGCGTCAAGCCCAGCGAAAACTCAAAGCTCGCGACTTTGTTGGCCTGATCCTTGAGTCGCAGAAACTCGTTCGGAACGTTGTTGTAGGTGATCCGCCATCCAGCGGCTTCGATGCCGCCGAGAGGCGCGCCGGGCGCGGTCGAGTTGAGGCGTTTGTTGAAGAACCCACGCCAATCGTACCTGGCCACCTCGTTCATGGTGTTGACAACGTCGTCGAACGTATAGGGCTTGAGCGCGGGCGGTCCGCTCGTGCCTCCATGAAACTTCTTGCAAAAATCGTCGAGCGAGGCGCGTCCCTGCGTCTCGCGGCGGATGATGGCATCGGCTTCGAGCCAGATCAGCTCGCCCTCATCGTAAAAGTCCACCGCGCGCCGCCAGGCGAACCATTCCTTGGGCGCGTCGTAAAGGAGTTGCGCCGCGACGGTGGTATCGATCAGCGGACGCCAGGTGCGGCCTGGACGGTGGTCCAGGCTCGCCGCGCTCTGCGCCAGGTATTCGCGGGCCATCTCCGGTGACCACAAGCCGCTGCGCGCGGTGAGGACGTCGCCGAGATACTCGGTGAGTCCTTCATAGACCCAAAGGTGCTCGCCCTTCATGGGCTGCTGGAAATCAGGCGTGACGAGGCCGGTGGGCCGCCGGTACTTGCCGTTCCAGGAGTGCGTAAATTCGTGCGGCAACAGGTTGGCGGTGAGCTTGCGCAGGCCGTCGTCGATCATGGTGCGCTCGTGGACGCGGTCGTCGGACGACTCGTGATGTTCGAGGCCGAAGCTGGCTACGTAATCGCTCAGCGTGTAGAGGAAATTGTATTGGCGATAGTGTTGCGCGCCGAAGAGCGTGGTGGTCTCGGCGGCCAGCTTCTTGTAGGCGCTGAGCAGGTCCTCGGGCGCTTCGAGGGCGGCGGCGCTGTCGGCCACGATATTCAGATAATGCCGCGGCGCGAGCTCCACGCGACGGAAATAGGCCCCGGCGATCAGCGGAGAATCGACCAGCGTGGTCAGAGAAACTTGCTGAAAGTCGACGTTGCCGCCCGATTCGCCGGCCACTGGAAGGGAGGTCCCATATTTCCATCCCGCAGGCAGGCGCACGCTGCTCGAAAAAACGACATCGTCTGTAGCGAGGCCGGCCGGGTAGAGGAGGAATTGATTCCAGTTCAGGACCATCAATTGCGCCGTTGCCGATGCTCCGCTCGAAAAGCCGTCGGTGATGCCGGGCGAGAGGAAGTCGATCGTGGCGTCCACGGACGTTGCGCCCGCCGGGACGTCCAGATGGAACGCGTACATGTCCACGGAATCACGTTGCCACGAGATCGGATTTCCTTTCGCTGAAAAGTGCATGCCCGCGAGGTTGATGATCGGACCCGTAGGGCCGTGCTCGCCGGGGATCCACTTGGGATACACGAGCGTAAGGGCGCCGGGAGAGGCTGCGAATGTCATGCGAGCGTGAAAGAGCTTTCGCGGCGCTTCCGTGGCATCCACCACCAGGCGCACGGGAGGAATGGCCTTGCTCTGCGCTCCGGCAAGCCCGCAGATGGTAAGGACTATGACCCAAGCAAATTTCTTCATAGAGTAAGAAAAAGTCTAACATGGTGACTCGATATGGCTGAAGTGATCTGTCTGGGCGAGATTTTGATCGACTTTGTATCGCTGAAGTCCGGTGTGCGGCTGGCGGACGCGCCGGAATTCCGGCGCGCCGCGGGCGGGGCGCCCGCGAATGTCGCGGTGGGCTTAGCGCGGCTGGGAGCGAAGTCCGCGATGATCTCGAAGATCGGCGCGGACGAATTCGGCCGCTTCCTCAAGGGCACGCTGGACCGCGAAGGCGTTGACACGTCGGGAGTCGCCGTGACGCGGCAAGCCCCTACGGCGCTGGCCTTCGTCGCGCTCGACCGCCGCCACGAGCGCAGCTTCGCCTTTTATCGCGATCCGTGCGCCGACCGCCTCCTCAGCGCGAAGGATCTCGGCGCGGCGCCGTGGCGCGGCGCGCGCATCTTCCATTACGGCAGCATCACCTTGATTGGAGAGCCGAGCCGGAGCGCAACGCTAGAGGCCGCGGAGCGCGCCCGCCGCCGTGGGATGCTGGTGTCCTGCGATCCTAATTTGCGGCTGGCACTCTGGGCATCGCCGGCGCGCGCTCGCGCCGGGATGCGCGAAGCGATGCGCCGCGCGGACGTGATCAAGATCAGCGAAGAGGAAGTGGACTTTCTGGGCGGGGTCCCCAAGGCCCGGCTGGTCGTGGTAACGCGCGGGCCGCGCGGCGGCACCGTGTTTCATGAGGGCACGCGCTTCGACTATCCGGCGTTTCGTGTGCGTACGATCGACTCGACCGGCGCCGGCGACGCCTTCACGGCCGGATTGCTCTACGGCTTGCTTCGCGAAATGCCATTGCCCACAGCGGTGCGCCTGGCTGCGGCGTGCGGGGCGCTCGTGACACTGAAGCGCGGAGCCATTCCGGCGCTCCCCACGCTCGCCGCAGTCCGAAAACTGCTTTAACTCATCGGCTCGTCAGCGCTGCCGCCATAAATGGCGGGAACCTTCTCGCCCATGGTGCGCAGGTAGGCCGCCAGTTGTCCGCGATGGTGGATGCTGTGCTTTCCGGTGAGATCGAGGAATCCGGTGCCGGAATTCTCGAAACCGTGGAAAGCGATCTTCTTGGCGAGTTGCTCTCCGCTCAGAGCCTTTACTTTGGCCATCACGCCTGGAAAATTCTTCTCGTAGAACGCCACGATCTCGCCGGTTGTCTTCGGGCATTCGAGCGGCGCAGGGCTTTCGAACTGTCCGTTGGCCACCGACGCGAGGAACCAAAGCTCGGCGGTGACGATGTGCCAGGCCAGGTTGCCGGCAGTAAAGCCCTTGGCATGGGGCTGCCCGACGAGATTCCCGGTCGGGACCGACGGAAGGCTTGTCTTGGTGGTGCTGCATTCGTGTTCGGGGCAGTGACATAGCATACTTGCCTGCG